>JBMOPM010000071.1:0-10937 GCA_049323575.1 Gemmatimonadota bacterium | reverse complement strand
GCGCGGTAGCGACTCAGCAGCGCATCGGAGGCGCGCACCGGCGCGAGGGGATCGTCCGTGAAGCAGTAGGAGAGCAGCGGGACGGCGAGCCGCGCGTGGCCGTCCCAGGTACCGAGATAGGCGGGGTCGCGGCACCAGCGGGCCCACTCGCGGGCCACGCCGGCCGGCAGGTCCTCGCCCAGTCCGAGCCGGCGACTGGGGAAGTAGCCCAGCGCGGCGACGGCGAGCGGGACGCCGGCATACCACAGCGCGCCGTAGAGGTAGCGCCGGGGTGACGGCCAGAGCCGCCAGTAGCCCTCCTGTGCCGTGACGAGGACGATCGCGTCCAGTTGCTCCGCGTTGGGGGCAAGCCCCAGCGCCTGTCCCCCGAAGCTGTGGCCCACGGCGACGAGCGGCAGCCCGTCGTACCGCTCCGCCGCCCACTGGATCGCGCCACCCAGGTCGCGTTCACCCCAGCCCCGCATCGTCGCTGCGAAGCCGCGGAGCGAAGCGGGCCCGCTGTCGCCGATGCCACGCCAGTCCCACGTCACCACCGCAAACCCCTCCGACTGCAGAAAGGCGCCGAAGGCGTCGTACAAGCGGCGGGGCACGCCGGTGGCGGGCGCGAGCAGGACGACGGCCCGGGGGCTCCGGGCCGGCACGAAAAGCGTCGCACCGAGCGGGTAGCCGTCGAGCGCGGGGATGGTGGTGCCCTGGGGCATGAGGAAACGTAGGCCCGCCATTCCTCGCACGGCCAGCCGGGCGGCCCGGGCCGTGCGGGTTACCCCGTCCTCCCCACCACGCGATTGCGCCCGTCGTTCTTGGCCAGGAAGAGCCGCGCGTCGGCCACGTCCAGCAGCTCGTGCACGGTGGCGCCGTCCTCGGGGAACGTGGCGACGCCGGCGCTCAGCGTGAGGCCGCTCAGATACTCGCCGCGGGCGTTGGTGATCCGGATCTCCGACACGGCCTTGCGGATGGCCTCGACCTTCTCCCGGGCGTCCGCGTGGGTGGCTTCCGGCAGGAGCATGACGAACTCCTCGCCGCCGTAGCGTGCGATGAGGTCGGTCTTGCGGACCGAGGAGCGGAGCGCGTGGCCGATCTGGCGCAGCATCGCGTCGCCCGATGCGTGACCGTAGGTGTCGTTGAAGGGCTTGAAGTAGTCGAGGTCGAGCATGGCCACCGCGAACGGGCGCCGATAGCGCTGCGCCCGGTCCGCCTCCATCGCCGCCTGCTCGTCGAACCAGCTCCGGTTGAGGAGGCCGGTGAGCTGGTCGGTAGTGGACAGGACCCGGAGCCGCTGCGAGCGGACCGTGATGATCGCGCTGACCGCCGCCGCCGCGGTCAGGACGACGATGCGGGAGACCTGCGACGACCAGTCGAACCGCCCGTAGGCGGGGTCCACCAGCGCCGTCTCCGCCAGGTGGAAATGGTGCGCCGCGAAGACGACGATGGCCAGGTACTGCACCACCGCCAGCAGCCCCGCCGAAACCGAGACGCGCGGATCATACCGCAGCGACGTCGCGGCGATCGCGATGAAGTAGACCTCGAAGATCACGCGGCTGTTGGTGGCCGTGAGCGGCTGATCGAAGAAGAGGAACACCGCGAGCCCCACGCTCACCAGCGTCACGTCGAAGGCGCTGGTCACGAAGCCGATCCACGGCAGATCGAGCCCGCGGCGAATCCCCGCGTTGAAGCCCACGGCCAGGGCGAACGCGAGGAGGGCCACCGCCAGCGCGATGAAGTTCTCCCGGCCGGGTGTAAGGATCTGGCTCACGACGGGGAGGACGGACAGGAGGCCGGTGACCACCACACGCACGTCCGCGAGGAGGCGTTCGCCCCGGGCGCCGGCCTCGACCAGCAACGGGTCGGGCTTGCGCCACAGTTCGGCCCAGATCCCGGGCAACCGGAGGCTCGGCCCTCGATCGGTCATCGACTCGCTTGCGGCCAACGACTGCCCGGACCTACATCAGCCGGTACTTGGGACCGCTGCCGCCCTCGCGGGGCGTCCAGCGCGGCCCGACGACATCGGTTGCCTTGCAATCGACGCAGTTGGGCGCGTTGATCCGGAGTTCGTCGCCCACGCGCTCGTACACGCCCGCCGGACACAGGTGCGCGTAGAAGTCGGCCACCTCGGCCGGGATGTCCTTCCCCACCACGAGATGCGAGGGGATGGTGTCCCGCGTCGCGTTGCCGGACTTGAACACGGCGTCCACCTTGCTGAAGGTGAGCGTGTTGTCCGGCACGAACGGCTCCGCCGGTTTCACCTTGCGCGGGGCGGCCGCGTCCTCGGGCATGTCGATCCGGCCGCCGGGGAACCGCCCGCCCGTGATCGTCATCAGCCCGGCCTTGACCGCACCCACGTAGAGCCCGTCCTTGAAGGCGAGCCGCATGTTGCGGGTGCGGTAGAGATCCTTGGCGATGTAGCTCGCGTTCACCATGCGATCGTATTCGCCCAGCGCGGCGGCGGAGGTGTCGCCCTGCTTGAGGGCCTGGAACGCAACGCGCGCGGCATACATGCCGGACTGCATCGCATAGTGAATCCCCTTGAGCGACGGCACGTCCACGAAGCCGGCGGCGTCGCCCACGATCATGAGCCCGTCGCCCGTGCGACGCCGGGGCAGCGCATACCAGCCCCCCTCGGGGATGGTCTTCGCCCCCCACTCGAGCAGCTCGCCGCCCTCGAGGTACGGACGGAAGAGCGGGTGCAGCTTGAGCCGCTGGAGCAGCACATGCGCATCGAGCGCGGTGTCGTGATAATCGAGCCCGACCACGATGCCGAGCGAGACCTGGTCCGGTCCGAGGGGATACATCCAGGTACCGCCGAAGGCATCGGCCGGCAGCGGCCATCCCAGCGTGTGAATCACCCGATCGAGCGGGCGCTTGACCTCCCAGACTTCCTTGACCCCCAGCGCGTAGATCTGCGGGTTCTCGCCGGCGAGGCCTTGCCAGTCGATGTACGCCTGGGACAGCGCGCCGCGCGTGCCTTCCGAGAGCACCGTGATCCGCGCGGTGAGGTCGGTGGGCTCGGCGTACCCGTCACCCGGCTGGCCGTTGCGGTCGAGCCCCGCGGGCGTGGTCCGCACGCCGACGACCCGCCGATCCTCCACCAGCAGCGCATCCGCCGGGAAGCCCGGGAAGATGTTGACGCCCAGCTCCTCCGCGCGTTCGCCGAGCCACCGCACGATCTCGGAGAGCGAGGCAGTGTAGTTGCCAGCGTTGTGCATGGTGGGCGGAGTCGGCAGCCGGGTGGCGCCGCCTTCGCCCAGGAAATACACCGCCTCGGCGTCGACCGGCTGGCGAAAGGGGAACTGCTCCGGCGCGAGATCGGGGAAGAGCTCGCGGATCGCGCGGGGATTCACCACCGCACCCGACAGGCTGTGCTCGCCCAGACCGCCCGCTTTCTCCAGCACGCCGATGTTGACCTCGCCGATGCCGCCGCCCGCCTCGTTGTCCCGGCGGACCAGCCGCGCCAGCTCGATCGCGCCGGCCAGCCCCGCGGGCCCGGCGCCGACGAAGAGCACGTCCATCGGGATGGCCTCCGGCGAGGGGGCCTCCGCCCGGATGAGCCGGTCGAGGGGGAGGGGCGGCTGAAAGGCCTTGGGCACGATCCGGGTCACAGGTACACCTCGTTGCAGCGTGAATCGTAAATGGGGGAGCCGGGAAATATACGCAGGCCGATCGGCCGGGGGGCGGGACAGGATTTGGCGCCATGGGTATCATCCTGAGCGGCGCGAAGCGCCGGTCCCGGGCGTCGAGAGCGGATCATGACACGGCATTGCATCGGTCGAGGAGCGACATGGCCCTGTGGCGGTCGATGAGGGACCCGTGGGTGCTGGGGCAGATGGCCCTGATCCTGGCCGTGGGCGTGGGTACGGTGGTGCTGGAGGACCGCTTTCCCCAGGTACCGGAGCGGGGGACGCGGATCGCCGCCATCGTGCTCTGCGTCATCGCCATCGCGGTGGGCCTCGTATCCGCCGTCACGCTGGGCCCGGGCCTCACGCCGACGGTCGTGCCCCGGCCCGACGGACATCTCGTGACCAGCGGTCCCTACCGGTACGTGCGACACCCGCTCTACCTGGCCGTGGTGCTCGGCCTCACGGGCTGGTCGCTTCTGGCCGGGCGATGGATGGCCGGGCTGGCCGTTCTCATCGTCGCCAGCGTCTACTTCTCGCTCAAGGCCAGCGCCGAAGAGCGGCTCCTGCTGGCACGCTATCCGGAATACGAGCACTATCGGCGCCGAGTCGGCCAACTGTTCCCACGGCTGTTCTCCCTGTCTTCTTCCTCTTCATGATCCCGCGCGGCTCCATCCCCGGTTTCCGCCCCGTGCCGTTTACCGGGGTGATCTACGTCATGGCCGAAGCGTCCCGTCTCGGCTATCGCTACGCCCATCCCGACTGGTGCAACCTGGGCCAGGGCCAGCCCGAAACCGGCCCGCTGCCGGGCGCGCCGCCGCGGGTCGAGCATATCGCCATCGACGTGGAAGACCAGGAATACGCGCCGATTCCGGGCATCCCCGAGCTCCGGGCCGCGGTGGCCGAGCTGTACAACGAGATGTATCGGCAAGGGCAGAGCTCGAAGTACACCGAGAAGAACGTCTGCATCTGCGGCGGCGGCCGGCTCTCGCTGGCCCGCGCCGTGGCCGCGCTGGGGGAGATCAACCTCGGACATTTCCTGCCGGACTACACGGCGTACGAGGAGCTGCTCGACATCTTCAAGCTCTTCACGGCGATCCCGATCCTGCTGGACGGCTCCACCGGCTACGAGTTCACGGTGCCCGAGCTCCGCCGCGAGATCACCGGTCGCGGCCTGTCGGCGCTGCTACTCTCGAATCCCGCCAATCCGCATGGCCGGGTGATTCAGGGCGACGAGCTGGAGGCGTGGGTGACCACCGCGCGCGATCTGCAGTGCACGCTGCTCATCGACGAGTTCTATTCGCGGTATGTGTGGACCGGCCCGGGCGCGGCGCACGGCGTCTCCGCCGCGCGCTACATCCACGATGTGGACCGGGATCCGGTGGTGCTGTTCGACGGGTTCACCAAGAACTGGCGCTACCCCGGCTGGCGCTGCACCTGGATCGTGGGGCCGAGCCAGGTCATCGACGCGGTGTCGAGCGCGGGGTCGTTCCTCGACGGCGGCGGCAGCAAGCCTCTCCAGCGCTCGGCCATTCCGCTCCTCGCGCCCGATGCCGTCCGCCAGGAAGCGGCGGCGGTCCACCGGGCCTTCCGCCGCAAGCGCGACATCCTGCTCGCGGGCCTCAAGGCCGCGGGCGTGCGGTTCGATCTCGAGCCCGAGGGCACGTTCTACTGCTGGGGCGACGTGTCCGGGCTGCCGCCCGGCATGAACGACGGGCAATCGTTCTTCCGGCGAGCGCTGCAGGAGAAGGTGATCACGGTGCCCGGCGAGTTCTTCGACATCAATCCGGGCAAGCGCCGCAGCGGCCGCCCGTCCCGCTTCCGGAACTACGTGCGGTTCAGTTTCGGGCCGGAGGAGAAGACGGTGACAGAGGGGGTGAGGAGGATCCAGGACATGGTGCTGAGTGCCAGGGATTAGATGTCAGGTGCCAGGTGCCAGGAAGCCCTGGGACCTGACACCTGACACCCGGCATGTCATCACACCTGCGCTTTGACCTTCCGGATCTCTTCCGTCAGCTTCGGCACGATCTCGAACAGATCGCCCACGATGCCGTAGTCGGCCACCTTGAAGATCGGCGCGTCCTTGTCCCTGTTGATCGCGACGATGACCTTCGAGGTCCGCATGCCGGCCAGGTGCTGGATCGCGCCGGAGATGCCCACCGCGATGTAGAGCGCCGGGCTCACGGTCTTGCCCGTCTGCCCCACCTGCTCGCCGTGGTCCCGCCAGCCGGCATCCACCACGGCGCGGCTCGCGCCGACCGCCGCGTTGCCGAACGCCGCCGCCAGCTCTTCCAGCAGCTTGAAGTTCGCCGGCTCCTTGAGCCCGCGGCCGCCCGAGATCACGACGCTGGCCTCGGCCACGTCGAGCGTGGCCTGGGCGGGCGCCTTGATCTCCCGGACGGTCACCTTCGCCGTGAAGGCGGGCACGGGCACCTTCTCCACCGTCCCGGCCTTGCCCGCCGCGACCGGCGCGAACGTGTTGGGTCTGACAGAAAGCACCGCCGGCGCGCCGGTGAGACGCACGCGCTGGAGCACCTTGCCGGCATAGATCGGGCGCGTCACCACGACCTTGCCGCCGTCGACCGCGAGCGCCGTGACATCGGTGGCGCAACCGGTCCGGAGCCTGGCCGCCACCCGCGGCGCCAGATCCTTGCCCGTAGCGGTGGCGGCGAACACCACGGCCAGGGCTCCGCTCGCCTGCGCGGCCACCGTCGCCGCGTAGCCGTCGGGGCTGTAGAGCGCGAAGTCGGGATGCGCGGCGTGGAGCACGCGATCGGCGCCGGCCGCACCGAGGGCGTCGAGACCGCTCACCGCATCGGGCCCCAGCACCAGCGCATCCACCGTGGCGCCGGCCTGGTCGGCGATGAGGCGCGCGGCGGCGAGGACCTCGTGAGACACCTTGCGCAACGCGCCGTGACGCTGCTCGAGAACCGCGAGAATCGTCGTCATGTCAGAGCACCTTCGCTTCGGTGCGGAGCAGCTCGACCAGCGTGGCCACGGCTTCGGGACCCTCGCCCATGATGCGACCGGCCGGCCGCTCGGGCGGGAGGTCCAGCGAGAGCAGCTCGAACGCGCCCGCGCCCAGCGAGACCGGCTTCACCTCGAGCGGCTTCTTCTTGGCGGCCATGATGCCCTGCAGCTTGGGCAGCCGCGGGTTGTTGAGGCCCTTGTCGCAGGTGATGACGGCGGGAAGCTGACAGGTGCTCACCTCCACCCCGCCCTCCACCTCGCGCTCGGCCGTGACCGTCGTGCCGTCGATCGTGAGCGCCGTCACCGCCGTGATGCACGGCAGCTCGAGCAGCCCGGCGACCATCGGACCCACCTGATGGTTGTAGTCGTCCACCGCCATCTTGCCGAACAGGATCAGGTCGTACCCACCGGTCCTGAGCTCGGCGGCGAGCGCCTGCGCCACCTCGAACCCGTCCGCCGAGCCCGGCGACTGCAGCAGCACGGCGCGATCGATGCCCATGGCGAGCGCGGTCCGCAGGGTTTCCTGCGCCGCGTCGGGGCCGAGGCTGTAGACCACGGTCTCGCCGGCGCCGGCCTTCTCCTTCCGGGCGATGGCCTCCTCGACGGCGAACTCGTCATACGGGTTGGGCACGAACTTGAGCCCGCTCTCGTCGATGCCCTTCCCGCCGGCCGCGATCACGATCTTCGCGGTGGTGTCGGGCACGCGCTTGAGACACACGGCAATCTTCACGACAGCTCCTTGGCGTCGCCGATGTCAGCCTGTCCGGGCCCAACCGAGGCCCGCCGGAGCGACGGACGGCTTGGCTCCCGAGAGCTCCGGGGTACCCGGAAAGCCGCGGCCAAAATAGCGCGACAGCGGGGCCCGGGGTACCCCTCGGAAGGCCGGTCAATCGAGGTCCCTCACCCCGCTCGACTTGCCGCGGCCGCCGAAGGCATAGCGCACGATGACACGGAACTGCCGTTTGGCGCCCGGCGTGAGGAAGCGCTCCAGCTCGGGCCCACCCGGATTGCCCTGGTTGATGTTGAAGGTGCCGAAACTGGCATATCTGGCATTGAACAGATTGGTGACGAGCCCCGTCAGCTCCGCGCGCCCGAGCTGCCACGTCACCTTCGCGTCGCCCACGAAATACGCCTCGAGCGGCTCGGTGGCGTTGGCCTCGTCGCCACGGAGGAACTGCTTGCCGATCCAGCGTCCGTCGAAGCCGACGACGACGTCGGCGGGGAGCTGGAATATCGCGCCGAACTTGAGCTGGTGCTCCGGCACGAGCGGCAGGCGGTCGCCCGGCGTGGCCTCGTTCTCGATGCCGAGCGCCTCGTCGTTGCGGGCGCTGAAGATGTCGGCAGTCGTCTCGAAGGTCGCCCGGGTCCAGGCATAGTTCGCGTAGAGCGAGTGGCCTTTCCCGAACTGGAGCCCTGCGCCGAGCTCGGCGCCCGCGCGGCGGGTCTTCGCGATGTTGCCGAAGAAACCCTCGATGGTGGACCTCGACGCCACGTTCTCGCTGGGGAACAGGACGATCTCGTTGCGCACGTCGCTCAGATAGAGCGACGCGGAGAGCGACAGCGGACCGGTGAGCCAGGTGCCGCCGGCCTCGTAGGTGGTGAGCGTGACCGGCTCGATCGGCGGATCGTCGCCCAGGGCGAACGGCAGCACGCAGGGACGCGACGGGTCGGCGCACGCGACCTCGATGAGCGCCGGCGCGCGGAAGCCGGCGCCGACCGACCCGTAGACCGTGAGGCCCCGCCCGAGATCCACGCTCACACCGCCTCTCGGGCTCAACCGGGTGTACGCGCTGGTGGTGTCGTTGGTCGGGTCGAGCCGGTTGCGGAACGGGATCCGCACGTAGTCCAATCGCGTGCCGGCCGAGAAGGTGGCGCGTCCCACGCTCAGGTCGGCCGCGACGAAGGCGCCGAGGTCCCAGAGCGGGCTCTGCACGTGC
Source organism: Gemmatimonadota bacterium (assembly GCA_049323575.1). Classification (GTDB taxonomy): domain Bacteria; phylum Gemmatimonadota; class Gemmatimonadetes; order Gemmatimonadales; family GWC2-71-9; genus JBMOPM01. The sequence continues at coordinate 2,419 of JBMOPM010000071.1, read as the reverse complement.
GTGGTGAGCGCGCGGTCGCCGCCGAACTTCGCCGAGTCGGCGTAGAGCTGGATCAGCGACGAATTGGTCGATCCGTCGGTGCCCACCCGCAGGGCCAGGACGTGGCTGCCGAGGGCGCCGGCCCAGCGGTAGTCGGTGGCCCAGCCGAAGGTCGAGTTGCGCGAGTGCTGGAACGCGTCGGGATCGTCGGGCTGATTGATGTTGAGCCGGTCGCCCCAGGTGCGGCGGTACCAGGCGCGGAGGGACGCGCGGCCGCCGCCGATCGCGCGGTAGCCGGCGAGGACGGCCTGCACCGTCGAGAGGTCCTCGTAGTCGCCGCCGGTGAGATTCGAGTCGGGCTTGACGTCGAAGACCGACTGCGGCAGCGAGCCCGCGGTCCGCGCATACGAGTTCGCGGCGAAGCCCTGGAACCGGAGGCCCCAGGTCTCGGTGAGCCGGCCGACATTCACGAAACCGTTGTACTGGTGCGCGCCCGTGGCCTGCCGCCAGCCGTCCTCCCGGTTGTAGCCGCCGCCCACGAAGTAGTCGATCCCGCCGGGCGAGCCGCCGCTGATGGACCCGTTGCCGTTGAACGTGCCGAAGGACCCGCCCTGCAGCTCGAGCTCTCCCCCGATCGGGCCGTCGCCGCGCTCGGTGACCAGATTGATGGAGCCACCGAGGGAGTTCCGTCCGAGAAGCGACGCGGTGCCGGACAGCAGCTCGATCCGCCGGATGTACTGCATCGGCATCAGGTCGAAATTGACCTCGGCGGCATCGGGCTCGTTCTGACGAACCCCGTCGAGGAAGACCGACACGCCTTGCGGCAGCCCCACCACCGGCGAGCCGAAGAAGCCGCGGGTCTGCAGATTGAGCTTGTAGGCCGAACCCAGGTCGTCGTAGAGGGAGAACCCGGCCTGCTGGGCCAGCACGTCCGACAGGATGCGCGGCTCGTAGGCATCGACCTGCTTGCCGGTCAGGATGGTGACCCGGGCCGGCACGTTGGAGATGACGTTGGGGCCGGCAGCGGGCTGGATGGTGCCGACCACCTCGATCGGCACCAGCCTGACGCCGGTCGTGTCCTTCTTCGTCGTGTCGGGCTTCTGCTGCGCGGCGAGCGGGATGGTCAGGATGAGACTCGCGACCAGCAGCGCGCATGCGCGGGGAGGCGCCATTCTACGGTACTCCCTGGCTGAGACGGTGAAGTGTGTGCGGCGGAACGCCCCGGCCGGAGCGATGTCCGCCGCATGAAGCAACCCTCTGCGATGGGTCGGGATCGGATGTGGCGTGGCCGGCGGATCAGCGGAGCCGATAGCCATCCGCCGCACGGGGGCGTCGTTGCTCGTACAGCGCGATCATCACGATGCGGTCGGGCGGCACGCCCATGACGATCACGCCGTCGTCGTCGGGCCCGCCGCCGTCATAATCCAGGCAGCAATGGCGCGTGGTAACCAGCCCCTCGGCGGACTGATCGTGCAGCATGAGGGTCGGGCCGCGCTCGAAGCGCAGCACGTCCCCGCGGGTGTAGCCGCGGGAGCCGTCCACGTCCTCGTAGAGCGCGACGCGGCGTACATGCTCCCGCCGATCGGCAATGACCACGATGCCGTCGTCGGCCACGCCACCGCCGTCGTAGTCGGCGCAACAGCGGTCCACCCTCGTGACGGCACCCTGCCGCACGACGACCACGACAGCCGCGAGGACCGCGGCGGCCGCGAGACCCGCTCCCGCGACGAGAGCCCGGAGGGCCGGACGGTGCCGGCGGAACACGGCATCACCCTTCAGGTGCTCGCCCCGCCGTACCCGCCCAATCACCTCCGGGCCGAGCGACGCCCGCGGCCCGAACCGGGCCGCACCCAGCTCCCGGTCCAGACCTTCGAGCTCGGGAGGAACGGGCCCCCACTCATCCTGCCCGTTCACTCGCCCACCTCGGCGCGAAGCCGTTTGAGCGCCCGCCACAGCCGGGTGCGGACGTTGGCCTCCGAGATGCCCAGGAGCTCCGCCACGTCTCTCGTATCCAGCCCGGAGGCATATCGGAGACCGATGATCTCCCGGTCACCCGCCGGGAGCCGGGCCACGGCGTCCAGGAGGCGGGCCACCGACTCTTCGTGGAGCAACCGCTCCTCGGGCGACGGTGCGTCGCACACCAGGTCGCGGAAGCTCCCCAACGGCACGTACTGGCGGACGCGCGACCGGCGGGCATGATCCCGCAGCAGATTGGCGGCGATGCTGAACAGCCAGGTCTTCGCATCCCCCCGGGACGGATCGTACCGGTCGTGCGCCCGCACCGCGCGCAGGAACGTCTCCGCGGTGAGGTCCTCCGCCACGTCGGGCGAGGCCACATGGAACCGGATGTAGTTGTAGATCGCCGGGCCATGCGCCTCGTACCAGGCGGCACACGCGGCCTCGGCCGCCGCCGGAGCGCTCGGAGCGCCGGCGGCGGCGG
>JBMOPM010000070.1:0-11032 GCA_049323575.1 Gemmatimonadota bacterium | reverse complement strand
CCCCCTGGCCCCGAGCGGGTACTCCTACTTCTAGAAGACCGTGTAGATCAGCGGCGCCAGCACCGACCCTTGCGCGAACACCAGCAGAGTGCCCACCGCCACCAGCACCACGATGAGCGGGAGCAGCCACCATTTCTTGCGTTCGCGCATGAACGCCCAGAGCTCGCTGATGAGTCCACCCTTGGCCATGCCCATCCTCGCGCCGGGCCGCCGCCCGCGCCGCGACCGGGCCCGTCGGCGGCCCGACTCACATCGTGGCGAAGGGATCGCGGCGGGTACCTGAGAGAAGAGAATATAGCCCGACGGCGCAGCGGGCGTCCGCGGGTTCACCAGGCTGGAGCGGGCGATCGCGCGCCTGCGGCACGTCGGGCAGGCCCAGGACTCCGCCTTCCTTCACCCGGTCGATGTCGAACATGGTCCGAACCGGCAGAGCGGATCGGCTTCGATCATCCTCACGGCGAGCACCGCTGTCATCGATGCGACACGATCGAGCCCGCTCGAACTCTTCCGGGAGCGGTAGGACCCGATTCATGGGCGGCCCGGGCGCGGGGCGCCATACCCCTATGGCTGCAATCCGAGCGCGCGGATCCGGTATGGCGCCGCGGACTCCACGTCGAACAGGAACACCAGCGTCTCGTTGCCTTCCGTGTTCACGCGCACGACGATGGTGCCGCCCCTCCGGCTGACCTCGATGGGTGTAATCCTGCCCGTCCGGTTGAACGACCTCACGTAGGCGACGACGCGATCCTCCGTCGAGAGCTTCGGGTCCCTGACCCCGCGCGTCTCGATGAAACGTTGCATCGCGCCGGCATCGCCCTGGTTGTAGACCGCGATGTACTCCGCCACGGCCTGGGTCTCCGGTGTGCCGGTCACGCCGGCGGTCTCCGCAGCCGGCAGCGGCACGGCCGCAGCGGGCGCGGGTTCCACGGCCCGAACCGGCTCCGGCGCCCGCGCCGCAGGTGGCTCCGTCTGCCGCGGTGTCTCGACCTGTCGGCCGCGAAGGGAGTCGGCTCGGCGCGCAGCGGCGATGCGGGCCAGGCGCAAGGAATCCGCCTCCTTCGCCGCCCGGATCCGGGCCTGCTGTTCCGCATCAAGCTCGGCGCGGTGCAGTGAATCGGCCGCGCGCGCGGCGACCTGGCCGTGAGCTGTCGAGTCGGCCTGCCGGGCAGCGGCGACCTGCATCCCACTCACCGAATCTGCCTGCCGGCGGGCCGCCTCCGCGGCGCGGAGTGAATCGGCGGTGCGGGCCGGACGGGATGCGGCCTGGAGCTGGCGCAGCGAGTCGGCTCGCCTGGCCTCCGCCATCCGTGCTCGGCGCAGCGAGTCGGCCTGGTCCGCCGCGGCGATCCGCCGCTTGAGGTCATCGTCGGCTTGGCGCTGGCGCTCCGCCTCCGCGCGCTGTGGCGCATCCTGCGCCGGCGCGGGGGCGGCGGCGACGGCGGCCTCGCCCCGGATGAGCGGCAGCAGTCGGCGGCTCACGCGCTGGGCCAGCTCCTCGCCGGCGTTGGACGCGAAGACCAGCACCGTGCGCTGCTCCGGCCGGCGGACGTAGAGGAAATACTCGGTCCCGTCCGACCCGGCGAGGCCAATCGGCTTGTCGGCGGGGAACAGCACGTCGCGCGAGGCGCGCTTGAGCAGCAGCTCGGTGTTGAACAGCGCCTCGTAGAACCGGTACATGTCGGAGACGGTGGACAGCAGGCCGCCGTTGCCGCGCAGGTTCCACCACGGGCCGTCGAAGTCATGGGGCTTCTCGATGATGATCCCCTGGTCGACACCATCGAGGTAGCCGTGCGCGATCCGCCCGCGGTCGAAGGCGGGAATGAGATATCCGGTGTCGTGCAGGTCCAGCCGCTGGAGGATGTTGTTGGCGACGTAGCGGTCGTACGACTGGCGCGCGAGGATCTCGATGAGCGCTGCCAGCAGACTGTAGCCCGCGTTGGAGTAGTGCTCGCTGGTGCCGGGCGCCGCCACCAGCCTGGCGGCCGCCACGCGCTTGAGGAAATCGCTGCGGCTCAGCTCCTCGAAGTCCGGGCCCACGTCGGTGGGCAGGCCGGAGGTGTGGGTGAGAAGCTGGCGGACGGTGATGGCCAGTTTGTCGGGCGGGAAGGATGGCAGCAGCTTGCTCAACGGGTCGTCGAGCTGGAGGTGTCCGCGTTCGACGAGCTGCAGGATGGCGACCGCCGTAAACGCCTTCGTATTGGAACCGATCTGCACCACGGTGGCGGGTGAGAACGGGACATTCGTTCTGCGGTTGGCCAGGCCGTATCCCTTGGTCAACACCACTTGGCCGTCCTTCGCCACCAGCACGACACCGGCGAAGCCGTCCGGCACGGCTGCGGTCAGCATCGAATCGATGCGGAGCGCGAGATCCCCGCGGACCACCACCTCGGCGGGTCCGGGCTGCTGAGCGGACGCCGCCATGGCCGGTGGCAGGACGAACAGCAGGAGCGATGCGAGTCGGCAGGTGCGGGCGATCACGACAGGTTTCTCAGGAGGCCGGTCCCGGAGCGCACATGCGTGAATCATGCCCCACGCGACGCGCCGGCGCCAGCGATGGTGGAAACCCGTCCGTTCATGGCGCCGGAGCGTTGGCGATGGAATCGAGTCGGGCATTGCGGCTCCGGGCCGAGTCCTGCGCCGAGATGGAGCCCTTCACGCCGGTGGCGCCGGGCAGCTTCGATGCGCCGAGGACGCTGTCCCGCTGGCGCTCCGTCCGGGCGGCCCCGGCGGCGGCATCCTTCGAGGAACCGGTGCAGGCGGCGAGGACGAGGAGCGCGAAGAGCAGCAGCGAGCGGCGCATAAGACTCCCTGGTGGTCGTGTGGGTCGGAATCCTGGTCTGGCACTCGGCGGCCCGGCTGGATCGGACGGCACCGAGCGACGAGACGGTCGTGGCGCGGCAGGACCAGGGGGCGTCATCGTGTGAAGCGCCGGTCCGGAAGCCGGCGCGCGAGATCCTCCAGGGAAGCCACGCTCGCGCACGGGAGGAACGCATCGACCCAGGGCAGAGCGGCCTGGAGTCCGGCCGTTGCGGGCTCGAATCCGGGCCGGCTCGCCAGCGGATCCAGCCAGATCAGTCGACGGCACGAGCGTCGCAGCGTGGCCATCTCACGGCGCAGCAGCTCGGGATCACCCCGCTCCCACCCGTCGGAGACCAGCAGCACGACGGCCCCGCTCCGCACCGTGCGGCGCACCCAGCGCCGGTTGAGCTCGCGGAGCGACTCGCCGATCCGGGTGCCGCCGCTCCAATCCACCACCGACCGGGCCACGCGCCGGAGCGCCTCATCCGGGCTTCGCACGCGGAGCTGGCGGGTGATGCGGGTGAGACGGGTGCCGAAAACGAACACCTCTGCTGGCGCTCCCGCGCGGGTCAGCGTGTGCGCGAAGCGGAGGAGAAAGCGGCTGTAGCGCTCCATCGACCCGCTGATGTCGCACACCAGAACGATCGGGCGAGGGCGCGCACGCCGGCGATGCCAGCGCCACACCACGGCTTCACCGCCGGCACCGAATGCGCGCCGCAGCATGGTGCGCGCGGCGAGTCGATGACCGGAGCGCGCGAGCCGCGACCGGCGCGACGGACGCATCGGCAGGCGGGGGCGAATCGCCTCGATCATCGCATTTGCCTCGCGGGCCTCCCGCGGGGTCAGGCTGGCGAAGTCGGCGTGGCGAAGCTGCTCGGCGGCGGTGGCGGAGCCGGGCTCGACCGCCGCCAGCACGTCGGTCTCGTCCACTGCCGCGCCCGCTTCCGCGATGTCGGCGCCCGGCCCGGTGTGGCTGCTCTGCCGGATCCGCGGCAACTGGACCGGCAGCTCGGGAGCCTCGCCCCGGCGGCGCCAGAAGAGGTCGAAGGCGAGATCGTAGACCGCCCGATCCTCCCGGCGCCGCACGAAGATCGCGCGTCCGGCGGCCTTGACCGCGGCCCGGTCGCCCAGGCCCAGCAGCGTCAGCGTGCGGAGGAAGGTCTCGGTCTGGCCCGGATCCACGGCGAGCCCGCTCCGGCGCAGGAGCCGCCCGAATGCCATGACGTTGGCGAGGAAGCCGGCGCGGTCGATGTCGGTGGTCACCTCCCCGTCACCTCGGCCAGCATGCCCCTCGCTCCGTTGCCGCGCATCATCGCCACGTCCTCCTGGTACTTGAGCAGCACGCCCAGCGTCTGCTCCACGTGCGCGGGCTCGAGCCGCTTCGCGCCAAGCGTGGTCAGGGCGGCCGCCCAGTCGAGCGTCTCGGCGATGCCGGGCACTTTGGTCAGGTCCGCCGTCCTGAGCCGCTGCACGAACGCCACGACTTCGTTCGCGAGCGCTTCCTCGACGCCCGGCTGCCGCGCGCGGACGATGGCCAGTTCGCGTTCGGGCGTGGGGTAGTCGATCCAGTGGTAGAGGCAGCGCCGCTTGAGGGCATCATGGACTTCGCGAACCCGATTGCTCGTCAGGATGACGCGGGGAGGATGCGCTGCGCGGATGGTACCGATCTCGGGAATGGTGATGGCGAAGTCGCTCAGCAGCTCGAGGAGGAACGCCTCGAATTCCTCGTCGGCCCGGTCGATCTCGTCGATCAGCAGCACGGGCGCGCGGTCGCCGCTGGCGTCCAGGGCCTGCAACAGCGGGCGGCGGACGAGAAACTCCTGGCTGAAGATGTCGCGCATCGCCGCGGTCCGCGCCTCACCCCGCGCCTCCAGCAGGCGGATCTCCAGCATCTGCCGAGGATAGTTCCACTCGTAGACGGCGGTGGCGAGGTCGAGCCCCTCGTAGCACTGGAGCCGGATGAGCCGGGTGTCGAGCGCCAGCGCCAGCACCCGCGCCACCTCCGTCTTCCCCACACCGGGTTCGCCCTCGAGGAGCAACGGTTTCGACAACGCCAGCGAGAGATAGACGGCCGTCGCGAGGTCCTGATCCGCCACGTACCCCTGCCTGGCGAATGCCTCCCGCACCGCGTCGACCGAATGCAGCGTGCTCATCGTCCGGTCCGCTCGCCATGACCGCTCACGGTTCGGGGCTTCCCAGCTCTCGCTCGCGCGCATACGGCGGAAACCGGAAGCGCATGTCCCTGGTCAGCAGGCCGCCGTGCCCCAGTTGGGCCAGTCCATCGGCGGTGAGCCGCTCGCCGGTGAGCATGCGAGGCAGGACGAGATCGGCCGCGGTGGCCATGCTGAAGGCACCGCACTGGGGAACGCCGAGAATCTGGGCGGGGCCCAGTTCGGCGAGCCAGAGCATGGATCCGGGGTGCGCGGGCACGCCGAGGCGAAGGAGGCGGCCGCCCAGGCTTGTGAGCGCGGCGTAGAACGGAGAAAGCGGATCGCCCGCCGAGACGCCGCCCACCACGATCACCGGCACGCCCTGCCGGGTCACCAGCTCCTCGAGGGCGGCCCGCGCGTGGGCCTCCTCCATGTGGTCGTCGTCGGCGGCCACCAGCCGCACGCCGGCGAACCTGGATCCCAGCGCCTCCACCTTGAGCCGCACGACGGCCTCGAAGCGCGCCAGTGCCTCCGGGGCGAGCGGCTCGGCCACGATCGCGGCCACCGTGGTCGGCACATAGGCCTGCACGTGCGCCACGGGGGCCTGCTCGCGCGCGATGCGCTCGCCCTCGTCCACCGCGCTCCTGGCCACCACGTGCGGCGCCACCTTGACCGCGCCCACGACCTGGGCCGCCGTCACCGACTGGCCGTCGAAGAGCGTGAACACCTCCAGCGGGTCCACGCGGTTGATCATCTCGAGCGACCTGGGGCTCACGCGGAAGATGCCGTCCCGCTCGGCGATGAGGTCCACGCGGCTCTGGCGCGGGTGGCCGATGCGGAGTCCGGGGCCCGCTACGGCCCGCGCGAGCCGGACCGATGCTTCATCCTCGTGGAGATCATCGGGGCCGAGCCGCGTGAGCTTGATCGGCGCCGACAGCTCCCCGCGAGCGGCGGCGGCGTGAATGGCTTCCACGTCGGCCGGCGCCAGGCGGCGACCCTTGGGAATCGTGCCCCCCGGCAGCCGGATTGCCGCGAGGAGGACAGCGCCGGTGAGGGCGTCGGGGCTGAGCGAGGCGACCTCGGCCGCGGCAAGGCGGCTCGGTCCCGCGGCGAGGGCGGGCGCACCCGCAGGCTGAGTCGCGGCGACGTCGGCCGCAAACTTTTGCCAGAACTGCTCGATCAGCTTCTTCGACGTGCTCTCGACCAGCCGGCCGCCGACGCTGGCCACGGTACCGCTGATGTCGGTGTCCGCATGCCAGACGAGCCGGGTCAACGAGGGCGTCACCGCTTCGACCGTCACCGCCGCCCTCACGTCCACGGCCGAGCCCGGAGCCGTGCCGCGGGCGCGAATGGTCATGCCCTGATACTCCACGATGTCGGTCAGCTCGACGTCCAGCGTGAACCTGAGCTTGATGGCGCCCACGCCGAAGCCGGCGATCACCTTGAAGTGGTGCGGATCGATCGCCTCCACCGACTGGACGCCGGGGGCCGCCGCGGCCACCGCGTCGGGGTCCGTCAGCCGGCGCCACACGTGCTCTCTGGTGGCGACGATCCCGGGCGCACCGGAAAACTTCAACTGCATGTCGAGGGATCCTCGAGGGCGGCCAGGTCGGCCGGCGTATCGATGTCAGGGTTCGCGCCACCCACGGGGACGACGTGCACGAGATCCGAGCGGGTGCGAAGCAGCTCGCCCAAGCCGCGGTCGCCGCCGAGCGATTCGGCCAGTGGCCAGATCGAACGCGCTACCAGCAGGGGATGACCCGGTTCGTCGGGCCGGGCCGCATAGCGTGGGCGGATGACGGCGCGGTCCGTCTCGCCGCGCGCGGTGATCAGGCGGGCGATCACGCCGATGTCGAGCCGCGGCTGATCGCCCAGGACGATGAGCGCTGCCTCGACCGGCGGCGATCCGTGCACCCGGGCCAGCACCTTCAGCGCGGCGCGCAGGGAGGAGGCCAGCCCGAGTTCCGGGTGCGGGTTGACCTCGATCCTGAGTCCGGCTTCCCGGACCAACTGCGCCATCGCGGGCGCGTGCGGCGGAAGCACCGCCACACCACCGGCCAGGAGCCCAGCATCGCGGGCGGCCGCCACGCACGCGAGCACATGCGCGAGCACCGGCCGCCCATCCAGCGAGGCCATCAGCTTGTTGCCGCCGAAGCGCCGCCCCAGGCCGGCGGCGAGGACGGCCGCAGAGATCGTCGCGGAGCGCGGGGCGCTGGCCACCGCGATGTGCCTGGTGCCTCCGCCGGTCGATGTCACCGGGCCCGGGACAATGCCCGCTCCACGGCCCGCCGGAGCGCGACCTTGGCGAGATGCGCCCGATACTCGGCCGGCGCATGGACGTCGCCAGTGATGTCCACGCCCTGCACCGACTCGTCGGCTACCTGCGCGATCACGGCCGCGCCGCCCTCGGTGCCCACCAGCTTCTGACCCGCAGGAAGAAGAAAGGAATGGTCGCCGATGCCGGTGAAGGCCAGGTCAGCCCGGGTGATCTTCCCGCCGGTCCTGGTGATGACCGCCGCGACCGCGGCGATCGCGTAGCCCGACGCCGCTGCCTCGTATTTGAGATAGGTCGTGCCGGCGCCGGCCGGGAGCGGGGGGATGATCACCGCGGTGAGCAGCTCGTCGGGCGCCTTGACCGTCTCGAAGGCTCCCGTGAAGAAGGCGCGGGCCGGCACGGTGCGGGTCCCCCTCTTCGAGCGCAGCTCGATCGCGGCGTCGAGCACGATCATGCACGCCGGAAGATCGGATGCCGGGTCGGCGTGGGCGAGGGAGCCGCCGATGGTGCCGCGGTTGCGCACCTGGGTATCGCCGATGACTTCGATCGCTTCCTTGAGCATCGGATAGCGATCCGTGACGAGCCGGGACGCGAGGACCTCACGGTAGGTCGTCCCCGCGCCGATGCGCACACCGCCCTGGTGATCGCTGATACCCTTGAGCTCGGCTAGGCGCCCGATGTCCACCACGCGCGCGGGCTGTGCCAGGCGGAACCTGAGCACCGGGATCAGGCTGTGGCCCCCGGCGATCAGCATGCTGCCGTCATTCGCGGCGAGCGCGTCGAGGGCGTCGTCGATGGACGTGGCTCGGCGGTAATCGAAGCTGACCGGGATCATGTCAGTTGGCTCCCTTCGCCTGCTGGATCGCGGCCCATACGCGGGCCGGCGTGAGCGGCTTGTCGATGTGACGGATGCCGAACTCCTGGAGCGCATCGCACACGGCCCCGACCACCGCCGCGGCCGAGGCAATGGTGCCCGCCTCGCCCACGCCCTTGACGCCGAGCGGGTTGACGGGCGACGGCGTGATGGTGTGCGCCGTCTCGATGTGCGGCATCTGCGAGGCCTTGGGAACCGCATAGTCCATCATGGTGCCGGTGACGAGCTGGCCGTCGTCGTCGTAGACGGCGATCTCCTGCAGCGCCTCCCCGATGCCCTGGATGACGCCGCCATGGACCTGGCCGTCGACGATCATCGGGTTGATCGGCGGGCCACAGTCGTCCACCGCGACGTAGCGGAGGATCTTCACCTGGCCGGTCTCGATGTCCACTTCCACCGAGCAGATGTGGGTGCCGAAGGGATAGACGAAGTTGCTCGGGTCGAAGAAGGCGCTCGCCTCGAGGCCCGGCTCCACGCCCGGCGGCAGGTTCCACGCGACGTTGGCCAGGAGCGCCACCTCGGCGAAGCTTTTGCCCTGGTCGGGCGAGCCTTTCACCACGAACCTGCCGTCCTTCCACTCCAGGTCGGCCTCGTTGGCCTCGAGCAGGTGGGCCGCGATCTTCTTCGCCTTTTCTTTCACCCGGGTCGCCGCCACCTTCACCGCCGACCCGCAGACGGCGGTGGATCGGCTGCCGTACGTCCCCCAGCCCTGGCCGGTGTTGTCGGTATCGCCGGCGACGATCTCGACGTTTTCCACCGGCAGGCCGAATTCCTCCGCCACGATCTGGGCGAAGGTGGTTTCCTCGCCCTGCCCGTGCGGCCGAGCGCCGATGTAGACCCGCACGACGCCGGTGGGATAGACGCGCACGAGCGCCGTGTCGTAGAGGCCGCCGCCGAACCCCACGGCGCCCGCCACCTGGCTCGGACCCAGGCCGCAGATCTCGATGTAGCTCACGACGCCGATGCCAAGGAACCGACCCTCGTGGCGCGCCCGCCGCTGCTCCTCACGGAAGGCGCGATAGTCGAGGATGCCGAGCGCCTTGTCGAGCGCCGCCTCGTAGTTGCCCGAGTCGTAGGTGAGGCCGGTCGCGACGGTGCAGGGGAACCGGTCCGCGGGGATGAAGTTCTTCCGCCGCACGTCCACCGGGTCCATCCCGATCTCCCGGGCGTAGATGTCCACCAGACGCTCGATGAGATAGGCCGCTTCGGGCCGGCCGGCGCCGCGGTAGGCATCCACCGGCGTGGCGGTGGTGTACACGCCGTGAATGGTGCCGTGGATGTTGGGGATGGCGTACGGACCGGGGTAGACCAGACCGTGCAGGATCGTGGGGATCCCGGGCGCCGCGGTGGAGGCGTAGGCGCCGAGCCCCGCATACACTCTGGTGCGCAGGCCCGTGATCCTGCCGTCCTTCGTGCCGCAGAGCTCGACATGCTCGACGTGGTCGCGGCCATGGATCGTCGCTTTGTAGTTCTCGGAGCGGTCCTCGGTCCACTTCACGGGCCGGCCGATATCCTTCGCGGCGTAGCACGCCAGCACCTCGTCGGGATACGCCGGGATCTTGCTGCCGAACCCGCCGCCCACCTCGGGGGAGATCACGCGGATGTGGTGTTCGGGGATGCCGAGCATCACGGAGCAGAGGAACCGGTGGATGTGGGGGTTCTGACTGGTGACCCACAGGGTGAGCTGGCCGGTCCCCGCGTTGTACTGCGCCACTGCGGCGCGGCACTCCATCGCGGTGGGCAGCAGGCGCTGTTGCACGATCCGCTGGCTCACCCTCACCTCGGCCTCCTTGAAGGCCTGCTCGGCGTCGCCGCCGGCCACGACCCAGGTGAAGGCGAGATTGTTCGGCACGTCATCGTGCACCAGCGGCGCGCCGGGCTGGGCGGCCTTCTCCGGGTCCACCACGGCGCCGAGCGGCTCGTAGTCCACCTCGATCAGGTCGATCGCGTCGCGCGCGGCGGCGCGGGTCTCGGCCACCACGAGCGCCACGCCGTCGCCCACGTAGCGCACCTTGTCGCAGGCGAGCACGGGGTGGGGGGGCACTTTGAGATCGCAGTTGGGCACATTCCACGCGCAGGGGACGGGCGCGATCCGGTCCTTGAGGTCCGCCCCGGTGTACACCGCGACGACGCCCGGCGCCTGCTTCGCGGCGTGCACGTCGATACGCGTGATCCGCGCATGCGCGTACGGGCTGCGGAGGATCGCCGCGTAGGTGAGACCCGGGAGCTTGACGTCGTCGGTGTAGGTGGCGGAGCCGGTGATGAGGCGGGGATCTTCGCGGCGCTTGATGCCGGAGCCAAAGAGCGTTGCCATGGGGGGTCCTCAGGCAGGCGCGCCGGCCCGCATGCGGCCGGCGGCATCCTTGATGGCGGCCACGATGTTCACGTAGCCGGTACACCGGCAGTAGTTCCCTTCCAGGGCGTGCCGGATCTCCTCCTCGGACGGATCGGGGTTCTGGGAGAGCAGGTCCGCCGCGGTCATGATCATGCCCGGCGTACAGAACCCGCACTGCAGCCCGTGCTTTTCCCAGAAGCCTTCCTGCAGCGGGTGCAGCGCGCCGGGCTTGCCCATTCCCTCGATCGTGACGATCTCGGAGCCATCCGCCTGCACGGCGAGCACCGTGCAGCTCTTGGTGGCCTTGCCGTCCAGGTGGATGGTGCAGGCGCCGCACTGGCTGGTGTCGCATCCGATGTGGGTGCCGGTGAGGTTGAGGTCGTCGCGCAGCACGTGCACCAGCAGCGCGCGCGGCTCCACCTCCACCGTGACCGTCCTGCCGTTGACGTGCAAGGTGACGGGACGCTTCATGTCGGGAGCTCCGCAAGAGAGACAGGCACACGGACGATGGGTGGGAACGGTGAGGTTACCCCGCGGCCAAATCGGGGTCAAGTACGCCCGTCTCGGATGAAGGATCTGGGTGGTGCGGGAGGGCGGGC
>JBMOPM010000069.1:0-11088 GCA_049323575.1 Gemmatimonadota bacterium | reverse complement strand
TGCCCGCCAATCTCATGGAAGCGGAACTCTTCGGCTACGAGCGCGGGGCATTCACCGACGCCAAGCAGTCCAAGGTGGGGCTCTTCGAAGCGGCGGAGGGCGGGTTCCTCTTCCTCGACGAGATCGGGGACCTCGAGCTGGCCCTGCAGGGCAAGCTGCTCCGGGCGATCGAGGAACGCACGGTGCGCCGCGTGGGGGGGATTCGCGACCGCAAGGTCGACGTCCGCATCCTCGCGGCCACCAACCGGGATCTGGAGCAGGAAGTCGAGCGCGAGCGGTTCCGCCGCGACCTCTACTTCCGGCTGGCGGTGATCCTGCTCGAACTGCCTCCGCTGCGCGAGCGGGGCGAGGATGTGCTCCTGCTCGCCGAGCATTTCCTGCGACGATTCAACGCCAAGTACGGCAAGGACGTGCGTCGCATCGCGCCGGAGGCCCGCGACCTGCTCCTCGCCTACCACTGGCCCGGCAACGTGCGCGAGCTGAGCCACGAAATCGAGCGCGCGGTGCTGTGGAGCCAGGGGACCACGCTGTTGCCGGAGCATCTCTCCATCAAGGAGACGAGAGCACCGGAGCCGGCCACTACGGCGCCGGGCGCCGCCGGTACGCCGGCCCCGGCGGCCGCACCGCAGTTTCCCCCCGGCGGCGACCTCGCGCAGTGGGAACGCATGATCCTCGAGCAGGCCCTCCGCGAAGCCGGCGGCAACCAGACCAAGGCCGCTCAGCGGCTGGGCATCACCCGCGATACGCTCCGCTACCGGATGAAGAAGTTCGGCTTGAGTGGGTGAGAACACCCGAAGCTGGGTGAGGTTACCCACCCCGTCCCACCGCCACCCGCCCTCGTCGACATCGCCGCCAAGCATCCAACCGGTTGTCTTCACGCGTCTTTCACGCGTTGTTGCGGTTCCTTCCGCCGGCCGGCATGGGACATGCCCTATCCACTGTATCGCCGGGTTCCCGCTGCCCGGCTGGGTGCTGTCACCCAGGAGGATGTGTCCGGGGCGGTTCGCCCATCCACTCACCAGCACTGGAGGATCCCCATGTCCTGGAAGAAGCCGGAATTCGAAGTGGTCGCCGTCACGCTCGAAGTGACCGCCTACGTGGCGACGCTGTAGGCGCGTCGCAGCGAACGGTGTCTGCCGCGGGCTATGGGTCGCCGATGTCACCGGCCCATAGCCCGTCGCACGTCCCGGCCGATTCATGCACGTCGTTCTCCTCGGCACGGCGGCCGGCGGCGGGTTTCCCCAGTGGAACTGCTGGTGCCCGCCCTGCCGCACCGCCCGCCACGACCCGGCGTCCGCCCGTCCTCGCACCCAGTCGTCCGCTGCCGTCTCGGCCGACGGGGAACGGTGGTTTCTCCTCAACGCGTCGCCGGATGTGGCCGTGCAGATCGGCAGACTGTCAGAACTTGTCGGTCATGTGTCTCATCCTATTGGTCACATGCCCGAGGCGGCGCGTCGGGACTCGGAGCGGTGGTCGCCGATCCACGGGGTCGTCTTCACCGACGCCGAGCTGGATCACACCATCGGCGTGGCGTTGCTGCGCGAATCCCGCCATCTGCCGGTCTACGCCACCGGCGCGGTCGCGCGGATACTCGAGGAGGACTCGCGCCTGCTTGCCGTCACCCGCGCCTTCGCCGATGTGCCGCTGACCGCCCTGCACCCCGGCCGGGAGATCGAGCTCTGCACGCGCCAAGGCCAGCGCAGCGGCCTGTCGGTGATGCCGTTCGAGGTACCGGGTGGCCCGCCCGCCTTCGCCCGCGCGGAGGAGCGGGGCCACACCGTGGGACTGCTGGTGCGGGATCACGACACCGGCGGCCTGCTGGCCTACGTGCCAGGCGCGGGGGGACTCGATGCCGCGCTGCTCGATCGACTGGCGTCGGCGGACCTGCTCCTTTTCGACGGCACCTTCTGGACCGACGACGAGCTCGTCGCGCTCGGTCTGAGCAGCCGCACGGCACGCCAGATGGATCACCTTCCGGTCTCCGGCGCCGATGGCAGCCTGGCGCTGCTCTCGCGTCTCGGCTGTCGATATCGGGTCTATACCCACATCAACAACACCAATCCGATGCTCCTCGAGCAGGGGCCCGAGCGCGCCATGGTGAACGCCGCCGGGCTCGTGGTCGGGGAGGACGGAATGCGCTTCGTCCTGTGAACGGCCCATGACCGCCACGCTCACCGCCTCCGAACTCGCGACGCCGCCCCCGCCTCCGTTTCCCGCGCTGGACCGCCCGCTCTCGCCCGACGAGCTGGAGGCAGCGCTGCGGAGCTTCGGCGGCTCGTACTACGTGGAGCATCCGTTCCACCGGCTCATGTACGCGGGCAAGCTCACGCGGCGGCAGTTCCAGGGCTGGGCCGCCAACCGGCTGGCCTACCAGCGCGCCATCCCCCGCAAGGACGCGGCGATCATCTCCAACTGCCCCGACCCGGACGTCCGGCGCCTCTGGCTTCAGCGGATCGTGGACCACGACGGCACGCGCCCTGGCGAGGGTGGCATCGAGAAGTGGATCAGACTCGGGGTGGCCCTCGGCGTGCCGCGGGAGGAGATGGAGGACGAGCGCCACGTACTGCCCGCCGTGCGCCTGATCTGCGAGTCGTACGTCACGTTCTGCCGGACGAAGCCGTGGGTACAGGCGGTGGCGTCGTCGCTCACCGAGCTGTTCGCCCCGCGCATCCACGCCGAGCGGATCGAGGCCTTCCCGCGGCACTACCCGTGGATCCCGCGCGAGGCGCTGGAGTACTTCGAGAGCCGCCTGGTACAGGCCCCGCGGGACGTGAACCACGGCCTCGCCATCGTGCGGAAGCACTGCACCACGGTGGACACCCAGCGGCAGGCGTTCGAGGCGCTCGCCTTCAAGCTCGAGATGCTCTGGGCCATGATCGACACCATCCACAACGCCTACCGCGAGGGCTGAGGCGCGTGCTCACGGTCACCAGCCGGCCCCGACTCTGGCGGCTCGCGCGCGTGGCGTTCGACGACGTGCGGCAGCGTCCCGTCCTGCTCTACCCCGAGGGCGCGATGTTCCTGAACGAGACCGGCCGGGAAATCCTCGAGCTGTGCGATGGCCACCGCACCATCGAGGACATCGCGGCCCTGCTGAGCGCCAGGTACCAGGCGGACGTGCTGGACGACGTGACCGAGTATCTGCGCGCGCTCGTGGAGCGAGAGCTGGTGGTGGCGCAATGACCGACACCGCCCGGGTGACCCTGCAACGTCCCACCACCCTGCTGGCCGAGCTCACGCATCGCTGCCCGCTGCACTGCCCGTACTGCTCCAACCCGCTCGAGCTCATCGGTGCGGAGGCGGAGCTGTCCACCGAGGACTGGACGCGCATCTTCTCGGAGGCCCGCAAACTGGGCGTGCTGCAGCTCGGCCTCTCCGGGGGCGAACCGATGGTGCGCAAGGATCTCGAAGTGCTGGTGGAGCACGCGCACGGCGTGGGCCTGTACACCACGCTGGTGACCTCCGGCCTCGGCTTCACGCGGCCCCGCGCCACCCGGCTCAAGGCGGCGGGGCTCGATCACGTACAGATATCGCTGCAGGACGCCGACGACGCGCAGGCCGAGCGCATCGCCGGCGTGCGGTCCGTCCGCCAGAAGCGCGAGGCGGCAGCGCTGGTCAAGGAGCTGGACTTCGCCTTCACGGTGAACGTGGTGCTGCACCGCGCCAACCTCGACCGCATCGGCGAGATCATCGACATGGCCGCGGAACTCGGCGCGGATCGGCTCGAACTCGCGAACACCCAGTACTACGGCTGGGGACTCCGGAACCGGCAGACGCTCCAGCCCACGCGCGAGCAGGTGGAGCGCTCCCGGGGGATCGCCGAGGAGGCCATCCGGCGCTACCGCGGCCGCATGCATATCCTCTACGTGCTGCCCGACTACTACGAGCCGTATCCCAAGCCGTGCTACGGCGGATGGGGCTCCGTCTACATCGTGGTGGCGCCGGACGGGACCGTGCTGCCCTGCCATGCCGCCAGCTCCATCGCCCAGCTCTCGTTCCCCACGGCCCGCGAGCACGACCTCCGCTGGATCTGGGAGGAATCGCCCGGCTTCAACGCCTTCCGCGGCGACGCCTGGATGAAGGAACCTTGCCGCACCTGCCCCAGGAAGACCGTGGACTTCGGGGGGTGCCGCTGTCAGGCCTTCGCCCTCACCGGCGACGCGACCAACCCCGACCCGGTGTGCACGCTCACGCCGTTGCGTCGAATCATCGACGAAGCGCTCGCGGCATCGGGGGGAACCGACGCCTTCGTGTATCGGACGCTGGGCACAAAGCGTCGGGCCCCGGCAGGAGTCGAGGTCAGCGACGGCGACTGATCCCGCGCGCCTGGTTGACAACTGCCGCCCCACGCACGACCGTCACTGTGTGTCCCTCCTCACCCTGCTTGCTCTCCTGCTACTCGGCCTGCCGAGCACTCTGGCGGCCCAGGACTCGACCCCTCCACGTCCGGCCGCGTCGGACTCGGTGGACGTCCCCAGCCTCATCGGTCTCGACCGGATCTCCGCCGTGTTCGCGCTGGGAGGTGCCAGGCTCGGCGCCCACGTGCGCACGGGCGTCAGCAGCGGCCATGTCATCCGGCAGGAGCCCGCTGCGGGCACGCGTGTCCCGCGGGGAACCAGGGTCTCGCTGTGGCTCGGGCGGCAGCGAACGGCGCCAGCGCCGTCATCCGCCGCCGTCAAGGCGGACACCGCGAAGCATCCGCCCGCACCGGCATCACCGCCCCCGGCAGCGGAGCACGCCGCACCCGTCGAAACCGCCGACAGCGTGGTGGTGCCGGATCTGATCAGCTACGCCGTGCCCCGGGCCATGGATGCGCTGGCCGCAGCCGGGCTCCGGCTGGGCAAGCGGCGCACCGGTCTGATCGCCGTGGACAGCATCCCGCGGATCATCGACCAGCAGCCCAGGCCGGGCGCCAAGGTGAGGGCGGGAAGCAGCGTCGACGTCGTAACGTCGCGACCGAAGCATTGACGGTCGGAGGACGCGCCGTCGCGGGACTGGAGTCACCAATGGCAATGGCCGGAGTCTTTCCTTGCGACGCTTCGCGTGGGGCCTGGCTGGATCGATCCTCGCGGCCGCCGCACTGACCGCGCAGGAGCCACCGAGCCGCCGCCAGGCGCCCAGGATGCCGAACCTCGTGGGCAGCGAGGTCGGCGAAGCGACCGGAACCGTACGCCACCTCGGACTTCAGGTCGCGGCGAATCCGGCAGACTGTTCGCGCTTCCGCGGGAAGATCGCTTCCGCCCGCGCCGGCACGGTGATCGAGCAGTCTCCCGAGGCGGGCACGCCGCTCACCCGGAAGACCCGGGTGCGGCTCACCTACTGCGGCCCGGAGCCCACGACCGGCGACGACACCGCGCCGCCTGAGTCGGTCTCCGTCCCCAACGTCATCGACGTGCCGCTCACCACCGCGATGACAACGATCCGCGGTGCCCGGCTCACGCCCGCGGTCGACCTCTTCGACGCCCTGCGCCACCGCGATCGCCCGGTCGAAGGGCAGACGCCGCAGGCCGGCACGCGGGTGCCGGTGGGGTTCCCCGTGCGACTCGTGGTGCTGCCGCTACCCCGATATCGCGTGCCGGATCTGGCTGGCCTGCTGCTCGCTCCGGCGCAAGACAGCCTGCAGGCGACGGGACTCGTGGCGGACCGCAGGGTGGATCAGGCAGACCAACCGCAGCCCGCGGGCACCGTCGTCACCCAGCGGCCAAGGGCCGGTTCCCTCATCGACTCCGGCGGCAGCGTGCGGCTCACCGTCTCCAGGGGCGTGTCCGCTCCGCCGACGATGCCGCGCGTGACCGGCATGACGCCGGCCCAGGCGAAGCGGGAACTCCGCCGCACCGGGATCGCCCGGTACGCGGTGGACACGCTGGCGAACGCGGGGCCGCCGCCGTGGGCGGTGCTCGACCAGCGGCCGCCGCCGGGCGCGCCGGTGACGCCGTCGGAGCGGGTCGCGATCGTCGTGGGACGCGTGCGCGCGACGGCCGCGGTCCCCGACCTCACGGGCCTCACCGTCGCCGAGGCGGCAGAGCGACTGGCGCCGCGGCTGGTGCTGGGCCGCCAGAGCTCCCGAGACGATCCGAACGCGGCGGGCACCATCGTGGGTCAGCAACCGCCCGGTGACGCCGTAGTGGATTCCGGTACCGCGGTCGACGTGGTGATCGCCTCGGGCCCGCACCGCGTGCGGGTGCCGGATCTGATCAACCGACCGATCGAGCGCGCGACGGCGCTCCTGGCCGACTCGGGGCTCGCGCTGGGCCGCCGGCGCGGGGGGGGGTCGCGTCGTTCGACAGCCTGATCCGCGTCACGGAACAGATCCCCGCGGCGGGCACACTGGTCGAGCCCGGCGCAGCGGTAGACGTCATCACCACGCGAGCACCGGCACCTGCCGGCGTGCTCGTGCCCCGTGTGATCGGCATGCATCCAGACGATGCCGCCGCTTCGCTCGGCGCCGCGTCGCTTCATCTCGGCGCGGTTTATACGGTGCAGCGGGCGGATGGCGCCGGCCTCATCGTCGCACAACGCCCGGAGCCCGACGCGCGGGTCGCGCCGAACACGGTGGTGGGCGTCACGGTCGCCGTCGCATCGTCGGCGCCATCGGCGCCTGCACCGGCGACGGTCGATTCCGCGACCGTTCCCAGCGTCCTTCACCTCGCTCCCGACAGCGCACGCCGGCTGCTGCGCGGCGCCGGTCTTCTCCTCCGCATCACCGACTCGGCCTCGCTGCAGGCCACCGGCGCCGTCGTGGCAACCCAGACACCGGCACCGGGCACGCGGGTATCTCGACTGTCCGACGTGTCCGTGGTGCTCACGCGATTGGCCGCGCTGCCCCCTTCGCCTCCGCGGCGCTCCATCCCGTGGCTCGGCATCACCGCCGGCCTCGTGGCGGGAGGCGTGGTGCTCTACTGGTTAACCCGCGGCACGGCACCCGCCCGAGCGCGCAAACCCGAGCCAGCATCGCCATCGCCGCAGCTCGCGTTCGTGGCCCACGCCGATCCGGGCATGCAGCAGCTCGGCAGCGAAGGCGCGGAGCTGGTGGACTTCGAGTTGACGCTGGTGCCGCGCCACGACGCCGGGAACGCGTCGGTGCTCGTGGAGGAAAGCATGCCGCTCATCATGCAGGACCCGCGGGAGGCAACCGATGCCGGGTGACAGCCCTACGCTCGCCGACCTCTTCGGACTCGGCACCGAGCAGGCGCAGGAGCAGGTGGCCAAGGATCTCGACGCCAGCGGCGCGCTCTGGGCCGTCGAGCACGGACTCAGCCGAGCCGTGCCACCGGGCGCGCATGCGGCAGCCTCGGCGCAACTCGCCGCCGCGCTGGCGAAACTGCTCGACATCCCGCTCATCGAGATCCTCGCGGGAGCCTGGCGCGGCGTAATGGAGTTCCGGAAGTGTCTCTACGATCCTCCGGGCCAGCGCCGTGTGGTGGCTTTCAATCGCCACACGGTGATGTCGGAGCACAAGCCGACGGTGGACGTGCTGCTCAACGGCCAGCCGCTCGTCTCGCTCGTCTTCGACGTCAAGGCCGGCATCGCGTTCGAGCAGGCCGCCGTCGTGGTGCAGGATCGCCGTTTCCGCGAGTTCCGTCCCGGCATCGCGCGGTTCGAGGCGACGCTCGGCCTGAGCGACGTGGAACTGCTCAAGCGGACCTCGAAGGACTACCGGCTGCCGGAGAGGCTGTCGTTCGGTGAGGGCATCATGATCGGCTCATCGTGAGAGGCGGGAGGCGCGCCATCCCCTGTCTCCACGATCAATCGCACCCTGCCACCCGCTCCACCACGATCCGCTGCTCGATGTGATTCCGCGAGGGCCGCTTGATCGGTCCCTGGGCCGGGATCTCGCTCTCGACCACCACCAGCCGCTCCCGGCGCAGCAGCCCCAGCTCCGGGTGCCACACCAGGCGGCCTCGCTCCTCTTCCCGCAGGCTGATGTCGATCGGTGTGAGGCCCGGTCCGACCGTCTGCACATCGGTGCGGTCGCGGCGCAGGTCGATGCGGTATCGCGCGAGCGGCACGCCGGCCACCAGGCTGTCAGGTTCGCGGGCGATGGTCGTGTAGGTGCCGCGCCATTCGTCGCCTGGCGTGAGCGCGCGGGGCGGCAGGCGGGGAAAGAAGTCCCGGGCCATCGACGCGAGATCGGCCACCTGGGCGACCTCCTCGGGCACGAACGGCGACACGCGCGGGGCGTAGCCGCCGTCGGGCGCCAGCGCGCCGCGGTAGCGCCCGCCGATGAGGCCGTCGGTGTCCGGCCGCAGCTCGCCGTCCTCCGACCGTCGCCACACGGCCAGCGAGTCGTACCACATCTCGATGGCAAGGCTGTCCGTTGCCGTGGGCGCGGCCCTGACCCGGATGAATCCCCTGCGTCCCGTCTCCACGGGACGTCCCGGACTCGGCCGCACGAACGACGTGATCGATTCGCGGAACGTGGCGCAGGCGAGCTGGCCGATGTCGTAGCGGGGAGGTTCCTGCCCGCCGAGGGGACCGGCGAGCAGGAACAGCGAAGCGGTGAGGGGGCGACACGGTAGAGGGAAGACCATCCCCCTACCCGAGATAGGGATACCGCCAGTCCTTCGGCGGATCCAGCGTCTCCTTGATCGTCCGCGGAGACACCCAGCGCATCAGGTTGAGGATCGAGCCGGCCTTGTCGTTGGTGCCGCTGGCCCGCGCACCGCCAAAGGGCTGCTGGCCCACCACGGCCCCGGTCGGCTTGTCATTCACGTAGTAGTTGCCCGCGGTGTGGCGCAGTGCGGCGTCGGCCGCAAGGATCGCCTTCCGGTCCTGCGCGAAGATGGCGCCGGTCAGGGCATATGGCGCCGTGGTGTCCACCAGCTCAAGGGTCTCGTCCCATCGGGCGTCGTCATACACGAACACGGAGAGGATCGGCCCGAAGAACTCCTCCCGCATGACCCGATGGCGCGGATCACGCGTCTCGATGATCGTCGGGTGGACGAACCAGCCGACGGAGCGGTCGGCGCCGCCGCCGGCCACGAGGCGGAGCGCGGGATCCTGCCGCGGGAGCTCCAGCACGGCCGAGAGGCGGCTGAACGCCTTCTCGTCGATCACCGGACCCACGAACACGCCGAAGTCGGCCGGATCGCCCACCTTCATCTGCGCCAGCTCTTCGTGCATCCGCTGCTCGACCGCGGGCCACAGCGACCTGGGGATATACGCCCGCGATGCCGCCGAGCACTTCTGGCCCTGGTATTCGTACGCGCCACGGATCAGGCCGGTCACCAGCGCGTCCACGTCCGCGCTCGGATGCGCCAGCACGAAATCCTTGCCGCCGGTCTCTCCCACGATCCGGGGATAGGAGCGGTAGTGCTCCAGGTTGGCCGCGATCTTCTGCCAGAGCAGCCGGAACACCGTGGTCGAGCCCGTGAAGTGGAGCCCGGCGAACATCGGGTGCGCGAGCAGCGTGTCGGAGATGAGCGACGCGTCGCCCGGCACGAACTGGATGACGCCGGGCGGCAGGCCGGCCTCGACCAGGAGCCGGTACACCAGCCAGTTGCTGAGCGTCGCGGTCGGGGCCGGCTTCCAGAGCGCCACGTTGCCCATCAGGGCGGGCGCCGTCGGCAGGTTGCCGCCGATGGCGGTGAAGTTGAACGGCGTCACCGCGTAGACGAAGCCCTCGAGCGGGCGGTGGTCCATCCGGTTCCACACGCCGGGCGTCGAGATCGGCTGCTCGCGATACAGCCGCTCGGCGTAGTGGACATTGAACCGGAAGAAGTCGGCCAGCTCGCACGCGGCGTCGATCTCGGCCTGATGCGGCGTCTTCCCCTGGCCCAGGAGCGTGGCTGCGTTCAGGGTCTGGCGCCACGGTCCCGAGAGCAGCTCCGCCGCCTTGAGGAACACGGCCGCGCGCGCCTCGAACGGCCAGCGCGCCCAGTCGCGCTGGGCCTCGAGCGCGCCGTCGACCGCTTCCTGCAGCAGCCTGGGCGTCGCCATGAAGACCGTGGCCAGGTGATGCTGGTGCCGCTGCGGCGACGTGACGCAGTAGGTCTCGGCCGTGCGGTGCTCCCGGCCGTTCACCACGACCGGGATGTCGGTCACCACGCTGCCGAGCTCCGCGATGCGAGCCTGCAGCGCGGCGCGCTCACGCGTACCCGGCGCATAGGAGAGGACGGGTTCGTTGACGGGGGTGGGGACGTTGGCAGTCATGGGTGAAAAGTAAGCGGTGGGGAGGTGCCTCGGGTGTCTGCCTTACCGCTTCCCCACGATCGCCGGCTTCTCCAGGAGGATGAATCCCGCCTTCTGGAGGATGGCGCGCCCTTCCGGACCGAATACGAACTCCACGAACGCATCGGCGGTGGCGCGATGGGGTGCCCTGAGGGGCACGGTGAGGGCATACACGATCGGCTCGCCGCGGAACTCCAGCGAATCGGCGCTGGCGCGCGCGCTGCGCGGCACCTTGACCACGGACTGGGCGTAGTCCGCGGCGTGGGCCGGATCGCTCAGGTCGATTTCGGGCGGCAGCGACACCCACTTGAGGCCCACCGAGCTGGCGATCGACCGGTAGGTCCAGGCATAGTCCAGCTCGCCGGCCTGCAATAGCGCCGTCAGGTCCGCCTCCTTGGGCCGCACGAAGCGTGCGGGGGCGGCCGCCAGCAGGCGGCGCGCCAGTCCCGGCTGCCGGTAGTATCGCTCGGCGAGCTGGAACACCAGCAGGGTGCGGTACCCGTTGGGGTCGAGCGTCGGATCGGCCCGTCCCATCCGCACCCCGGGCCGGGTGACCACCTGCCACCAGTTCCGGCCGTCGATCTCGCCCGCCCCGGTGGATCGGCTGGTGTAGGCCAGCACCATGGCGTTGCGGGCGAACGTACCGTACCACGTGGCATGCTGCGGAATGAGCAGCTTGGCGATCACGCCGTAGTCTGCCACGCCCAGGACATCCGGCACCTTGCCGAGCTCGGTGATCTTGCGCGCGGCCTCGACGCTCCCCGAGTTCTCCTGCGCCGGCACCACGCCCGGGTGCCGGGCGGCGAACGCGCGGAGCAGCTCGCGAAACGGGATGGCGAGGCTGCCCGCGTTGAACACCACGAGCGGCCCCGCAAGCGGCGCGCTCTGCGCCACGAGCGGCCTGCTCCCCCCGAGCGC
>JBMOPM010000068.1:0-11133 GCA_049323575.1 Gemmatimonadota bacterium | reverse complement strand
GAAGAGCGCGGCGGCGGCAGTGCCGGTGTCGCTCGGAAAGTTTCGCGCCACGTCGAGCAACGCCTCCGTCACGCCGGGCGCATTACGGGCCAGCAGCGAGCGGGCGCGCTGGTAGGCCGCGGCGCCCGCGAGATCGCCGGTGACGCGGCGGAACTGGCGGATCGCCTCGGCATGCCGTCCGAGCCGGGCCAGCACCGTCCCATAGGTGTAGCGATCGCGCATGGTCAGGTGGCGCGGCACCAGCCGCCCGAAGCCTCGGGCCGCCCGTTCCAGCATCCCGATGGCGGCCGCCCGGCGAGCGAGCGTCAACTGCTCTGTCGGCGTAAGCGGGGCGAAGGAGGCATCCAGCATCGCGATGGCCTCGCGGCTGTCCGCGGCAGAGGCGGAGGAACGCAGCACCGCGAGCAGTTCGCCCCGGATCGCCGCGCGACCGGCCGAGTCCCGCGCCAGCGCGAGCCGCTGTCGCAGTGCCGCCAGCCGGGCGCCGAGCAGCTCGTACTGCGCGGCCGCGGCGGCGGCGTTCCCGCTCCGGCTCAGGGCCAGCGCTTCGGTCCAGCGGATGCGGGCCTGCGCCGCGGGGATGTGGACTCGCGCGTACAGGGCGGCGCGCGCGGCGCTGTCGCGAAGCACGCCGGCCGCGCGCAGGCGCAGCCAGTCGGCCACGGGTGGCAGCAGGTCGGCGGCGGCGCGGTAGGCGTCGGCCGCGCCCTCGAGGTCGTTCCGGCGATCCAGGGCCCGCGCGAGGAGCACGAGACGCGAACCGCGTTCCGCGTCGGTCCGGGCGTGCTGGAGCGCGCGACGGGCCTCGTTGAGCGCCATGGAGTCCTGGCCCCGCTCGAGCGCCGCGCGCGCGAGCAGCGCGCGACCCTCGCCATGCCACAGGGTGTCGAGCCACGGCTCGGCGCGCAGCAACCGCTGCACCGCGGTCCAGCCCTCCCAGCCTGCCGCGGCCTGCGCCGCCAGGAGCACGGCCTCCGGCGTGCGGCGATCGGGATCGGCCAGCGCGGGGGCGAGCAGTCGCGTGGCTTGCCAGGGACGCCGGGCCCCAAGGGCCTGGCGGGCCCGGGCCAGTGCATCGGGCGCGGTGGCCGCGTCCAGGCTCTGCGCGTGCAGGGCCGGGAGACGTGTGGCGGCCGCCAGCAGCCCCAGAGAGAGGAGCGCGACCAGCCCGGGCCGGCTGGTCATGCGACTCACGTTTGCCGCTCTGCCTCGGACACCATGCCTGCTGGTGTCGCAGCCTCTCGAGCGGCCGCGGCGGAGCGCCTGAGCAGCAGGGCCCCGGCCGCGGCGGCGATCGCGGACCCCGCGAGAATCCCGAGCTTGGCGGACTCGAGCAGCGCCTCGTCGCGGAACGCGAGGGCCGCGATGAACAAGGACATCGTGAACCCGATGCCCCCGAGGCACGCCACGCCGAAGAACTGACCCCACGTACCCTGCGCCGGGAAGCGAGCCAGACGGGTCCTGATTGCCACCCACGCGAACAGCGTGATGCCGAGCGGCTTGCCGATGACCAGGCCCAGCAGAACACCGAGTGTGGCCGGGTGGCGAATGGCGTCCACCGGGTTCACCGACAAGGTGACGCCGGCGTTCGACAACGCGAAGAGCGGCATGATGAAGAACGTGACCCACCGATGGAGCCCGTGCTCCAGGCGCAGCAAGGGTGGCGTAGCGTCCTCGCACGCGTCTTCCAGCGCTTCGATCGCCGCCTGCTGATCGGCATTGGTGAGGATACCGCGTCGGTCGCTCGCCCGGGAACTGCGCTCGAACCGGTCGAGCACCGACCGCCCGAAGGCGCCGAAGGCCTCGGCATCCACCCGCGTGCGCGCCGGGATGGTGAGGGCGAGGAGCACGCCGGCGATGGTGGCGTGCACGCCGGAGTCGAGCACCGCAACCCACAACGCCAGCCCCACGAGCATGTACGGCAGCCACTCGCGCACACCGGCCAGATTGAGCAGAATCAGCAGGGTGAAGATCGCCGCGGCCGCGTAGATCGCAGGCATGTTGAGGCCGGACGAATAGAAGATGCCGATGACCAGGATGGCGCCGAGGTCATCCGCGATGGCGAGCGCGGCGAGGAACACCCGGAGCGATGGCGCGATGCCTGGGGCCAGCAGCGCGAGCATGCCGAGGGCAAAGGCGATGTCGGTCGCCATGGGGATGCCCCACCCGCTCGCGGCATCCCCGCCAGCCGCAATGCTGGCGTAAATCAGGGCCGGGGCGATCATGCCGCCCAGAGCCCCCGCGATCGGCAGCGCCGCCAGGCGCGCCGACGACAGGTGGCCCACCAGGATCTCCCGCTTGATCTCGAGCCCGACAAGCAGGAAAAACAGGGCCATCAGGCCGTCGTTGATGAATTGGTGCAGAGTAAGACGGAGCGAAAACCGGGCCGCCGAGATGGCGATGGGCATTTCCCACAGATGGTCGTACCCCGCGCCCCACGGGGAGTTGGCCCAGACGAGTGCGACAATCGTGCACGCCAGCAGCACGATGCCGCCGGCCGAGGCCTGCATGGCAAAGTAGCGGAACGGGGCCAGCACGCGGTCGATCACGGTGGCCGGAGACTCGATGCGCGGGGGTGTCGTCGTCGCGGAGGCCATGAGGGGGAAAGATGGCTCGAACACGGTCAAGGGCCAACCCGTCAGACGGGCACCGATGCGTGGCGTGCGGC
Source organism: Gemmatimonadota bacterium (assembly GCA_049323575.1). Taxonomy (GTDB): domain Bacteria; phylum Gemmatimonadota; class Gemmatimonadetes; order Gemmatimonadales; family GWC2-71-9; genus JBMOPM01. The sequence goes on along the minus strand of JBMOPM010000068.1, from coordinate 8,465 downwards.
GCGTACGGTCAACGGTCGCATGCGAATCGGTCACGTCCAACTGTGTGACGCGGCGCGCCGATGCTTGACAAATGTCACGCCGAAGCGCCTCTTGCTATTCCCCATTTCCAAGGACAGGTGCCTGCCATGCGCGAGGCACGTCCGATCCCGCCCGCCGGTTCGATGCTCACCGACTGCCGCCAGCGGGCTGCGCGAGGCGGCAACCAGATCATGTGAGCACGCTGTCCCTGCCCGAGCGCGATCACCAGTACCGGGAACTCCGGGGGTGTGTTCGCGATCTCGTGGCCCTGTCCACGATGTCGGCGCTGTGGATCGGCCGCCCGCTCGGCGCGATCGCGGAGAGCCTGCGCGACGTGCTGGCCGCCATGCTGCATACCGATGCCGCGCACGTGCGCCTGCAGGAGCCCGGCGGCAGGGATGCGGCACAGGCGAGAGCCGGCCACCTGCCCGGTCCGGTGGAGAGCGGGCACCGCATCAGCGTCCCGGTGGGCCTGAATGGCAACCTCGGCAGCCTCGACGTGGTCTGGCGGCGGGCAGCACGGCCCAGCGAAGTCGAGCTGGTGCTGCTCAAGGTGGCGGCGAACCACGCGGTGATCGCCCTGCAGCAGGCCGCGCTGCTCCGGCGCCACGAGCACGCCGAGCGATTGCTGGCCGCGCAGGCGACGCGGCAGGCCGCGGTGGCGCGCCTGGAGTTGCGGGCAGTGATGGGCCTGCGGATCGACCAGATGCTGGACGAGGCGGCACACGTCGTCCGCGAGACCCTGCAGGTGGATTGCTGTGAGGTCCTCGAACTGACGGGCGACGGCGAGTTACTCCTGCTGCGGGCGGGTGCGGGCTGGGGTGCGGGATTCGTGGGGCACTGCCGGATCTCCGCCAGGCCCGACTCGATGACCGGCTTCGCGCTCTCGGCGCCCGACCCGGTCACGGTGACGGATTGGGGCCAGGAGACTCGGTTCCCGCCATCGTCTTATCTCCACCACCGCAGGATCGTCGCCAGCGCCCAGGTGGTCATCCGCAACCCGTCGCGGTCATTCGGCGTCCTGGGCGCGCACGCCGGCCGGCCGCGAGTCTTCACCCCGAGCGATGTCCGGTTTCTCCAGTCGATCGCCAATCTGCTCGCGGCGGCGCAGGAGCGGCAGCGCGCCGAGGCCGAGCGGGAGGACCTCCTCCGGCAGACCCAGCGCGCCGTGGCCGGGCGGGACCTCGCGGTGGGTATCGTCTCGCACGACCTGGGCAACCCGCTCAGCACGATTCAGATATGTGCGGCCGCCCTGCTCGACGCCAAGCCCCCGCGGGTGGCGGGCGTGCGCCACATGGCCCGGATCATCCAGCGCTCGGCGGCGTGGATGCAGCAGATCGCGCACAATCTGCTGGACCGCGCCAGTCTCGACGCAGGACGTCTGCGGCTGGAGCGGCGCCCGACGCCCGTGGCCGACCTGCTGAGCGCCACGCGGGAGATGTTCGCCATGGTGGCCGAGGAGCGCGGGCTCGAGTTCGTCGTGGCGAGCGCGCCGGAGCTCCCGCTCATCGATGCCGATCCGCCCCGACTGCTCCAGGTGCTCTCCAACCTGGTGGGCAACGCGATGAAGTTCACGCCGGTCGGCGGATGGGTCGCCCTGTCAGCCGATGGCGGCGCGCCCGCCGCGCCGGTGCGCTTTGCGGTATCCGACTCCGGACCCGGCATCCCGCCGGAGGAGCTGGCGCACGTCTGCGACTGGTTCTGGCAGGCACAGAGGGCCGGCCGGGGCAGCAACGGCCTCGGGCTCGCCATTGCGAAAGGGCTCATCGAATCCCACGGTGGAGCGCTGCACGTCGACAGCGTGCCGGGGCAGGGCAGCACGTTCTGGTTCACCGTTCCGGTGGCCCACTCGGAGAATCAGGATCGCGCCTGAAGCGACCCGGGAGGACGATCATGGATGCGTCGAAGCCGTCGGGGCCACCGATTCCCAAGGCCCTGGCCGACCTCGGGGCCAGTCTCGCCACCCGGCCCTACGCACGCCGCGGCATCTCGATGAGCAACCACCGCATCCGGGTCCTCCTGGCGGACGACCACGCCATGGTGCGCGAGGGTCTGCGCCTGCTCCTCAGAACCGCGCCCGATATCAGCGTGGTGGGCGAGGCCGAGGACGGCGTGATTGCGGCGGCGCTCGCCCGGACCGTGATGCCCGATATCGTAGTGCTCGATCTGGACATGCCCGGCGGCGACGGGATGACCGCGCTCCGCGAGCTGGGCCGCACCGCGCCCGACGTGCGGGTCCTCGTCCTGACGGTTCACGCCGAGCAGGAGGGGCTGTTGCAGTTGCTCGAGGCCGGCGCCCGGGGGTACCTGACGAAGGAGGCCGCCTCACGCGACCTGATCGAGGCGATCCGCGTGGTGGCGAGCGGGGACATCTGCGTGCGGCCGGCTGCCGCCCGGCTTCTTGCGGCGGCGGTTGGTCCCCAGCACGCCACGCAGACCGCACGGAGCCGCTTCGAGAGCCTGAGCCAGCGCGAACAGACGATTCTGCAGCTCGTGGCCAGCGGTTACAGCGGCGCCGAGATCGGGCGGCAGCTGGACATCAGCAGCAAGACGGTCGATGCCTACAAGCGCCGGGTCCGGGAGAAGCTGGGCCTCGAGCATCGCACCGACTATGTGCGTTTCGCGGTGGAGGCGGGCATCCTGGGCGCGTAGAGAGCGGCCTCGAGGGCCACGAGCAGGGACGACTCATCCCACGGGCCGTCGTGACGAACCCCGTTGACGAAGAACGTCGGCGTGCCATTCACCCCGCTCCTGAGGCCGGTCAGGAAGTGCCGGCGCACCCGGTCGGCAAACGCGTGGGTCAGCAGCGCGGCGGCTATCCAGGCGGGCTCGATGCCGAGGGCGTCGGCATCGGCGATCAGGCCGGCGTGATCGAGCGCGCGCTGACTCTGGAAGAGCCGATCGTGCATGAGCCAGAATCTGCCGTGCTCCGCCGCCGCTTCGGCCGCCTCGGCCGCGGGCTGCGCATGGGGGTGCACCTGTGTGAGGGGAAAGTGGCGGAAGGCAAATCGGAGATCCTCGCCGAGGCGCCGCTGGACTGCGCGCACGATGGGTTGAGCCCGCCCGCAGTACGGGCATTCGTAGTCGCCGTATTCGACGAGCGTGAGGGGGGCGTCGGCCGAGCCCTGGACGTGATCGCCAAGGCCCACGGGAGGCGTCAGCGTGTGACCGTTCATGGCGGAGCTCCGGTCGACACCGTCCCGGCCGGGAGTGCCTCGAGCGCGGAGAGGATGCCGTCGGCGCCCGGGTTCACCGGCAACGGCGAGACATGGCTCCAGCGGATCACGCCGTCCTTGTCGATGACGAACAGGGCTCGCTCGCAGAACCCATCCGCCGCCCGATAGGTGCCGTAGGCACGCGCGACCGCGCCCTTCGGCTCGAAATCGGCGAGCAGCGGAAAGCGCAAGTGCCGCGCCGTCGCGAAGGCCTGGTGACACCAGACGCTGTCCACGGAAATCCCCACGAGCTGCGCCCCGTGGCGCCTGAATTCCTCGAACACCTCGTTGAAGAAGGCCAGCTCATCGCCGCAGACGGGGCTCCAGTCGGCCGGATAGAACGCGAGAATCACCGGGTGCCCGCGCAGATCGGCGAGCCGCGTCCGGCCATCGGGCGCATGGGCCAGGTTGAAGTCCGGAGCGACGGTGCCGGTGGGAAGCGGGCCCGCGGCGGGGCGGCCCGGCGTATCGAACTGCGACGCGGGGGGCATGGTCTTCTTCCGCGAAGGAGGTGAGACATGGGCACGATAGGGACAATCGCGCCAGATGACCGAGACCAAGGTCGGTGCGCCGCGGTCTCGACGCCATCAGGCAAACGCGAAGTCCCGGCCGTCACCCCCCCCGCTGGTTCGGCGGACCCACCGTCCCGCCCTCGCCCCCCCGTTCTGTCGACCGGGGCCGGCGCCTCGCCGCCTGGCGCGCTCAGTGTGCGGCGAGCACGGCGATGGGCGGCGCGCCCATCAATTGCCGGAGCCCCCTTCCGGATGGGTGTCGCGGTCCCGGATGAGCCAGTACGTTACGCCCAGGGCCAGCGTCAGGGCGGCCAGGGCGGCGACCGACGCCGGCTCGAGGTTGGTCAGTTCCATGACGATGATCTTGCGGGCCAGGGCGAGCATCGCGATGACGAGCACGATCCTGGTCTGGATGATGCCGCGTCCGCCGGCGACCGCGTACTGCAGGGTGTGGTTGAACTCCAGCGCGATCAGCAGCGTCATGATCGCGCCGAAGACATTCTGGAAGACGTCGTGGTCGAGCGGGTTCAAGGCCCGCAGCACCAGCGTGTCGGCCACGCTCACCAGCAGCCGGTAGAGCGCCACGAGGATCACCGCGCTCACGATGACCGTGAGCACGACGGTGACGATGGCCTCGAAACGCTGGTAGACGGTGAGGATCGGCCACTCGCGGCGGACGGCCTTCCACTCGCGGGGCTGCTCCTTCACCATGCTGACCACCCGGCTTGACCAGCGCGCGCGCGCCGGGGCGTCGGCGACATCGGTTGGACGAACTCCGCGATGGTCACGTTTTCCTCCCGCGTTGGCAAGCATGGCCCCTGGCGGCTGCGGCGTGCGGCCGCAATGTCGGGCGAAAGCTACAATATCGGAATGGACCGCGGATGCGGCCCGAGCGGGATGGTGCGGTCCCGCTCGGGCCGGGGTGACCTGCGGGGCGCCAGCCCGCAGGTGCCCGGCAGCGGGCCCCGGGTTCCAGGCCCGGAGCCCGCGACGAGCTGGCTGCGCCGTGGATTCACCGCGTCCTGGACCAGGCGCCCGGGATCAGGCGTAGACCGTGGCGTCGATCGTGAGCTTGTTCTCCACCTCCGTGACACCCGGGGCGTTGCGAGCGGCCCGCTCCGCATCCCGCCACTCGGCGTAGGACCGAACGGTGCCGCGCAGGATGGCCTTGTGGCCGTCGATCTCCACCGTGATGTGGTCGGCGTCGAACTGGGCGCCGCGCTGCAGCGCGTCCTTGATCCGCTGCTTGACGTCCGATGGCGTGGCCTTGGTGGCCACGGTGATGAGGTTCGACACCCCCTTCACTCCCGTCAGATAGCGAACCGCGCGCTCGGCCGCTTCCTTCTGGTAGTACCAGTCCACCTCACCCTCGAGGGTGACCCAGCCCTTCTCGACCTTCACCTTGACGCGATCATCGGGCACCGAGGTGTTCCACTTGAGCGCGTCCACCGCGGCACGCGCGATGTCCGGGTCGGGGCGCTGCGAGGCCGAGGTGAGCTTCACCTCGAGGTCGTTGGCGATGGCCTTCACCCCTTTGATCCGGCCGGCCACCCGCTCGGCCTTCCACTTGTCGGCGAAACTGGTCACGAAGCCGGCGAGCGTCACGACGCCGTCGCGCACGGCGACGGCGATGTCATCATCCTGGAGGCTCGGCTCCCACTTCAGCTCCGCGACGATGTCCTTCTGGATATCTGTATCGGTACGCATGATCGTTACCTCCGTCTGCGAACATGAAGTGTGCTTCATGTGCCGCGAGGCGACCCCACTCGCGGCGTCCAGGTTGTTGCACGTGGCGGGGCGGCCATCGGTGTCAACCTGCCGGAGAACGTCTCCATGGTCCGGCACGCCGACTCTCCTGCGCCGACGGAAAGCTGCGGCTGTTCCGCCGGCCCGGTGCCGGGCAACCCGGAAGGGGGAGGTCGGATATGCCCGGCGGCGGCCTCCGGCAGGGTGGGCTTACTGTCATCCATCGCGGGCGGCGCGAGCCGGCTCGCCGCCGGTCGGCTGCCCGCCAGGGATGGCACTCAACCGCGGGCGTCCGCCACACAAAAAATAATTGTCATGTCAACTACCCGCAGGGTCCAGTCCGAGGGGGGATCATGGTGATCATCTGGGGGGCGAACTGGTGGGGGCTGGCGCTTCGTGGACTGGCCGCAATTCTCCTCGGCATCATCGCCTTCATGCTGCCGGGGCCCACGCTCACGGCGCTCGTCATTCTCTTCGGCGTCTACGCCCTCGCGGATGGCGTGTTCGCCCTGGTGACCGCGGTCCGCGGGGTGCGCCGCCGCGAGCGCTGGGGCGCCATGCTCGCGCACGCGCTGGTGAGCCTCACGGCCGGGGTCATCGCGCTGGTGTGGCCTGCCATCGGCACGCTGAGTCCCGTCTATCTCGTCGCGGCCTGGGCCCTCCTCACCGGGATCTTCCAGATCGCGATGGCGGTCCGGCTCAGGCGTGTGATCCTCGGTGAGTGGCTGCTGATTCTGACCGGCGTCCTCTCCCTCATGCTGGCGGTGCTGCTGCTCCTGTTCCCCTCCGCGGGCGCCACCGCGATCGTGTGGTGGCTGGGCGCGTACGCGCTGGTCCATGGAGCCATCGTCCTGGCCGTGGCGTTCCGCATCCGGAGCTGGATGCGGCCCGGGCTGGGTGTCTGATCGGGCTGCATGCCGGTTTCCAGCCTCTCAGCGGCGACGAGCCGAGACCGCGACGCCGCAGCGTCATGGCCGGTGCGTCGGGAAAGCGCGGGGCTGCGTTGACGGGCGGGCGCTGTCCGGCTAGGATGTTTCGCCGCAACCAAGCCGGGACAGGTGCTCGAGTGGTTGAAGAGGCACGCCTGGAGAGCGTGTATACGTCACAAGCGTATCGTGGGTTCGAATCCCACCCTGTCCGTCTCCCGCTAGCCGCTGCCGCCGTTCGTCGCCCGCGACGGGCGGCGGCTGGCGTTTTGGAACCATCGTGCAGTCCGGATCGTTAATATTCCGGCAGGGATTCCTCCCCACCGGAGACCGACCGTGCTCATCCGCCGTCCGCCAGACATTCCCGCCTCCGAGATCACCGCCGAGTCGCTCTACGTGAGCCGGCGCGAGTTCCTCGCCGCCGCGGGCCTGGGACTCGGCGAAGGCCTGCTGCCGCCGGGGTTCCGCTTCCGGGGCGGGGCAGGCGACGACGACAAGCTGACGCCGTATTCCGCGATCACGAGCTACAACAACTTCTACGAATTCGGCAGCGACAAGGAATCCCCGTCGAAGCTCGCGGCGAGCCTCCGCACCAGGCCCTGGAGCGTGCTGATCGAAGGCGAAATCGCCAGACCTGCCACCTACGACCTCGACGACTTCCTCAAGCCGTTCACGCCGGAGGAGCGGGTCTACCGCCACCGCTGCGTCGAGGCCTGGTCGATGGTGGTCCCCTGGCTCGGCATCCCGCTGCGCGATGTGATCAAGCGACTCGAGCCCACCAGCCGGGCCAAGTACGTCGAGTTCACCACGCTGCTCGATCCGAAACAATTCCCCGGCCAGCGCCGGCGCGTGCTGCCGTGGCCCTACGTGGAAGGGCTCCGGATGGACGAGGCGATGCACCCGCTCACGATCCTCGTCGTGGGGCTCTACGGCAAGCCGCTGCCCAACCAGAACGGCGCACCGCTCCGGCTGGTGGTGCCGTGGAAGTACGGGTTCAAGGGCGCGAAGTCGATCGTGCGCATCCGCTTCCTCGAGACCCGGCCTGTCACGACCTGGAACATGGCGGCGCCCGACGAGTACGGATTCTATGCCAACGTAAACCCGGCCGTGGACCACCCCCGGTGGAGTCAGGCCAAGGAGCGGCGGATCGGGGAGTTCTTCAAGCGCCCCACGCTGCCCTTCAACGGCTACGCCGACCAGGTGGCGTCGCTCTACGCGGGGATGGACCTCCGCGTCAACTTCTGAATGGGTGATCGCTGGCTCAAGCCGGTCATCGCACTCGCCGCCTGCATCCCCGCGCTGCGGCTGGTAGTGAAGATCGTCACCTACGATTTCGCGGCCGACCCGGTGCGGGAGACGGAGATCTTCACCGGGCTCTCGACGCTGATTCTGCTCTTCTGCACCCTCGCCGTCACGCCGGTGCGCCGCCTCACCGGCTGGAATGCCCTCATCAAGGTGCGGCGGATGCTGGGGCTGTTCACGTTCGGCTACGTGCTCGTCCACGCGTCGATGTACTTCGTGTTCGACCACTCGCTGGATCCGGGCGAGATCGCGATGGACGTGATCAAGCATCCATGGGTCATGGCCGGGTTCACCGCGTTCCTGCTGCTGATCCCGCTCGCGGTCACGTCTACCAGCGGGTGGGTCCGGCGTCTGGGCGGCAAGCGCTGGCAGCGGCTGCATCGGCTGGTGTATGTCATCGGCCTGCTGGGCGTGGTGCACTTTCTTTGGCTGGTGAAGAAGGACGTCCGCGAGCCGCTGATCTACGGGGCGGTGCTGCTCGTGCTGCTGGCGGCCCGCCTGTGGAAGCCCGGGAGGCTCCGAGTGAGGGCACCGGTGGCCGCTCCCGCGGGGGAGCAGTAGCCTGGCGCGCCGATCCCGCGACGGCAGCGGCTCCTTGGGGCCGGTGGTGACGCTCAGCCCGGCCGGCGTGACGGGCGCGTTCCCCGTGCAGGCCATCCATGGGGACCCGGTCTCGATCGCGTGGAGCCAGATGGGCTTTCAGGCCCGCCAGGCGGAGATGGTGGCACGCCCCGGCCTGCGCGAC
>JBMOPM010000067.1:0-11146 GCA_049323575.1 Gemmatimonadota bacterium | reverse complement strand
CTACCGCGCCGCGCGGCGCGTCCGCCGGGTCATCGCCCCGGCCGAGGTGGGCCGGGAGCGCATCGGTCACTGGGGCTATTTCAAGGAAGGCGCGACGCCGTCGCTCTGGCGCGAGACGGCGGGGTGGATCGCGGAGGTTACGTCTCGCCCAGCACCTTGATGATCACGCGCTTCTTCCGCTGGCCGTCCCACTCCCCGTAGAACACCCGCTGCCACGGCCCCAGGTCCAACTGGCCGGCCGTGATCGGCACGATCACTTCGTGGCCGATCGTGAGGCTTCGCAAGTGGGCGGCGGCGTTGTCCTCGCCGGTCGCGTTGTGCTCGTAGCGGGACGGATCCCACGGCGCGATGGTCTCTTCCAGCCACCGGAGGATGTCGCGCCAGAGCCCGGACTCGTGGTCGTTGACGAACACCGACGCCGAGATGTGCATCGCCGAGACGAGGACGAAGCCCTCGCGGATGCCGCTCAGGCGCACCTGCTCGGCGACCTCGTCGGTGATGTCGATGATCTCCTGGCGCTTCCTGGTGTTGAACCAGAGGTAGTGGGTGTGGGAGGGCATCGCGTCTCGCCGCCTATCGCAGCAACTCCTCCAGCTTCACGGCCGCCTCGGTCTTTTGATCCCGATACTTCACGATCACAGGACAGTACAGGTGCACTCCGGCCGCGGCGCCGGGCCCCGACGTGACCGGCCGGCTGCCCGGCACCACCACGGCGCCGGCAGGAATCTCGAGCGGGCGGTCGCCCTCGCGGCGGTATGTCGTGTTGCGCACCAGGTCGAACACCACGGTCCCGCCGGTGAGGATCACACCTGGCGCCAGCACGGCGCGCTCGCGGACGATGGTGCCCTCGTACACGCCGCAGTTGCCGCCCACCAGCACCTCGTCCTCGATCACCACCGGCACCGCGTTGGCCGGCTCCAGGACGCCGCCGATCTGCGCCGCGGCGGAGAGGTGCACCCGCTTGCCGATCTGCGCACAGGAACCCACCAGCGCGTGCGAGTCCACCATCGTGCCCTCGTCCACGTACGCGCCGGTGTTGATGTACATGGGCGGCATGCAGACCACACCCGGCGCCACGTAGCAGCCGTCGCGGATGGCCGAGCCCCCGGGCACCACGCGCACCCCGTGCTCCGGTGTCAGCTCCTTGAGCGGATAGGTGCTCTTGTCGAAGAAGGGGAACGGGCCGCCCGGGGCCGCGGGGACGATCGTGCCCAGGCGAAACCCCAGCAGGATGCCCTGCTTGACCCACGCGTTGGCCCGCCAGGTGCCGTCGGCCTGCCGCTCGGCGGCGCGGACGAGTCCCCGGTTGAGGCACGCCTTCAGGCGATCGAACGCCGCCAGGGCCTCACCGTGCTGGCCGTCGGGAACACCGGCAGCGAAGCGTTCGATGTCGGCGCGGAGCAGAGCCAGATCGATGGTCATCACGCGGCAGGGGAGTGAGCCAGCGCCTCCACCCCGGCCTCGCGCAGCGCGCCGAGCAGGGTGGGCAGGTGGTGCTTCGACAGCGGCACGAGTGGCAGGCGGAGCACGTTCTCGATCTTCCCCATGGCGTGGAGCGCCGCCTTGACCGGGATCGGATTGCTCTCGAGGAAGTTGGCGTTCATCAGCGGGGTGAGGCGGTACTGGAGCTGGCGGGTTTCCTTCACGTCCCCGATGAGCGCCGCGGTGACCAGCGCGGTCATGGCCCGCGGGACCTCGTTCGAGGCCACGGAGATGAGTCCCTGGCCGCCCATCAGGATGACCGCCGCGGCCAGCCAGTCGTCGCCCGACAGCACGGCGAAGCTCTCCGGCTGGTGCCGGATGATCTCGATGATCTGCGCCAGGTCGCCGCTCGCTTCCTTGATGGCGACGATGTTGTCGTGTTCGGCTAGCGCGAGCGCCGTCTCCGGCTTGAGGTTGACCCCGGTGCGCCCGGGGACGTTGTAGAGACAGACGGGCTTGAGCGACGCGTTGGCGACGGCCTCGAAATGGGCCAGGAGGCCTGCCTGGGTGGGCTTGTTGTAGTACGGCGTGGCGGTGAGGATGTAGTCCACGCCCAGCGAACAGAGCCGGCGGGTCTCGACCACGGCCCTGGCCGTGTCGTTGCTCGTGGCGCCGGCCATCACCGGTACGCGCCCGGCGGCGGCCTCGAGCACCGTGGCCACGACCCGATCCCGCTCCGCCTCGTCGAGCGTCTGCGCCTCGCCGGTGGAGCCCAGCGGCACGAGGAAATCGATGCCTTCGGTGATCTGCCACTCCACCAGCCGCCCGAGGGCGGCCAGGTCCACGTCTCCCGTCACCGTGAACGGGGTCACCAGCGCGGTACCGCATCCGCGCAGCCTCATCCCTCGCCTCCGAAGAGCATTTGCTCGAAGGTAAACACTCCCCGCCGTCCCACCAGCCATTCGGCCGCCAGCACCGCGCCGGAGGCGAAGATCTCCCGTCCCCTGGCGACGTGCTCCAGGGTGATCGATTCCTGGGGCCCGTCCCAGGTGATGGCGTGCGTGCCCGGAATCGCGCCGGCGCGGATCGACGTGATGGGGAAGGGGCGTTCCGGGTCGCCGGCCTGCGCCGCGCGCTGGAGCGCGAGCGCCGTGCCGGAAGGGGCGTCGAGCTTCCGGGCGTGGTGGGACTCGACGATGAACGCGTCGAAGCCGGGCCGGCCCGCCAGCCCGCGAGCAAGCTCGCGCGCGGTCCGGAGGAACACCTGCACGCCGATGGAGAAGTTGGGCGCGTAGAGCAGGGCGCCGCTCTGCTGCTCGACCGCGGCCGTCACGTCGGGCAGCCGCGCGTACCATCCCGTGGTGCCGCACACCACCGGCACGCCTGCGCGCGTCAGGGCGACGATGTTGTCCGGCGCCGCCTCCGGCGTGGTGAATTCGATCGCGACGTCGGCGCCCCGGACCCGCGCCGGATCCACCGGGCCCGGATCGATGATGGTGTGGATTTCGTGGCCACGCGCCTGGGCCTCCGCCTCGACCGCGCGGCCCATCCGCCCGTAGCCCACGAGTGCCAGGCGCATCAGTCGGTGCCGAAGAACTCGCGGTGGAGGCGGCGCACCGCGTCGGGCGCCTCTTCCTCGCGCACGATGAAGGTCATGTTGATGGCCGAGGCGCCCTGGGAGATCAGCTCGACATTGGCGGGCCGCACCGCGGCAAAGATCCGGGCGCCCAGGCCGGGGGTGTCCCGGAGCCCCACGCCGACCACGGCGATGATCGCGCGGCGCTCGAAGATGGTTACCTCGCCCAGCTCGGACAGCTCCCGCCGGAGCAGGTCGAGCTTGCTGCCGTCCTCGATGGTGAGCGAGACGCTCACCTCGCCGCTCGCCAGCACGTCCACCACGACCTCGTGGCGCTCGAAGACCTCGAACAGCGCACGCAGGAAGCCGTACGCTCCCAGCATGCGGGGGGCGCGGACGTTGATGACGATGATCCCCTTCTTCCAGGAGATCGAGCGGATGGGCGTCGAGAGCCCCCTGTGGTCTACGTCCGGCGCGATCACGGTGCCGCCGTTTTCCGGCCGGCGCGAGTTGAGGATGGTGAACGGGATGCCCCGCTCGGCCAGCGGCAACTGGGTCGCGGGATGGAGTACCTTGGCCCCGAACGTCGCGAGTTCCGCCGCTTCCTCGTAGGTGGCCTGCGGCAGCGTCCGCGCCGAGGGCACGATGCGCGGGTCGGCCGTCATCAAACCGTCCACGTCGGTCCAGATCTCCACCCGCTCGGCGTCGAGCGCCGCGCCCAGCAGCGAGGCGGTGAAGTCCGAGCCGCCGCGGCCCAGCGTCGTGGGAATGCCGTCCAACGTCGAGCCCAGGAACCCCTGCGTCACCGGGATCTTCCCGGCCTCGAGCAGCGGGCCGAACTCCGCCCTGGCGCGTTCCGGCAGATGCTCGGTGAGCGGGGTGGCTCGGGTGAAGCGATCGTCGGTGCGCATCACAGGGCGCACGTCACACCAGACCGCGGGCAGCCCCGCACCCTGCATCGCCATCGTCACGATCAGCGAGCTCCACAGCTCGCCGAAGCCGGCCAGCGCGTCCAGGTGCCGGGGCGCGAGCGCCTGGCCGAGGGAGCCGAGCGCCTGCTGCCGGATGGCGGCCAGATCGTCGCGGATCGGCTCCATCGCCCGCTCGGCGCCGGGCAGAGCGGACGCCACGGAGGCATGCCGCTGGTCCAGCGCCTCGAGCGCGCGCAGCACACCCGCCTCGTCGCCTGCGGCGATCGGCCTGGCCAGGTCGAGCAGAGCGTCCGTCACCTTCGACAGCGCCGACACCACCACCAGCGGCTGCTCCGCACGCCGGGCCGCCACGATGCCGATGAGCCGCTGGATGGCCTCCGGGTCGCCCACGGAGGTTCCGCCGAACTTGGCGACGATCATGGGCGCGACACGAAACCTTCGGCGACCAGCAGTTCCGCGTTCTGCACCGCGGCGCCCGCGGCCCCGCGAATCGTGTTGTGACCCAGCAGCGCCATGCGGATGTCGAGCAACGGGCAGGCTCGCACCCGCCCCACGGTCACGGTCATCCCGTTGCCGCGCTCCAGGTCCAGCCGCGGCTGAGGCCGGTCGATCCGGTGGTCGACCTCCAGCGGCCGGGCCGGCGTGGAGGGCAGCGCCGCCACGCGGGCCGGAGCCCGGAACGCTTCGAGCGCCGCCATCGCGTCGCTCAGGGTCGCCGCCGTGCGGAACCCGACCGAGGCGACTTCCGTGTGGCCGTCCACCACCGGCACGCGGTTGGTATGGGCGCTGACGGTAATGGGGGCGCCGGTCACGGCGTCGCCGGCGATGGCGCCGAGAATCTTGCGGGTTTCCCGCTCCATCTTCTCTTCCTCGCCGCCGATGTGCGGAATGACGTTGCCGAGGATGTCGAGCGACGGCACGCCGGGATAGCCCGCGCCCGACACGGCCTGCATCGTCGCCACGAAGACGCGATCCACGCCGAAGGCCTGGTGCAGGGGGCTTAACGCCAGGACCAGCGCCGCCGTGGAGCAGTTGGGGTTGGCGACGATCCCGCCGGTCCAGCCCCGTTCCCGCTGCTGCCGCCGCAGCAGCGCCAGGTGCTCGTAGTTCACCTCGGGCACGAGCAGCGGGACGTCGGGCTCCATGCGGTAGGTGCGGGTGTTGGTGACCACGTAGACACCGGCCGCCGCGAACGCCGCCTCGATCGGGCCCGCGACGGTGGCGTCCAGCGCGGAGAAGGCGATGGGCACCGGCAGCGGATGCTCGCTGGGCTCCACGATCATCCGCGCGATGCGTTCGGGGATCGGCACGGTTTCCCGCCAGCGCGCCACCTCGCCATAGGGCTTCCCGGCACTCTGGCTCGATGCGGTCACGTGGGCGATCTCGAACCAGGGATGGTCGGCCAGGAGCCGGATGAACTTCTGGCCCACCGTGCCCGTGGCACCCAGCACCGCAACGGGGATCTTCGTCATGCCGCCTCCCGCGCGACGAGGTCGCGGGCCAGCCGCACGTAGCGCTCCACGCCTTCGAGCAGGTCTGCCTTCGCGATGCGTTCCTCGTCGGTGTGTGCCATGAGAATCGTTCCCGGTCCCATCTGATATCCCTCACCCCAGGACGCGAGGAAGGGCAGGTCGCTGGCGTAGCTCACCACCGTTGTTTCCCAGCCACCCGGGGCGCTGGCCCTGACCGGCGGCATCTCGATGCCGAAGTCGAGGGTGACACCCGGCGCGAGGCATGCGGCGATCGCGTCCTTGAGCGGCCCGGTCGGCGCCACGGTGCGGAACAGCAACTGCGCCTCCGCCGACGGCGGGATGACGTTCGGCGCTACGCCGCCCCGGATCAGGCCGATGTTCACGGTCGTCTCGCCCAGCACGGGATCCCGGGGGAGATCCATGCCGCGGATCCGCTCCAGCGTGTCGAGCAGCGGCAGGATGGCCGAGCGGCCGAGCTCGGGATAGGCGGAATGCGCGGCGCGCCCGGTGGCCGTGAGATCCGCCCTGAGCGAGCCCTTGGAGCCGATGGCCAGCCGGTTCTCGGTGGGCTCGCCGTTGATGAGGAACCGTCCCTTGGGTGCCAGCGCGTTCGCCACCCGGGCGCCGTCGGAGCCGTTCTCCTCGCCCACGACGAACAGGAGCCCCACCCGGCTTTCGCCCGCGGCGTGCAGGCGCTCGGCCGCCGCCACCATCGCTGCCGCGAGGCCCTTGGCGTCGCACGTGCCGCGCCCGTGCAGGAACTCGTCGTCCTCCCGGAAGGGAACGTAGGGCGGCACGCAGTCCAGATGGGTGGAGAAGACGACCACCGGGGGCTGTCGATACGCGTAGACGTTGAAGCGACCCTCGTCCAGCGGCTGCCGCTCCACCGCATACCCGGCGCGCTCCAGCAGGTCGGCCATGAAGGAACAGACCGGTCCTTCCGCGCCCGTGGGGCTCGGCAGCTCGACGAGCTGGCGCGTCAGCGCGATCGGGTCCATAGGGCGCGAACGCTATGACCGCCGCGCGATGGTGACAAGTACCTGCGATCGCTATCGGCCATCCGAGGCCACATCCACCTTCATCAGCAGCGCCGCGCCGACCACGAAGAACACGATCACCGACAGGATGGCTGTGCGGCTCGAGCCCGTGGCCAGGACCGCGACCGAGAACAGCGCCGGGCCGAAGATGCCGGCGAACTTTTCGAACACGGCAAAGAAGCCGAAGAACTCGCCCGACTTCTCCGCGGGGATGAGACGCGCGAACAGCGAGCGGCTCAGCGCCTGGGTGCCCCCCTGCACCGTGCCGACGAGGACCGCCAGGATGAGGAAGTCCCGCGACGTCTGCATCCCGTAGCCCAGGAGGGCGATGGCGACGTAGACGGCGAGCCCGAGCAGGATCGCGGGCTTGGCGCCGATCCGGCCGGCCAGCCAGCCGAACAGGAAGGCGAACGGAATCCCCACGAACTGCACGATCACGATCGCGGCGATCATCGCGCCCCGGTCGAGCCCGAGTTCCGTCCCGTAGACGGTGGCCATGCGGATGATGGTCTGGATGCCGTCGTTGTAGACGAGGAATGCGGCGAGCATCAGCGCCGCCTGACGGTGACGCCCGAGCTCCTGCCCCGCGGCCCGGAGCTGACGCCAGGCCGCGGCGAGCGGGTGGCCCGCCGGCCGCGTCGCCGCGGGCTCCCGGACAGTGCGGAAGAGCGGGATGGCGAAGCCCACCCACCAGAGCGCGGTGAGCAGGTAGGCCAGCCGCACCGGCAGCGTCGCCTCTGCTGGGGTGAGCCCCGCGCCGCTCGGCAGGCCGAAGAAGGCCGGCTTCTGGATCATGGCGAGGGCGAGCGCCAGCATGAGCCCGCCGCCGATGTAGCCCAGCGCGTAGCCCGCGGTCGACACCCGGTCCATTTCGTCGCGCCGGGCGACGTGCGGGAGCAGGGCATCGTAGAACACGAAGCTGCCGTTCACCCCGATGTTGGCGATGACGAAGAGCACCAGCGCCGGCACCCAGTCGCCCCGCTGGATGAAGTACAGCAGCCCCGTGGCTCCGGCGCCCAGCAGCATGAACCCGGCGAGGAAGCGCAACTTCGCGGCCGACTGGTCGGCCACGGTACCGAGGATCGGAGCGAGGACCGCGATGATGGCCAGCGCGGCGGTCGTGGCGAGCCCGAAGCGGGCCGTCGCCACGGCGGGTGGCAGATCCGCCGCGGCCACCGAGGAGAAGTAGATCGGGAAGACGGCCGTGATGACGACCGTGAGGAAGGCGGAATTGGCCCAGTCGTACATCGCCCACGCGCAAAGTTCAGGGCGATCGAGCCCGAGGCGGGCGAGCAGGCCGGTGGCGCGGGAAGGCACGGCGTAAGGTAGGACGGCTCCAGGCGAACGGCCAGAGGCGGCCCGCCGCCGGTCGTGGCCGCGCTACGCTGCCTTCATCCGGTTCTTGAGCAGGGACGTCACGATGGCCGTCGCCAGGATCGCGGCGATGCCGAGCAGCGAGTAGATGGTGGGAATCGTGATCCAGCTCGCGGCGATCATCTTCAGGCCGATGAGGAGCAGGATCATCGCCACGCCGATCTTGAGATGGGAGAACTTGTCCATCGCGCCGGCGAGCACGAAGAACAGGGCCCGGAGCCCCAGGATGGCGAACACGTTCGAGCTGTAGACGATGAACGGATCCTGGGTGATGGCGAAGATCGCCGGGATGCTGTCGATGGCGAAGATCAGGTCGCTCCACTCCACCACGAGCAGCACCAGCAGCAGCGGCGTCGCCATCAGGCCGCGATGGGAGCGGGTGAAGAACCGCTGCCCGTCATAGGCCGGCGTGAACGGCAGGACGCGCCGGGCAAGCTGGACCAGGGGATTGTGCTCGATGTTCAGCCGCTCCTCGCGCTGGCGCAGCATCTTGATCGCCGTGAGGATGAGGATCCCGCCGAACACGTAGATGATCCAGTGAAACCGGGCCAGCAGCAGGGCGCCCGCGCCGATCATGATCGCGCGCATGATGATGGCGCCGAGGATGCCCCACTTCAGCACCCGTGGCTGGAGGCTGGCCGGCACGGCGAAATACTGAAAAATGACGATGAACACGAAGAGGTTGTCGACGCTCATCGAGAGCTCGACGAGGTAGCCCGTGTAGTACTCCAGGGCGTGCTGGGCCCCTTCGCGAATCCAGAGAAAACCGCCGAAGAGCAGCGCCAGGCTCACGAGCCCGGCGCTCCAGCGCATGGCTTCCCTCATGCCCAGCACGTGGGACTGGCGGTTGAGGACGCCGAGGTCCAGCGCCAGCAGGCCCGCCACGAGGACGGTGAAGCCGATCCAGACCTCGGGCGGGTGCGATGACACGTCAGCGGCCTCGGGCCATCGCCTCGAGCGCCGCCACGCGCTCCTCGGTCGGCGGGTGGGTGCTGAACAGCTTCATCATCCCCCCGCCCATGGCGGCCAGCGGGTTCACCTGGGCGAGCGGCGCCGCCGCCGGGTTCACGTGCATCGGGATGCGATGGGCCATCGCGTCGAGCCGGCGCAGCGCGTTGGCGAGCGCCAGCGGGCGGCCCAGGATCTCGGCCCCCACCCGGTCAGCCTCGAACTCGCGCTGCCGCGAGACGGCGTACTGGATGAGCATCGCGGCGATCGGCGCGAAGATGATCATGGCGAGCTCCACCGCCGGGTTGCGGTCCTCGTCGTCCCGGCCGCCCGCGAACATCAGCAGGTAGGGCAGATAGCCGATGGCGCCCGCGATGCCGGCCGCGATCGTCGAGATCAGCATGTCCCGGTTCTTGATGTGGGCCAGCTCGTGCGCGATGACAGCGGCGAGCTCCTCCTCGGGGAGGCTCTGGAGCAGCCCGGTGGTTACTGCCACCACGGCATGCTCCGGGTTGCGGCCGGTGGCGAATGCGTTGGGCTGCGGCTCGTCGGTGATCGCGACCGTGGGCATCGGCAGGCCCGCCCGCTGGCGCAGCCGGTCCACCAAGGCGTAGAGCCCTGGTGCCTCCTGCGCGGTCACCACGCGTGCCCCGTACATGCGGAGCACCATCCTGTCCGAGAAGAAGTACATGATGAAGTTCATGGCGCCGCCCATGATGAGCGCCATGAACATGCCCTGCTGGCCGCCCACGGCCTGGCCGACGGCGAGGAACAGCGCCATCAGGCCCGCCATGAGCATGAATGTCTTGAGGTTGTTCATCGTCTCTCCTTGGTACCCTCAAACGAAAAGAGACCTTCGTCCTCTGACCCTCCTCGGGCCATGGACGAAGGTCTCGCTCTGAGCTCCCGGCTCCCGGCTGGACCGTGCCCGCCCTGCAGGGCGAACAGTCTTGACGATCCAGCCATCCGCGTGTCAGGTGCGGATGAGCTACTCCCCTTCAACCGGTCGAAAGCTAAGGGAAGCGAGGGGCAGGATCAAGGATTCCTCGCCGCGCTGGGCT
The DNA here is from genome assembly GCA_049323575.1 of Gemmatimonadota bacterium. Classification (GTDB taxonomy): domain Bacteria; phylum Gemmatimonadota; class Gemmatimonadetes; order Gemmatimonadales; family GWC2-71-9; genus JBMOPM01. The sequence continues at coordinate 1,324 of JBMOPM010000067.1, read as the reverse complement.
CGCACGGACTGCCGCCCCCGACGCGCAGCGCTCTGCGCTAGAACCCCGGCTCCTTCGCGTGCCGCGGGTCGTTCAGCAGCAGCGCATCCGCCTCGCTTCCCGCCGGCGTCTCGAACTGCCCCTCCGGGATCACCAGCAGCGCGTTGGCCTTCACCATCGACGTGAGAATCCCCGATCCTTGCGGACCGGTGAGCCTCGCCATCCCTTCCTCATCCACCACCGCCCGCAGGAAATGCTGCAGCCTCGGCCTGAGCGAGATCGGCTCCGCCACCCGCACCCGCGTCGTCGCCCGGAACGGCAGGCGGTGCCCCATCATCGCGCGGATCGCCGGCCGGACGAAGAGCTCGAAGGTGACCATGGTGCTGACGGGATTGCCCGGCAGGCCGATCCACGGAACCGCACCCAGCACCCCGAAGCCCACCGGCGCGCCCGGCCGCATGCGGAGTTTCCAGAAATCGATGCGCGCACCCAGCTCCTCGAGCACCGGCTTGACGAAGTCGTGCTCGCCCACGCTGATGCCGGCCGTGGTGACGAGGAGGTCGCAGTCGAGCGCCCGGGTGAGATGTTCGCGCATGCTGTCGGCCGTGTCCCGCGCGATGCCCAGGTTGACCGGCTCGCCGCCCGCGAGCTTGACCAGCGCGATGAGGGTGTGGGTGTTGGAACTGGCGATCTTGCGCCCGCTCAGGATCTCCTCGGGCCGGTCGATGTCCACGATCTCGTCACCGCTGCCGAGGATGGCCACGCGGGGCCGGCGATAGACCAGAGGCGACGCCACGGCGAGGGAGGCGAGGACGCCAAGATGTGCCGGCCCGAGCTCGGTCCCGGCGGCAAGGACGGTGGCGCCCGCTTCGATGTCCTCGCCCGCGAGCCGGATGTTCACGCCGGCGTCGCGGTCCTTGAAGATGGTGACGACATCGCTGCCCTGGTCGGTGTCTTCCTGCCGGATGACGCTGTCGGCGCCCTCGGGCAGCGGTGCGCCGGTGAAGATGCGGGCGCATTCGCCGGGTCCGATCGCCCGGGTGGGAAACCGTCCGGCGGGGAGATGCTCCACCACCCGAAGTCGCACCGGCTCGGCTTCGCTCGCCCCCCGCACGTCCGCGGCGCGCGCGGCGTAGCCGTCCATGGCGGAGTTGGTCCGGAACGGGATGTCGAGCGGGCTGGTGACGTCCTCGGCGAGGATGCTGCCGAGCGCGTCGTCCAGGGGCACGCGCAGGACGGGCTGGCGGCGGACGGTGGTGAGGATGCGCTGGGCAGCCTCGCGGGCGGAGAGGGCGGTAGTCACGCTCGGGACGATGGGTGGTGGAGGATGCTCAACCGGCGCGGA
>JBMOPM010000066.1:0-11409 GCA_049323575.1 Gemmatimonadota bacterium | reverse complement strand
GCTTCGGGTGCCGCCTCGCGGTCGCGGTCCCGTCCGCGCCCGCGACGACTCCGGCCTCGGCGGCCGCCCTCCTCGCGCGGCGCCTCGGCGCGGGGCTCGGGCGCCGGCCCCAGCCTGGCAGCAGGCGCGCCGGCAAGCGGCGCCACCTCGAACTGGCCGTTGTCGAGCTTGGTGACCTTGAGCAGGCCCTTGTTGCCCGCTTCGACGACGAACTTGCTGAACCGGCTGAAGCCGGCGTTGCGCTCGTCGAAGTTCGGGTCGAGCTGCTGCATGACCTGCTTGAGCCGGTCGGAGCGCATGACGTCGCCGTTGCGCGCCATCTGCGCCACCGCCTCCCCCACCAGCTCCCACGGATCGCGCTGGATGGAGGAGAGCTCGGTCTCCTTCGTGAGACCCGCGAGATCGCTGTAGGAGTAGTACTCGTCGCAGTTCTGGATCAGCAGATCGCTCGCCGACTCGCGGATCCCCACGCCGATGACGTACTTGCCGTACTCCTTGAGCTTGATCACCAGCGAGGAGAAATCGCTGTCGCCGGAGAGCAGGATGAAGGTCCCGATCTCCGGGCGGGTGAAGATGAGCTCGATGGCGTCGATGGCGAGGCGGATATCGGTGGCGTTCTTCTTGGCCGTCCCGAAGGCGGGCGCGAAGATGAGGTCGACCGACGACTCGGAGAGGGGAACGATGTACTGCGGATAGCGCCGCCAGTCGGCGTACGCGCGCTGGACGGCGACCTTGCCCTTGATGATGTCGCTGTTCAGCAGGGTCCGGAGTTCCTTCGCCAGATCGGACCGGATCCCCAGGGTGACGTTGTCGAAATCGATGAGCAGGGCAGCATTCGGGGCATGCACGGTCGCCGGTAGCTTCGGATCGACCTGCCGCCCCTGGCGGTACAGCGGTTGGGTCACGTCGCACTCAGCTCCAGGCCCACCACGCGCGATAGCTCACGACGCTTCACCTTGCCGGACCCCGTCATGGGGAAGCTGTCGAAGAAGCGCACGAGGTCGGGGACCTTGTGATCAGCCAGATGTTCGCGACAGAACTCCTTGAGTTCGTCGCCGGTCACGATGGCGCCCTCCACGGGCACCACGCACGCGCAGACCAGCTCGCCAAAGACCTCGTTCGGCACGCCGACCACGCACGCTTCCTCCACCGCCGGATAGGTGCGGAGGACGTCTTCCACTTCCCGCGGCGTCACGCTGGCCCCGCCGCGAATGATCAGCTCCTTGCGCCGCCCCACGACCTGCAGGAAGCCGTCCTCGTCGATCATCGCGAGGTCGCCGGTGAGGAAATATCCCTCCGGCGTGAGGGAGCGCGCGGTCTCGCCCGGCATGCGGTGGTACCCCAGCATGAGCAGGTCGCTCTTGACGGCGAGTTCCCCCACCGCCTCGAGCCCATGCAGGGCCCCCGTCGCCACATCCACCACCCGGCACTCCACTCCCGGGAGCGGGCGTCCCACCGTGTTGGCGCGCTTCTCGGGCGGATCGCTTCGACGCGTCAGGCTCACCGCGGGTCCGGTCTCGGTAAGGCCGTACGCGATCTCCGCGTCACACCACGCGCGCACCCGTGCGATCAGCTCCGGCGTGACCAGGCCCCCTGCCACCAGGCCGGTGCGCAGCGACTTTACCCGCGCCGGCGTGAACGCCGGGTCGCGCATGACGAGCTGGTACATCGTGGGGACGCCGTGCATCACCGTCGCGCGTTCGCGCTCGATCAGCTCGATGGCCTCGCGCGCGTTGAACCGCTCCTGCAGCACCAGCGTGCCGCCGGCCGCGATCGTCCCCACGATGATGCCCACCCCGAACACGGTGAAGAACGGCACGCAGGCGAGGATGCGATCGTCCGATGTCACGCCGAGGCTCTCGGCCACTGCGCGGCCGGACTCGACGATACTCCGGTGCGACAGCACGACGCCCTTGGGCTTCCCCATGGTGCCCGAGGTGTACACGATGGCGAGCGGGGACGTGGCGGGCTCCAGCGCCGAGGCCGGCGGCACGGGCGCCGCACGGTGGCGGCCCTTGGCCACCAGATCTTCGAACTGGAAGATCCGGTCGTCGTACCACAGGTCTTCCGGGCCCACCGTTGCGAGAAAGCTCAGCTCCGGCAGCTCCGGCAGGAGCTCCTCGAACAGTTCGAGGAAGTCCGTGTCCCCGTATCGCTCCGCGACGACCGCGGCGCCGACCTCGCTGTGCCGCAACTGGTACTTGAGCTCGTGGTAGCCGAGCCCAGGGTCCAGCGGCACCACCGTGAGGCCGAGGCGTGCGCCCGCCAGGAGCGTCACCACCCATTCCGGCCAGTTGGGCAGGTCGATCGCCAAGCGATCGCCGGCCCGCAAGCCCAGGTCGGCGAGCGACGTGGCCAGGGCCTCAGCCCGTTCGTCCACCTGGCCGTAGGTCCAGCGCTGTCCCGCGCCCACCAGCAACTCGCGATCCCGGTGGGCTTGCACTTGCGCCCGGAACAGCTCCGCCAGATGCCCTGCGGCCACGATCATCGCCTCCCGAACCGGTCGGAAGCGAGGAAAGCTAGCAGGAGGAGGGGGGAGGTGGCAGGTGGGCAACGCAGCAGCGCCCGGCCCGGCTAGTGGCCGGCGACCAGCGCCTCCACGACCCGCGCGCCCGCGCACCCGTCCCAGCCCTCGGGGCGGCCGGGCCGGAAGCCACCCGATCGGCGGCAGTGGAGGACGTCGGCCACGGCATCGGCGATGGCGTCGCGGCGCGAGGCGACCAGCCGGTTGGTACCCTCGGAGATCGTGATCGGCCGCTCCGTGTTCGCCCGCGCGGTGAGGCACGGCACGCCGAGCACGGTGGTCTCCTCCTGGAGGCCCCCGGAGTCGGTCAGGACCAGCGTGGCGCGCTCCACGAGCGAAATCGTCTCCAGATAGCCGAGCGGGTCCAGAAACCGCACGCCATCGGCCAGCCGATCGAGCTTGTGCTCGGCGATGCGCTGGCGGGTGCGGGGATGCACCGGGAACACCACCGGCATCATGCGCGCGAGGTCGGCGAGCGCGAGCAGCAGCTGCTCGAGCGTGGCGGGATCGTCCACGTTGGACGGCCGGTGCAGCGTGGTGAAGGCGTAGTCGCCGCCGGCCACGCCCAGCGCCTCCGGCATCGCGCGCGCGCGGGCCCGGCCGCGCAGGTGGAGCAGCGTGTCCACCATCACATTGCCGACGAACCGGATGCGCGCGTCGGGGATGCCTTCGGCCCGGAGGTTCGCCTCGGCATCGCGGCTCGGCGTGAGGCACAGGTCGGCCAGTTGATCGGTGAGCAGCCGGTTCAATTCCTCCGGCATGGCACGGTCCCGGCTGCGCAGACCGGCCTCCACATGGGCGACGCGGATCCCCTTCTTCGCGGCCACAAGCGCGCAGGCGATGGTCGAGTTGACGTCCCCGTAGACCACGACCCAGTCGGGCTGCTGCTGCTCGAGCACCGGTTCGAACGCGAGCATGATCCGCGCGGTCTGCACCGCGTGGGTGCCCGATCCCACGCCCAGGTTCACGTCCGGCGCCGGCAGGTCGAGATCGGCGAAGAAGCTGTCACTCATCGCGGGGTCGTAGTGCTGGCCCGTGTGACAGAGCACCTGCCGCACGCCGCCGTGCGCGCCGCCGGCGCGGAGGACCGGAGCCACCTTCATGAAATTGGGACGGGCGCCGACGACGTGGAGCAGCGTGGTTGCCATGGAGGATTACGCGACGTGCGAGGTACGCCCGGTGAGGTTCAGAACGCCGTCCCCGGCGACGCCAGCGGGAGGTCCAGCACGAAATGGAAGCGGGTGCCCCGGTTGGGCTCCGTCTCCACCTCGAGCGTCGACCCCATGGCCTCGACCAGCTTGCGGCAGATCGACAGCCCGAGGCCCGAGCCCGAGAACGCGTAGTCGCGTTCCTGCCGGCGGCGGCGGAACGGTTCGTACAGCGTGGCCATGGCCTGCGGCGGGATGCCGCGGCCGGTGTCCAGCACCGAGAACTCCACCCGGGTGCCCTCGAGCTGGAGGGCGGTGAGCTGGACGTGACCCTCGTCGGTGAACTTGAGCGCGTTGGTCGTGAGGTTGAGCAGCACGCGGGAGAGCGCGACCGGATGCCCCACGCGGAAGTTCTCCTGCGGCACGCCGAGCCGGACGGCGAGCCCCTTCTCCTCGGCGATGGGCAGGACGATGTCGCGCACCGACTCCAGAATGTCGCTGATGGCGAAGGGCAGCGGGTCGAGATCCACGAGGCGGTCGCCGCCGCGGGCCAGCTCGATGACGTCGCTCGCCACGGAACTCAGCCCGAAGGCGGCGGAGTAGATGAGGCCCAGCTGGCGCTCCTGCACTTCGTTCACCGGGCCGCTGCGCCCGCGCTGCAGCGTCTCGGCCAGGAAGAGGATCGAGGTGAGCGGCGAGCGCAGGTCGTGGGCCACCTCCACCACGAGCTCCATGCCGTCGGGACCCGACAAGCGGTGGGAGAAGCGCTCGGCCCAGTTGGGCTCGAGGTGCGCATCCACGCGCTCGATCGCGGTGAGCAGGCCGAGGAGGTCGGCGCCGTCGGGCACCGGGTCGAGTCGGGCCGCGCGGTCGATGCAGGCCGCGCGGAGCAGACTCACCAGCCGACGGGTGAGGCGCGTGCGCGGCAGCTCCGCGAGTCCCGGGTCGTCCGGCGGAGCGCCGCGACCCACGACCGCGATGATCCGCTGGAGGCCCTGCTCCACTTCCTCCCGCGACACGGCATCCTGCAGCAGCCGCTCCCAGTCCGCGGCGACGGTCGCGCCCGCCTCCTCGAGCAGCCGGGCCATCGCGGTGCCGATGGTGTGGCCGGGCGGAGCGGTCAAAAGAGCGTCCTCCGTCGGCACCGCGTCACCGCTCACTCAGGCGCCCCGGAGAGTTCTTCGCGATGGATATTGTGCTTATCCATCAGCCGGTACAGTGTGGTGCGGTCGATGCTGGCCAGGCGGGCCGCCTTCGACATGTTGCCGCCCGCCCGGCCGATCAGCCGCGCGAGATATTCCTTCTCGAACTGCGCGATCACCCGCTCCTTCGCCGGATGATAGGCCTCATCCAGTACCCCGGGCGGCAGGGAGGTCTCCGCCCCGCTCTCCGGCGTTTCGTCGTAGGTCGGGATGTCGCTCGGCTGGATGAGGTGATCGGGCTCGGTGAGCACCGCCACGTGCTCGATCACGTTCTGCAGCTCGCGCACGTTGCCCCGCCAGGGCCGCGACTTGAGGAACGCGATGCTGGCCTCGCTGAGGCGTGGCAACCGCTCACCGGGCTGGCGGTGCCGCTGCCAGAAGTACGTGAGGAAGTGGTTGGCCAGCAGCGGAATGTCCTCGGGGCGTTTCCGGAGCGGCGGCAGCTTGATCGGCACCACGCGCAGACGGTAGTAGAGGTCGCCACGCAGGATGCCCGCATTCACGGCCTCCTGCGGATCGCGGTTCGTGGCCGACAGGAACCGCACGTCCACCACAGCATCCGGTTGCTCGCTGCCCACCCGGCGCACCACGCCATCCTGGATGACGCGGAGCAGCTTGGCCTGCAGCGCGAGCGGCATCTCGGTGAGCTCGTCGAGGAAGAGCGTGCCCCCGTTGGCCGTCTCCAGCAGCCCCGGCTTGTCGCGGTCGGCGCCGGTGAAGGCGCCCTTGCGGTGGCCGAACATCTCCGACTCAAGCAGCGGCTCGGGCAGCGCCGCGCAGTTGATCGCCACCAGCGGCTTGTGGGCCCGCCGGCTGTGCTGCTGGATGAACTGCGCGATGACTTCCTTGCCCGTCCCGCTCTCGCCGCTGATGAGCACCGAGGCATCCGTCGCCGCCACCTTGCGGGCCAGCTCCACCGCCTGCCGGAAGGCCGGCGAGATGCCGATGATGGTGCTCTTGTCGCTGGCGCTGTGCTGCTTGGCCAGCTGGAGGCGGAGGTCCTGGGTTTCGCGGGAGACCATGACCGCATGGGAGGCCCGCCCGATCAGCACCTGCAGGTGCGTGGCGGAAAACGGCTTGGGGAGGTAGTCCCAGGCCCCGGCCCGGAGCGCCTCGATGCTGCTGGAGACGCTGGGGTTGCCGGTCATGACCACGACGATCGTGTCCTTGTGGGCCTCGAGCGCGGCCCGCAGGATGTCCATCCCGGACATCTGCGACATGTAGAGGTCGACGAGGATGATGTCGAACTTGCGGCGCTTGACCGTCTCGATGGCCTCTTCGCCCCGGCCGATCAGCGTGACGTGGTAGCCGTCCATCTGGAGGACACTGGCGCAGCTCTCCCGGAGCGTGCGCTCGTCATCCACCACCAGGATGCGGATGCTCGCCTTGACCTCGGCCGGAATCGCGAGCGGATCCCGGGGAGCGGTGTCGGTCGGCAGATCGGCGACCGGCGAAGCCGGCTTGGCGAGAGACGAACCCATGACTGACCTCGAGGCTGGCCCGATCGGGGTTACTGCGTGAATGTTGACCTGCCAGAGCAAGTCTGGGTCCACAACTGCGGACTTCACGCCATCGACTGTGTGATGGGCCGCACACCCGTGCTCTCATCACCACATTTCTTGGCTGCACGGTGCAAAAGAGTTGCCGGACACCAACACCATGGTGTGGCGGCCATACAACATATAGTGGCGATTCGTCTTCAACGCCATGCGCGGGCCGATCCCGGGACGCTGCCCCGGACGGTTCGGCCCCTTCCCTGTTACGGTACCGCCCTTGCATGTCCCGTCCGGTGCCAGTGGGTTCCTCCCGCGTCTCATGCATTCTGGAGCATCACACCGTTATGCCCGGCAGCCTGATCCAGCCCGAGAGTCCATCGCCCCTTGCGCCGCCTGCGGAGGGGGTTGCTCCCGTCGTGTCGGCGGACCCGGGCCTGCGTTTCCGCCCGGAGGAGCCCGAAGCGGGCGGGATCAACTGGAGCCGGTATCTCGCCGCGCTCAACCGCTACAAGTGGCTCATCGTCGCGATCACCCTCCTGGGCTCGGCGGGCGGTGTCGTCGCCACCCGGTTCCTCAAGCCGGAGTACTACGTCCGCGCGACGATCTGGATCGAACCGAACGGCGGCAACCGGGGCCCGATCCGGGCCGGCGAGCTGCTCAACGAAAACTATCAGTGGGTGGAGCTGTTCCGGACCTTCTCGGTGGTGGATCCCGTGGTGCAGCGGCTCAAGCTGTACCTCCTCCCGGGTGAGGCGGCCGACTCGAGCCTCTTCCGTGACTTCCAGCTGGCCGACCGCTTCCAGCCGGGCGACTACAACCTCCGGATCAACGGCCGGCAGTTCACCTTCGCCACCGCGGAGGGCGTGCAGATCTCGACCGGCCAGGTGGGCGATTCGATCGGTCGCGAGCTCGGCTTCCTCTGGCAGCCGCCCGCCAGGGATCTGATGCGCCGCAAGAGCATCAAGTTCTCGGTGACCACGCCGCGTGAGGCCTCGGTCAACCTGCTGGACAACCTCTCCACCCAGCTCCCCGACCAGGGCACGTTCCTGCGGCTCACGCTCAAGGGCACCGACCCGCAGCGCACGGCGGCCACGCTGAACGCCCTCGCCGAGGAGTTCGTCAGCCAGGCCACCGAGCTCAAGAAGCGCAAGCTCACCGAGCTCACCAAGATCCTGGCCGATCAGGTCACCTACGCCGCGCAGAACCTGAAGGACGCCGAAACGCAGCTGGAGCAGTTCCGCATCCAGACCATCACCCTGCCATCGGAGGCCACGCCGCTGGCCCCCGGCATCAACATGACGCAGGGCACGGTGATCGGCAGCTACTTCAACGACAAGGTGCGGCTCGAGCAGATCAAGGCCGATCGCAAGGCGATGGAGGATGTGCTGGCGCGCTCGCAGGCCGGCGAGGTCACGGTCGACGCGTTCCAGACCATTGCCGCCGTCCGTGCCGCGCCCGACCTCTCGAAGGCGCTGAGCGAGCTGTCCACGGCGGAGGGGGAGCTGCGCGCGCTGCGCTTCAAGTACAGCGACGAGTTCAAGCCCGTCCGGGACGTGCTCGAGCGCATCCGGGTGCTGCGCACCGAGACGATCCCCATGTATGCGCGGGCCCTGATCAACCAGCTCAAGATCCAGGAGCAGGATCTCGCCGCGAACATCGCGGCGCAGTCGAAGGATCTGCAGCAGATCCCCGTGCGCAGCATCAACGAGGCGCGGCTCCAACGGCAGGTGCAGTCGGCGGACAACCTCTACCGCACGCTGCAGAACCGCTACGAGGAAAACAAGCTGGCGGAAGCCAGCGCCATCCCGGACGTGAAGATCCTGGACCGGGCCATCGCGCCAACGCAGCCGGCCGGCAACCGGGCTCCCAAGATTCTCTTCATGGCCATCGCCGGCAGCCTGGCGGCGGGCGTCCTGCTCGCGCTGCTGCTCGACCAGATGGACAAGCGCTTCCGCTACCCGGATCAGGTCAGCAAGGAGCTGGGCCTGCCGATCCTGGGCGGCATCCCGGCCATCAAGCAGCTCAAGCCGGGCGAGCGCAGCGCGGAGGAGACCGCGCAGGTCGTCGAGTCGTTCCGCTCGGTGCGCCTCAACATCGCGCATTCGTGCGCCAACGGCGGCCCGATCGCCGTGACGATTTCCAGCGCGGGCGCGGGCGACGGGAAGTCGCTGGTATCGTCGAACCTCGCGCTGTCGTTCGCCGAGGCCGGCTATCGTACCCTGCTGGTCGACGGCGACACACGCCGCGGCGAGCTGCACCGGATGTTCGGCGTGGCCCGGGTGCCGGGGCTCGTCGACTGCCTCATGGGACGCGCCAGTGCCGACGAAGTGCTGGTCGCCACGTCCCACCGCGGCCTCACGCTGCTGCCGGCCGGCACCCGCACGAGCCAGAGCCCGGAGCTGCTCGGCTCGCGCGCGATGCAGGATCTGCTCGGCGTGATGAAGACGCGCTACGACATCATCATCCTGGACAGCCCGCCGCTCGGCGCCGGCGTGGACCCGTTCGTCCTCGGCACCGCGACCGGCAACATGGTGCTGGTGTTCCGGAGCGGCGAGACCGACCGCGTCATGGCCGAGGCCAAGCTCAAGGTGCTCGACCGCCTGCCCATCCGCGTGATCGGCGCCGTGCTCAACGACATCCAGGCCGAAGGCGTCTACCGCTACTACTCCTACCTCTATGGCTATGTGGCGGAGGAGGAGCAGGAGGGAGCGGTGGCGCAGCTCCCCGCGGCGTCGGCCAACGGGATGAACGGGGCAGGACATTAGTCGGGTGCCAGGTGGTGGGTGGCGGGTGGCGGGTGCCACCACAGGAAGGCCCTCCTGGTCCGGGAGGGCCTTTGCCTTGCTGCACCGAAGCACCTGGCTGCTAGTCCCCGGCCCCCACGGGTGATGGCGTGTAGGCACGCATCCGTTCGCCGGCCTGGGTCCGCCGCAGCTCCTCGAGCGCCGCGGCGGCGCGCGTCAGCATCTCCATCGGCTCGACCCGGCACTGGGCGAAGTTCGGCACGGCATACAGGCCGCCGCGGAGGCGGACCGACAGCTCGCGCTCGCCGACCCGCAGCGGCCGGGATTCGACGGCTTCGCCCAGCCGGGTAAAGAAGCTGCGCGCGCCGGCCACGTCGGTACTCGGCGCGATCACGGCGAACTCGCGGATCCCGGTCCGCGCCATGGCGTCGGACGCGCGCAACTCGCGCTGGGCCACGCGGCCCACCAGCTCCGCCAGGATCCCGTCGATCTTCGCGACCTCGGCCTCGGACAGCTCGTCGTCGTCCACCTCGGCCAGGAAGGCGAGACACGCGAGCGGCTGGTGGTGGCGCACCGCCACCGCCCCGATCTCGCGCGCCCGCCACGAGAGGCCGCGGAGACTGTAGAGCCCCGATTGCTCGTCGAGCAGATGCTCGCGGCGGATGGCATCGGCGGCGCGCTTGGCTTGCAGAAAGGTCTTGAGCCGCAGCAGCAGCGCCTCGCCGTCGAGCGGCTGGCCGTAGAACTCCCACGCGCCGGCGTCATAGGCCGCCAGCCGCTGCACGCGCCCCGAGGGCCCCGCGGTGGTAATGATGATCGGCGTGGCGTGACCGAAGCGCTCGTCGGCGCGCAGGCGCCGGCACACTTCGGCACCGGGCAGGTCGGGCAGCTGGGAGTCGAGGATGATGAGGTCCGGCCGGGTGGCGGCGGCGCGATCGAGCGCCTGCTGACCGGTGAACGCCCGGACGACCGTCGCGCCGGTCGGACCGAGGACGCTCTCGATCGACCGAGCCGTCCACTCGTGGTCGTTGGCGATCAGAATCGTCGAGGGCCGATCGACAACGTCGGGCTGTGTCATCAGCATCTGAAGACGGTGGTCTTCCCGGAGAACCAGCGGCCGCCAATGGAAGGCCCCCGACGAGGTGTCGCGGGGGCTGAAGCGCAAGCCAAGCCAGCCAGATCATATGCAGGAGTCGTGCAGGGAACGCGAAAAAGGTCAAACCATTGACACGAGGCCACTTATCGCTTCAGCCGGCCCTGGTCATCCGGCGATTTCGATGCACGACCGCCACACGTCGCGAACACGGTGCACAGCCTTGCACATGACACAATCGCCGCGCGGATGCAGCGCACACCTGGTGATTCTGTTGCGGTCACCTGTCGGATTGTTGCGCGGCAACCACGGATCGAAGCGCCCCGCGGCGTGGCGTCCCCTGAATCCCGGCCCAGCCCGGCCGGGCCCGGCATGGTACAGAGTCTGCTCCCAACGGGGGCATGCCTGAAACCCATCGTCGCATTGCCATGTCCAGCGTCCTCCGTGCCGTCCTGTGCGGGACGGCGTTGGCGACCATCGTCTGCCTCGGCGCCGCGCCCGCATCGGCGCAGGATCTGACCGACCCGGCCCGCCGCGCCATGGCCACCCGGGCCGAACTCGAGGCAACGATCCGCGAGATCGACAAGATCGTGGCCTCGACGGGCTACAGCGGGGATTTGCGGAATGCCAAGCAGTTGGAGGCGGCGGCCATCCGGGAACGGCTGGTGTCGGGCGATTTCCAGGTGGGCGACCAGCTGGTGATCTCGAGCGGCACCGAGCAGAAGCTGAACGGGACGTTCACGGTGGCGGCCGGCCGCGTGCTGGTCCTGCCGGATATCCCGCCGATCCCGCTGGAGGGCGTGCTGCGCTCGGAGGCCCAGGAGTACGTCGAGAAGCAGGTGATGCGCTATATCCGCGATCCGCAGCTCCGCGTGCAGTCCATGATCCGGCTGGCGCTGTTCGGCTCCATCGGCAAGCCCGGCTTCTACCAGCTCCCGGCCGATCAGCTCCTCACGGATGCCATCATGAGTGCCGGCGGGCCCAGCGCCCTGTCGGACTTCAAGAAGTCGTACGTCAAGCGCGGCGACGAGAAGATCATCACCCCGGACATGCTCCAGGACGCGATCCTGAACGGGGTGACACTCGATCGGCTGAATCTCCGCGCGGGCGACGAGATCTACATCGACTCCAAGACGCCGGGTGGTTTCGCCGGGAACCTGCGGATCCTGGGCGCGCTGGCCGGCGTGATGGCGTCGATCTAC
>JBMOPM010000065.1:0-11627 GCA_049323575.1 Gemmatimonadota bacterium | reverse complement strand
CAGCACGAAGTAGAGCGAGTCCAGCCGATCGAGCACGCCGCCGTGGCCGGGGATCAGCGCACTGGAGTCCTTCACGCCCGCCTCACGCTTGATGAGCGATTCGGCGAGGTCGCCCACCTGCCCCACGATCGACAGCACGAAGGCGAACACGAGCCCCTGCCAGAGCGGCAGCGCGACCCCGCTGGGGCGGAGGAAGGCCCAGTCGAAGAGGGGCACCGTGACCAGCGCGCCGGCGACCCCGGCGACGCTCCCGCTCCACGTCTTCCCCGGGCTCACCGAGGGGAAGAGCTTCGGTCCGCCGATGGCGCGGCCGCCGAACATGGCGGCCGTGTCGCAGACCCAGGTGACGACCAGCGGGAAGAACGCGAGCCATGCCCCGGCCCACGAGCGACTCTCGTAGGTCGCGCGGATGGCCAGCAGAAACGCCGGCAGGCCCGCCGCATAGGCCACTCCGAAGAGGGTGACGGCCATGGCCGGCAGCGGGCGCTCGCCGGCGCGGCGGGTGAACAGCACCGCGGTCTGCACCAGCAGCAGCGCGCCCGCGCCGAGGTACGGCAGCCATGCGACCATGCCGGCCCGGCCCTCGAGCGCGAGCCACGTGAGGAGCGGCACGGCGCCCGCCAGGGCGAGGCCCGGGCCGCGCACGGGGCGAATGTCCCGGCGCGAGGCCAGATCGAACAGCTCCCGCGCGCCGAGCACGGCAATGACGGCCAGCAGCGCGGCCAGCAGCCAGCCGCCCACCCAGACCACGAGCAGCGCGAGCGGGATGGCGACGGTGGCGAAGCCGACCCGCTTCACGAGATTGGAGCCGGAAGGTGTCGAGGTGGTGACCGGCGTATCGGCCGCGGGCCCCGCGGCCTGTGGGGCACTCATCAGACCCTGACGCGACCGAAGCGGCGATTGCGGCGCTGGAACTCGAGAATGGCCTCGAAGAGGTGGCGGCGCGTGAAGTCGGGCCAGAGCACCGGGGTGAAGACGAACTCCGCCCAGGCGAGCTGCCAGAGGAGGAAGTCAGACAGGCGCTGCTCGCCCGAGGTGCGAATGAGCAGATCGGGATCGGGCCAGGGCGCGGTGTACAACTGGCGCGCCAGCGCCTCTTCGTCGATCTCGGCCGGGCTCAGGCGGCCCTCGACGCACTCCTGCGCCAGGCGGCGCGCCGCCCGCACCAGCTCATCGCGCGAGCTGTAGGAGATGCAGATGTTGAGCGCGAGGGCGGTGCCGGATGCGGTGTCTGCCGTGATGCGATCCACCGCCTCCCGCGCGCTGGGCACGAGGCGGTCCAGGTCGCCGAGGAAGCGGACCGCCACCCCCTGCGTGCGGAGTTCCTCCGCCTCGCGGGCGATGTACTCCTCGAGAAGATGCATCAGCGCGTCCACCTCCTCGGTGGGCCGCTGCCAGTTCTCCTGGCCGAACGCGAACAGGGTGAGCACCTCCACGCCGGCGGCAAGGGCCCCCTCCACCGCCTCGCGCACCGCGGTCATGCCCGCCTGGTGCCCGTACGGGCGCGGCAGGGAACGGCCCTGCGCCCAGCGGCCGTTGCCATCCATGATGATGGCCACGTGCGCCGGGATCGCGCCGTTGAGCTGGAGACTGTGGAGCAGGTCCTTGCCGTCGCTCATCGCGTCAGACTTCCATGATCTCCGCTTCCTTCGCGGCAATCAGCTGATCGATCTGCTTGATGTGCTCGTCGGTCAGCTTCTGGATCTCCTTCTCGCCGCGATTCTTGTCGTCCTCCGAGGTGTGGTCGAGCTTCTTGATCCGGCTCAGCGTGTCGCCCCGCGCGTGACGCACGGCCACTCGCCCTTCCTCGGCCAGCTTGTGGATCACCTTCACCAGCTCCTTGCGGCGCTCCTGGGAGAGGGGCGGCAGCGGCACGCGGATGATGTTGCCCTGGGTGGCGGGGTTGAGCCCAAGATCGGAATCGCGGATCGCCTTCTCGATGGCCTGCGTCAGCGACTTGTCGAACGGCTGCACGGTGAGGAGCCGGGGCTCCGGCGCCGCGACCATGGCCACCTGGTTGAGCGGCACGGTGCTGCCGTAGGCCTCCACGCGCACGGTGTCGAGCAGGTTCGGCGTGGCCTTGCCGCTGCGGATCGAGCTGAACTCCCGCCGGGTGTTCTCGACCGCCTTGTGCATCGCCTCGCGGGCGTACTTGAGGAGCTCGGGAATCGAGGTCATCGGACGATGGTCCCGACGCGCTCACCCCGCATGACCCGGGTGATCGCGTGCGGCTGGTTCATGTTGAAGACGATAATGGGCAGGTTGTTGTCCTTGCAGAGCCCGAACGCGTTGGCGTCCATGACGGCGTAGCCGTTCACGATCGCCTCCTGGAACGAGAGCTCCGGAATGAACGAGGCGGCCGGGTCCTTGCGCGGGTCGGTGGTGAAGATTCCGTCCACGTTGGTGGCCTTGAGGATCACCTCGGCCTCCACCTCCAGAGCCCGCAGCACGGCCGCGGTGTCGGTGGAGAAGAACGGATTGCCCGTGCCCGCGGCGAAGATGACGATGCGGCCCTTCTCCAGATGGCGGATGGCGCGGCGGCGGATGTAGGGCTCCGCCACCGATTCCATCCGGATGGCCGTCATCACGCGGGTGTCCACCCCGTTCTTCTCCAGCACGTCCTGCAGGGCGAGCGCGTTGATGACCGTCGCCAGCATGCCCATGTAGTCGGCGGAGACGCGGTCCAGGCCCTCCCGGCTCGCGGTCGTGCCGCGGATGATGTTGCCGCCACCCACCACGAGGCAGAGGCGCGCGTCCGCCTCGTGGACCGCCTTGATCTGGGCGGCCAGGGCCTCGACCACGGCGAAGTCGAGGCCGAAGCCCTTCTCGCCGGCGAGGGCTTCTCCCGAGATCTTGAGCAGCGCGCGGGAATAGCCCGCCTGGCTCACGCTTCCCCGACCTTGAAACGGGCGAAGCGCGCCACGGCGGCGCCCTTGACGGCCTTGAGGAGATCGCCGACCGTCCGCGTCTCGTCCTTCACGAACGGCTGCGCCACCAGCGTACGCTCGGCCACGAACTTCTTGAGCTTGCCCTCCACGATCCTGGCGCGAATCTGCTCCGGCTTGCCCTCGGCCGCCACCTGTTCCTCGGCGATGCGCCGCTCGCGCGCGAGCACGTCGGCCGGGATGTCCTTCTCCTCCACGCCCATCGGGTCGGCGGAGGCGATGTGCAGGGCGATGTCCTTCGCCAGGGCCACTGCCTCGTCGCCCATCGCCCCGGTCAGCTCCACCAGCACGCCCACCTGGCCGTTGTGGTGCAGGTAGGTGCCGACCACCCCGTTGGCCGGGGCGAAGTGGGCCCAGCGCTTGAACGCGAGCGCCTCACCGGTCTTGCCCGAGACCTCCTGGATCGCCTCCTTGAGCGCCTTCCCCCGGAAGGTGGTGGTCGCCAGCGCCTCGCCGTCCCCCTGCCCCGCGGGCTGCGTGAGGGTGTGCGCCGCCAGCTCGCGCGCCAACTGGACGAAGTCCTCGGTACGCGCCACGAAGTCCGTCTCGGTGTTGAGCTCGATCATGGCCGCACCCGTCTCCCCACCGGCGATCACCACCAGCCCCTGGGAAGCGCTCCGGCCCGCCCGCTTCTCGGCCTTGGCAATGCCCTTCGCCCGCAGGATTTCGGCCGCCTTGGCCATATCGCCGTTGGCCTCTTCGAGGGCCTTCTTGCAGTCCATCATCCCGGCGCCGGTCCGAGCCCGGAGCTCGCTCACGTCTTTCGCAGTGATCGCCATGGGTGCCATTCGTCAATCATCACAGGGTTGAATGTATAACCGCCGCCCGCGGCCGAGGGGCCGGCGAGCGGCGGCGTATCGCAGCATGCCGGTGCCAGCCGGCTCAGGCGTCCCCTTCGGGCACCTCGGCCGCCTGGCCTTCGGCACCTTCGGTCTTGAGCCGCGCGGCAATCACCTCGGGCTTCGGCCGCCGCTTCCGCCGGGGCCGGCGGCGCCGGCGTTCGGCGTCCACGTCGCCCTCGCTGCCGCCGTCGGTGCTGTACGTCTCCGCCTCGGTGTCCTCGCTGATCTCCCGCGTCGGCATCTGCGCGCGGGCTTCGGCGATCACGTCGGCCAGCGCGCCCGTGATGAGCGAGACCGACCGGATGGCGTCGTCGTTGCCGGGGATCGGCACGGTGATCACGTCGGGGTCGGCGTTCGTGTCGACGATCGCCACCACCGGAATGCCGAGCTTGTTGGCCTCAGCCACCGCGATCCGCTCCTTCTTCGCGTCCACCACGAAGAGCGCGCCCGGCAGCCGGCTCATCGTCTTCACGCCCTCGAGGTTCCGCGCCAGCTTCACCCGCTCGCGCTCGAAGAGCAGCTTTTCCTTCTTCGTGTAGTTCTCGAAATCGCCGTCGACCGCGCCCTGCTCCAGCTCCCGCAGGCGGCGGATCTGCTTCTTCAGCGTCTGGAAGTTCGTCAGCATGCCGCCGAGCCAGCGCTCGGTGACATAGTGGGCGCCGCACCGGTTCGCCTCCGCCTGCACGATGCCCTTGAGCTGCTTCTTCGTGCAGACGAACATGACGTTCTCGCCCCGCAGGATCACGCTCTTCAGGAGTTCCTGCGCCGTCGCAATCTGCCGCAGCGTCTTCTGGAGGTCGATGATGTAGATCCCCGAGCGCTCGGCGAAGATGAACCGGCGCATCTTGGGATTCCAACGGCGGGTCTGGTGGCCGAAATGAACGCCTGCTTCGAGGAGGTCCTGCAGCTGCGGCTGAGACATTCGGATTTCGAGCTTCCTTCCGTGCTGGGGTTGTCCGTCCACCGCCTTCATCTCCCGGACTGACCCCCGCGACCGGTTCACGTCGTTCGGGGGCACCCGGTCCGGGATCCGGCGGTGTGCGAGATGACTGTGTTGCGCCCGGGCCATGCCCCGGGGCCAGAAGCTTACCGCTTCGAGAACTGGAACCGCTTCCGGGCGCCCGGCTGCCCCGGCTTCTTGCGCTCGACGGCGCGCGGGTCGCGGGTCAGCAGGCCCGCGGCGCGCAGCCTGGCGCGGTGCTGCGGGTCGGCGGCCAGCAGCGCCCGCGCGATCGCGAGCCGGAGCGCGCCGGCCTGGCCCGTCATGCCCCCGCCATCCACGTGCGCCTTCACGTCGAATGCACCGAGGGTGTCGGTGGCCGTGAACGACTGCTGGATGTGCTGCACGAGAGACGGCCGGGGGAAGTAGTCACCCAGGGTACGGCCGTTGATGTCCCACTTGCCGGTCCCCGGGGTCAGGTACACGCGGGCGGTGCTGGTCTTCCGCCGCCCCAGGCCCTGCCAGCGGAATTCAGGAGTTCCGGTCATGCGGTCTCCTTCGTCGGCGCGACGGAGAAGGGCTTCGGCTGCTGGGCGGCGTGCGGATGCTCGGCGCCAGCATAGACCTTGAGCTTGGTGCGGAGCTTCTGGCGCGAGAGCGCATTCTTGGGCAGCATGCCGAAGACCGCCTTCTCGATCACCCGATCCGGGTGCCTGGCCAGCAGGTCCTTCGCCACCGTGTGGCTCTCATGCCCCATGTAGCCGGTGTGCTTGAAGTAGGTCTTCTGGTCCGCTTTGCGCCCGGTGAGACGCACCTTGGACGCATTCACGACGATGACGAAATCGCCCCCGTCCATGTGAGGCGTGAACGTCGGCTTGTGCTTGCCGCGGATGAGCTGCGCCACCCGGCTGGCGAGACGGCCGAGCGGAACGCCCGTGGCGTCCACCACATGCCAGTCGTGAGTGAGATCGGCCGGCGTGGCCGAGAACGTCTTCATACGCACCTGCGCTTGGGGTCCACAAATGAGCCTAAAACGGCACAGATTTGTAAGATAGGGACCGACTGGGGGTCGGGTCAAGGGAGCGGCGGGCCTGGCGGGGTCCCGCGGGGTCAGGGCTCCAGTTCCACCAGCACCTGACCCTTTTCAACCGCCTGTCCGGGCTGGACTTTGACCGCCTTGACCGTGGCCGGCCCCGGGGCGCGCAGCTCGTTCTCCATTTTCATCGCCTCCAGCACCACTATGCCGGTGCCCGCCGCGACCGTCTGCCCCGGCTCCACCGTCACCCGGACGACCATGCCCGGCATCGGGGCCCGGAGCACGCCGCCGCCTGCCTTGGGCTGGCCCTCGCCCGTGAGCGACCGAATGTGGCGGGTCCGCTCGTCGATCACCTCCACCTCCCAGCGTTCCCCGCGGCTCGACAGCGACCAGGCCCCGCGCCCCTCGGAGGCCGCCGCGATCAGCGCCGAGCGATCGTCGATGGTGAGATGCGAGAGCGGCGTGCCCGGGATCGGGGTGACGTGGGCATGCACCACCCGCCCGTCGACGATCACCTGCTCGCCGTCCACCTCGATCACCACCTCACGCCCCGCGGCGCGCACGAAGTACTTCATCGGATCTCCAGGACAGCGACGCTCTCGACGTGCGCGGTCTGGGGAAAGAGGTCGAAACCGGTCACCTCGACCACGCGGTAGCCTTCCGCCAGCCGGGCCAGGTCCCGCGCGAGCGTGGCCGGGTCGCAGGACACGTAGACGATGCGGCGAGGGCGCCGCCGCACCAGCTCGGCCATCACCCGCTGGTCCATCCCCGTCCGCGGCGGATTGGTGATGACGCGCGACGGATCCCGCAGTGCTGGTACCAGAGCTTCCGCGCGCCCGGCGTGCGCCACGATGGCGGAGGAGGCGCCGCTCGCCCGCGCGGCGTACTCCACGGCGCGGCGGTCCACTTCCACGCTTTCCACGGTGGCCCCCCGTTGGGCCAGCGCGCGGGAGGTATCGCCTACACCGGCGTAGAGGTCCCACACGTGCTCACCCTGCATCGCGCCGAGCCGGTCGACGGCGAACGCGCGGATGGCATCGCCCATGGAGGGGTTGACCTGCTCGAACGCCGTGGCGGGATACGGTTCGGTGCCACCCGCCATCACGCGGGCCGCGCCCCCACCCTCGAGGCGCCGCCACCAGATGGTCGCCGGCACGCCCCGTCGCTCGAGCGCCGCGGCAAGCTTCGGCGCGCCGCTCCACACCTCGGTGCCCTGATCCTCGATGAGCAGGTGCCGGGCCCCGGCCCGGGCGAGGCGCAGAGTGAGCGCCGTGGCGCCGTCCGGCAACAGGTTCCGCTCGACACGGAGCGCGGCCCACAGGTCCATCAGCGCCGGGTCGGCGATCTCGCAGCGTTCCAGGTCGAAAACGCGGTCGGCCCGGTCGAGTACATGGAAACCGATGCGCCGTCCGCCGGCTCTCACCGCGAGGGTCACGCGGGCGCGATAGCCCCAGGCCCGGTCCGCCGGCACCACGTCGGGATCGGGCAGGTCCAGGTGACCGAGCCGGCGGAGTGCGTCGCCGATGATGGCGCGCTTGGCGGCGCGCTGGGCGTCGAGCGACAGGTGCTGCCACTGGCAACCGCCGCACTGGTCGGCCACGTAGTGGCGGCAGCGGGGAGTCACGCGATCGGGACCGGGCTCCAGCAGCCGCCCCAGACGCGCCCGCGCGAACCGCTTCGAGAGCCGCACATCGGCCGGCACGATCACGTCACCCGGTGCCGACCGGGGGACGAACACGGTGCGACCATCGGGCAGACGGCCCACGCCGTCGCCGCCGGCGGCGAGGCGCTCGATGCGGATGGCCCCCGTCGGTATCACCGGAGGGCGCTCGACCGAGCCGAGCGGAGCCATTCGGAGACCGGGGCACCGCCGGCGCCGGCCTCCCCGTTGAGCGACGGCTTGCGTTGCGAGCGGGCCGCATCCTCGAGGAGCGCGGCCGCGATGGCGAGGTCCATCGGCATCCCGCCGGCGGGCTCGGCCGTGAGGTCCGGGCGGCGCTCGAGGAACTGGATATCGATCTCGCCGCGCTGGAACGCGGGGTCCGCGAAGAGACGCCGGTGGAAGGCCTGGTTGGTTCCCACGCCCACGATCACCAGCTCGTCGAGCGCACGGCGCATCCGCGCGATGGCCTCCTCGCGGGTCTGGCCCCACACGATGAGCTTGGCGAGCAACGAGTCGTAGTACAGCGTGACCTCGTTGCCCGGTTCCACGCCCGCGTCCCACCGCACGCCGGGGCCGGCGGGCGCGCGGAGGAACTCGATGCGACCGGTGGTGGGCAGGAAGCCGTTGGCGGGATCCTCGCTGGTGATGCGGCACTCGATGGACCAGCCCCGGGGGGAGAGGAGCCCTGCGGGCGCGCGCATCGGCTGGCCCAACGCGATGCGGAGCTGCTCCCGCACCAGGTCCACGCCGTAGACCATCTCGGTCACCGGGTGCTCCACCTGGATGCGGGTGTTCATCTCGAGGAAGTAGAAGCTGCCGTCCGCGGCCAGGAGGAACTCGCACGTCCCGGCACCGCGGTAGCCCACGGCCTCCGCCGCGGCCACCGCGGCGCGGCCGATCCGCTCCCGCAGCTCGGGCGACACCGCCACGGACGGCGCCTCCTCCACCAGCTTCTGATGGCGCCGCTGCACCGAGCACTCGCGCTCGCCCAGGTGGACCACGCGCCGATGATCGGCCAGGATCTGGACCTCGATGTGACGCGGCCGCTCGATGAACTTCTCGAGATAGACGCTCGGGTCGCCGAAGGCCTTCTCTGCCTCGGAGGCGGCGGTGGCAAGCGCCCCGGCGAGTTCGCCGGGCTCGCGCACCACGCGCATCCCCTTCCCGCCTCCGCCGGCCGCCGCCTTCACCATCACCGGGAAGCCGAGTCGTTCCGCCACGCGGCGCGCTTCGGTGGCCTCGGTGAGCGGCGCCACCACGCCCGGAACGATCGGCACGCCGGCCTCCTCCATCCGGCGGCGCGCCTCGGTCTTGTCGCCCATCGCGCGGATGGCGCTGGCTGGCGGCCCGATGAAGATCAGCCCTGCCTGCTCCACCGCCTCGGCGAAGGCCGCCCGCTCGGCCAGGAAGCCGTAGCCGGGATGGATGGCGTCCGCACCAGTCTCGCGCGCCGCGGCGAGCAGGCGCTCGATGTGGAGATAGCTCTCCGCGGGCGCGGCGGGGCCCAGATGCACGGCCTGGTCGGCCGCGCGCACGTGCGGGCTCAGGCGATCGGGGGTGGAGTACACGGCGACCGCCTCGAGGCCTTCTTCGTGGCACGCGCGGATGATGCGGAGGGCGATTTCGCCGCGGTTCGCGATGAGAACGCGGGTCATGAAGAGCGGGTCAGGAGTCGCACGTCGCCAGTCGCGAGGGCGTCGCACGGTACACGGCGCGCGTCACGGGTCGGAGTCGCCAGCTTGCGCCATGCGACCTGAAGCCTGGGATTCACCTCCCGCACGCCGCAGGCGGTCGGTCGCCGGTGTACGCCAGCAGTCCCGTGCAGAGGAGCGTGTTGCGACGGGCGGCGGCGAGGTAGGTCTCGCGGACCTCATGGGTCCAGATGGTGCCGCCGCGCTGCTCGGCCTTGACGAACTCGGTGATGGAGAGCGGGCCGGTGGGGGACAGGTCCTGGGGGCCGATGACCTGCGCCAGCCGGAAGGTGACCGTCTCGCCGCGCGGCGCGAGCGCCGGGTCCGCGCCCGGCGAGAGGCACACGGGGCGCCGCATCACCACGCGCTGCAGCGCGACGGCCAGCGGCTCGGCCGCGTCGACTTCCATCGCCTCGCTCATGCGCGCGCGGTAGCGCGGGTCGCCGCCGTAGCGGGCTGCGTCGACCGGGAGCACGTCGGTGCGGTGGCGTCCGGCCAGCACGGCGGACCAGACCGCCAGCCCCTCGGTCGGCTGGCCGGTCACCAGCACGCCCTGCTCGGGGCAGGAGTTGAGCAGGTTGACTCCCAACTCCACCACGAAGGCCGGCACCTGGGCCTCGGCACTCCAGAGCTCGCGGGCGCGGGCGCCGTCCCAGCCGGATTCTTCCACCGCCACCAGAGCCCGCTCGAGCTCGACCAGGGTGCGGAACACCATGGCCGAGTCGATCAGCATGTGGCCGGCCTGGTCGAGCGCGGTGGCGGCGAAGTCGAGGTAGACCGCCGCGGGCGCCTCACCCTGGTGGCCGTCGACGTGCCACTGACGGGCGTCGGCCAGGTAGAACCGGCCGAGCTGGAGCCACGCCTTGCCGTCTTCGGGCACCGCGGCGAGGTAGCGGCCCAGCGCCTCCCGCGCGCCGACCCGATTGCCGGCGCGGTAGAGTTCCGCGGCATGCACCAGGACTCGCGGGTCGGCCACCTGGCCGGCCAGAGGCGTGGCCCACGCGGCCACGGCGAGGCCCCAGAGCGCCTGACGAAGCGGGAATCCCATCGGGCCGAAATCTATGGCGGGGCGCTCAGAGGGGAATGTTGCCGTGCTTCTTCGGGGGATTCCGGTCCCGCTTGGTCCGGAGGGTGCGGAGCGCGTCGATCAGGCGGGGCCGGGTGTCCCGAGGGTCGATGACGTCGTCGATGAAGCCGCGCGACGCGGCGAGATACGGGTTGGCGAACTTCGCCGTGTACTCGTCGCTCAGGCGCTGGGCCTCCGCCGCGGGGTCGGCCGCGCGGGCGATCTCGTCGCGGTACAGAATCTCCACCGCGCCCTTGGGCCCCATCACGGCGATCTCGGCCGTGGGCCACGCGAGATTGATGTCGCCGCGGATGTGCTTGGAACTCATCACGTCGTACGCGCCGCCATAGGCCTTGCGGGTGATGACGGTGAGCTTGGGGACCGTGGCCTCGCAGTAGGCGTAGAGCAGCTTGGCGCCGTGGCGGATGATGCCGCCGTGCTCCTGGCCCACGCCAGGAAGGAAGCCGGGGACATCCACGAAGGTCACGAGCGGGATGTTGAACGCGTCGCAGAAGCGGATGAAGCGCGCTGCCTTGACCGAAGCGTTGATGTCCAGCACGCCCGCGAGCACCGCGGGCTGATTGGCGACGATGCCCACGCTCCGCCCGCCCAGCCGCGCGAAACCCACCAGGATGTTGCCGGCGTACTCGGCGTGCACCTCGAGGAAGGCGCCGCCGTCCACCACGCGGCGGATCACCTCGTGCATGTCGTACGGCTTGCTGGCCGCATCGGGGATCACGTCGAGCAGCGCCTCGTCGCGGCGGTCGGCGGGATCGGTCTCGGCTGCGACCGGCGGCTCGTCGAGGTTGTTCGACGGGAGGTAGCCCACCAGCTCGCGCACGGCGGTGAGGCACGCGGGCTCCGAGTCGTGCACGAAGTGAGCGACGCCGGAGGTGCCGGCGTGCACGTCGGCCCCGCCGAGATCGTCGAAGGTGACGTTCTCGTGGGTCACCGTCTTCACGACGTTGGGTCCGGTGACGAACATGTAGCTCACCCCGCGCACCATGTAGATGAAGTCGGTGATCGCCGGGCTGTAGACCGCGCCGCCCGCGCACGGGCCGAGGATCACCGAGATCTGCGGGATCACGCCGGAGGCGAGCGTGTTGCGGAGGAAGATGTCGGCGTAGCCGCCGAGCGATGCGACGCCCTCCTGGATGCGGGCGCCGCCCGAGTCGTTGAGGCCGATGACCGGCGCGCCGTTCCGGAGCGCCAGGTCCATCACCTTGCAGATCTTCTCGGCGTGGGTCTCGGAGAGCGAGCCGCCGAAGACGGTAAAGTCCTGGGAGAACACGTACACCAGGCGGCCGTCGATCCGGCCGTAGCCGGTGACCACGCCGTCGCCCAGGGGGAGGTTGCCCGCCAGGCCGAAATCGGTGGCGCGGTGGGTGACGAATCGATCCAGTTCGACGAAGCTGCCCTCGTCGAGCAGGAGATCGAGCCGCTC
>JBMOPM010000064.1:0-11658 GCA_049323575.1 Gemmatimonadota bacterium | reverse complement strand
GTGCGCAACGCGGGGCTGGCGTTCGTCTCCCGCCCGGTAGCGACCCGGGTAGAGCGAACCACCACCCCGTTCACCTCGGGCTTCGAGCCCGGCGCCATGCTGCGCCTCCCGGTGGCCCACGGCGATGGCCGCTACGTGGCCGACGCCGAGACCCTCGCCCGCCTCGAGGGCGAGGGCGAGGTGGTGCTCCGCTACGTGCCCCCGCCGGGCGGAAGCGAACCCGACACCCCCAACGGATCGATGCACGACATCGCCGGCGTATCGAACCCCGCCGGCAACGTCATCGGGATCATGCCGCACCCGGAGCGCCTGGCCGATCCGGCGCTCGGCGCCCCCGAGGGGCTCACCTTCTTCACCTCGCTCGCGGCAGCGGCCGCTGGCGCGGAGAGGTAATCGCCATGCAGGCTTCGAGCGACGACCGCGACGAGCTCAACGCCCGGCGGGCCGGCGAGGGCAAGCCGAGCCTGAACGAGCAGGAGTACTTCGCGCAGCGCGAGGCGGAGCTGATCCGCGAGCTCAAGGAGAAGTACGCCCGCGAGCAGCTCGAGCAGGAACGGGCGGAACACTGGATGCGCTGCCCCAAGTGCGGGGGCCAGCTCACGACGACCGAGCGCGACGGCGTGCAGGTGGACACCTGCGGCCGCTGCGGCGGACTCTGGCTGGATGCGGGCGAGCTCGAGGCCCTGCTGAGCCACGAGGACCCGGGCCTGCTGCGCCGGCTCGCGACCGAGATCAAGCGACACGTGAAAGGCGATCGGACCTGACATGACCGGTACCCTGCCGACCCCGACGACCGAAGCCTCCCCCTTCCCCGGCGAGCGGCCGGTGACGCCCGAGGTGGTGCGCGAGCACAACCTGAACGACCTCGAGTACCGGCGCATCGTCGAGATGCTGGGGCGGACGCCCACGCTCACCGAGCTGGGCGTGTTCTCCGCGCTGTGGTCGGAGCACTGCTCGTACAAGCATTCGAAGCCGGTGCTCCGGACCTTTCCGGTGACCGGCCCCAACGTCGTGCAGGGCCCCGGGGAGAACGCGGGCGTGCTCCGCCTGCCGGACGGCTGGGCGGTGGCGTTCAAGATCGAGTCGCACAACCACCCGTCGGCGGTGGAGCCCTATCAGGGCGCCGCGACGGGCGTGGGGGGCATCCTGCGCGATGTGTTCACCATGGGGGCCCGGCCCGTCGCGCTGCTCAACAGTCTCCGCTTCGGCCCGCTGGACGTCGCCCGCAATCGGTACCTGTTCGGCGGCGTGGTGAAGGGCGTGGGCGACTACGGCAACTGCGTGGGCGTCCCCACGCTGGGCGGCGAGGTGGACTTCGCCCCCGGCTACAGCGGCAACCCGCTGGTCAACGCCATGTGCGTAGGCCTGCTGCGCGAGAAGGACCTCATCCGCGCCGCTGCCCAGGGCGTGGGCAACGTGCTCCTCGCCGTGGGCTCACGCACCGGGCGCGACGGCATCCACGGCGCCAGCTTCGCGTCCGAGGACCTGTCGGAGAAGAGCGAGGCGGGCCCCAAGTGCAGGTGGGCGACCCCTTCACCGGCAAGCTGCTTCTCGAGGCCACGCTCGAACTCATCACGTCGGGGCTCATCGTCGCGATCCAGGACATGGGCGCGGCCGGGCTCACCAGCTCGTCCGCCGAGATGGCGGCCCGCGGCGGCATGGGCGTGGAGATCGACACCTCGCTCGTCCCCACGCGCGAGCCGGGGATGACGCCCTACGAGATCATGCTGTCCGAATCGCAGGAGCGGATGCTGGTGGTGGCGGAGCCGCACCGGGTGCCCGAGATCCAGGCGGTGTGTGCCCGGTGGGAACTCGAAGCCACGCCCGTGGGCCGCGTCACCGACGACGGCATCTTCCGCGTGCGCCACGGCGACCTCGTGGTCGCTGCCATCCCCGGCAAGCGCCTGGTGGAGGACTGCCCCGTCTACACGCCGGAGGCGCGCGAGTCCGAGGCGGCCATCGCGCGGCGCGCGGCCCGGCCATCGCGTGCGCCCGCGGCGGATGCGGCGGGCGCACTCGAGCTGTTGCTCGACACGCCCTCGATCGCCAGCAAGCGGTGGGTGTTCGAGCAGTACGACTCCACCGTCCAAGCGTCCACGCTCATCGGTCCGGGCGGCGATGCCGGCGTGTTCCGCGTGCCCGGCACCGACTTCGGGGTGGCGGTGACCGTGGACTGCAACGCGCGGCTGGTGGCGCTCGACCCGTACGAGGGTGGCAAGGCGGCCGTTGCCGAGGCGGCCCGCAACATCGCCTGCGCCGGCGCCGAACCGCTTGGCATCACGAACTGCCTCAACTTCGGCAACCCCGAGCGCCCGGAAATCTTCTTCCAGTTCCGCGAGGCCTGCCGCGGCATCGGCGACGCCTGCCGCGCGTTCGGCACGCCGGTGACCGGCGGCAACGTATCGCTGTACAACGAGAGCCCCACCGGCGCGGTCGACCCGACGCCGACGATCGGCATGGTGGGCCTGCTCCGCCACGTGGACGATCGGGTGCCGAGCCACTTCCAGGCCACCGGCGACGCGATCGTCATCCTGGGCCGCACCGCTGGCCACCTGGGCGGATCCGCCTACTGGGCGGAGAATTGCGGGTTCGTGGGCGGGAGCCCGCCGCCGGTGGATCTCGAGGCGGAGTTCGCCCTCCAGCAGATGCTGATCGCGGCCGCGCGCCGCCGGCTCATCCGCTCGGCCCACGACTGCTCCACCGGCGGCCTCGCCGTCGCGGTGGCGGAGGCCGCGATGAACGGCCCGTATGCCGCACCCGGGTTCGGCGCGGCGCTCGCGCTGGACGGCTACGCGCCCGACGTCTCGCTCGAGGGCCTGCTCTACGGCGAAGATGGCGCGCGCGCGGTGGTCACCTGCGAGCCGGAGCGCCTGAGCGCGCTGCAGCTCCTGGCCGCCTCGCACGGCGTGCCCTTCTTCGCGGCGGGTCTGGTCGGGCCGCCCGACGGCAGGCTCGAGATCGCGGTGGGCGATACTCGGCTGAGCTGGCCGATTGCGCGGCTCCGGATCATCTATCACGATGCCATTCCGCGGCGGATGCAGGTGGTGGCGGATGGGCGGTAAACCACCACAGACGAGTCACGAGAAAGCTGGCAGCTATGTGCGGTGTCATCGGCGTTTCAGCGGTTCCTGACGCGGCGCGCGTCGCCTACCTCGGCCTCTACGCGCTGCAGCATCGCGGGCAGGAGAGTGCCGGTATCGTCGCCATCGCCCCGGACGGCTCGGCCCGGAGCCATCGGGGCATGGGGCTCGTCGGCGACAACTTCAACGAAGAGATCCTCGCGCAGCTCCCCGGTGACGTGGCGGTGGGGCATACGCGCTACTCCACGGCCGGGAGCACGGTGCTGGCCAATGCGCAACCCTGTCTCGCCAACTATCGGGGCGGCACGCTCTCCCTGGCTCACAACGGCAACCTGACGAACGCCCACGAGCTCAAGCGGCTGCTGGTGGAACGCGGATCGATCTTCACCTCGACCACCGACTCCGAAGTGCTGGTCCACCTCATCGCGCGGGCCGAAGCACTCACCCCGGAGGAGCAGATCCGCAGCGCCCTGGAAAAGGTCGAGGGCGCCTACAGCCTCGTCATCTCGACCGGACGCACGCTCTTCGCGGCGGTGGACAGCCGCGGCTTCCGCCCGCTCGTCATGGGCCGGCTCGGCCGCGGCGTGATCGTGGCCTCGGAGACCTGCGCGCTGGATCTGGTGGGCGCCACGTTCATCCGGGAGCTGCAGCCAGGCGATTTCGTCCGGATCGACGACGGACGGATCGAGGACCTGCGGCCGCTCAGCCCCAAGCCGCACAGCCGCTGCGTGTTCGAGCTGATCTACTTCGCCCGGCCGGACAGCGTGATCTTCGGCGAGTCGGTCGACCGGGTCCGCCGGGATCTCGGCCGCCAGCTCGCGCGGGAACATCCGGCGCCCGGCGCCGAAGTCGTGTTCAGCGTGCCCGACAGCTCCAACGCCATGGCCCTGGGCTATTCAGAGGAGTCCGGCATCAAGCTCGAGCACGGGCTCATCCGCAATCACTACGTCGGGCGCACCTTCATCAACCCGACCCAGGCGCTCCGCGTCGCCAAGGTCCGCATCAAGTTCAACCCGGTGCCGGGCGTGATCCGGGGCAAGTCGGTCGTCGTGGTGGACGACTCGCTGGTGCGCGGCAACACCAGCAAGGGGCTGGTGCAGATGATCCGCGCGGCCGGCGCCCGCGAGGTGCACTTCCGCCTCGGCTCGCCGCCGATCACCGGCCCCTGCCACTACGGCATCGATACGCCGACCCGCGAGGAGCTCATCGGCGCGACCCACTCGGTCGAGGAGATTCGCGATTACCTCGGCGTCGATTCTCTCGGCTATCTGTCCCTCGCCGGGATGCTCCGCGCCGTGGGTCCGAGGAACCAGTACTGCCACGCGTGCTTCTCCGGCGACTATCCCACGCCCATTCCGGAGGATCTCGTGCAGTTGCGCCATGCCTCGCCACCGCTGGTGACCGTATGACGGCGACGAAGTCGCCGGCCTATACCCAGCCGCTGGTCTACTTCTTCGGACAGGGCCGGGCCGACGGCACCGCCACGATGAAGGACGTCCTCGGCGGGAAGGGCGCCGGTCTCGCCGAAATGACCACGCTCGGCATTCCGGTGCCTCCCGGCTTCACCATCGCCAGCACTCTCTGCCTCACCTATCTCCAGAGCGGCACCTTCCCGCCCCGGCTGCGGCGCGAGGTCGAGCACTGCCTCCAGCGCCTCGAGGTGGCGACGGGCAAGCAGTTCGGCGGTGCGGACAACCCCCTGCTGGTCTCGGTGCGCTCCGGCGCCGCCGTCTCGATGCCCGGCATGATGGAGACGATCCTCAACCTGGGCCTCAACGACGTCACGGTGGAAGGGCTCGCCCGGCAGAGCGGCAACGCCCGCTTCGCCTGGGACTCGTACCGCCGCTTCGTCCAGATGTACGGCACGGTGGTGTTCGACCTGCCCAGGAAGCCGTTCGAGAAGCTCCTCGACGAACACAAGCAGGCCCGCGGCGTGACCCGGGACATCGATCTGCCCGCCGAGGATCTCAAGGCCCTGGTCGGCGAATTCAAGGGCCTCTGCCGGCAGACCGGCAAGGCGTTCCCGGAGGATCCGCTCGAGCAGCTCTGGGGCGCGATCGCCGCGGTGTTCGAGAGCTGGCGGACCCGCCGCGCCATCGACTACCGCAAGCTCCACGACATCCCCGACTCGATGGGCACCGCGGTGAACGTGGTGGCGATGGTGTTCGGCAACCTGGGCGAGACGTCCGGCACCGGCGTGGCCTTCACGCGCGATCCGTCCACCGGCGCGAAACAGCTCTACGGCGAGTTCCTGCTGAATGCCCAGGGCGAGGACGTGGTCTCCGGCGCCCGCACGCCCGAGCCGATCAGCCGCCTCGAGGAGATCATGCCGGCCGTCTACCAGGAACTGGAGCGGGTGGCCCGCACCCTGGAACGGCACTTCCGCGACGTGCAGGACATGGAGTTCACCATCGAGAACGGCAAGCTGTACATGCTGCAGACGCGGCGGGCGCAGCGGTCGGGCCAGGCGGCCATCCGGATCGCCTGCGACATGGTGGACGAAGGGCTCATCACCGAGGAGGAGGCGGTGGCGCGGATTCCGCCCAACGATCTCCTGCAGATCCTCCACCCGATGATCGACCCCGGCGCGAAGCTGGACCTCCTGACCGTGGGGCTGCCCGCCTCGCCGGGCGCGGCCTCGGGCACCATCGTCTTCGACGCCGATCAGGCGGCCGCCCTGGCCCGCAAGGGCGTGGCCGTCATCCTCGTGCGCGAGGAGACCAGCCCCGAGGACTTCCACGGCATGGTCGCGGCGCGCGCCATCCTCACCGCGCGCGGCGGCATGACCTCCCACGCGGCGGTCGTGGCCCGCGGCATGGGCAAGCCCTGCGTGGCGGGCGCGCAGGAGATCACGGTTGACGAGCACGCGAAGCAGCTCACCGTGCACGCGCACGTGCTCAAGGAAGGCGACTGGATCACGGTGGACGGCCGCAGCGGCAAGGTCTACGCCGGCCAGGCCGCGCTGGTGGAACCCACCCCGGGCCCGGAGTACGCGCGGCTGATGGGCTGGGCCGACTCGCTCCGGCAGATGAAGGTGCGCGTCAACGCCGATACGCCGGCCGACGCCCACCGCGGCCGCGACTTCGGCGCCGAGGGCATCGGCCTCTGCCGCACCGAGCACATGTTCTTCGAAGGCGAGCGGCTGGTGGCGATGCGCGAGCTGATCCTCGCGCAGGACCAGACCGAACGCCAGCGCGCGCTCGCCAAGCTGCTGCCCATGCAGCGCGGGGACTTCGAGGCCATCTTCCGCGCGATGGAGGGCTACCCCGTCACCATCCGCCTGCTCGACCCGCCGCTCCACGAGTTCCTGCCCAAGGACGATGCGGAGATCGAGGGACTGGCCAGGCAGCTCGGACGCGACGTGGACCAGTTGCGCCACCTGGTGCACGGCATGCAGGAGGCCAATCCCATGCTGGGCCTGCGCGGCTGCCGCGTGGGCATCCTCTACCCGGACATCACCGCCATGCAGGTGCGCGCCATCTTCGAGGCCGCCTGCGCGGTCGCCCTCCGCAAGGGCCGCGTAATGCCGGAAGTGATGATCCCCCTCACGGCCACGGTCATGGAGTTCCGCAAGCAGGCGCTGCTGGTTCGCCAGGTGGCCGAGGAGGTCTTCCAGGAGCAGCAGATCACCGTCCCGTACCTTCTCGGCACCATGATCGAGCTGCCGCGCGCCGCCCTGACCGCCGACGAGCTGGCGCTGGAAGCGCAGTTCTTCTCGTTCGGCACCAACGACCTGACCCAGACCACGTGGGGCCTCTCGCGGGACGACGCCGGCCGCTTCCTGCCTCAATACCTTGATCTCAACATCATCAGCGACGACCCGTTCCAGGTCCTCGATCAGGCCGGTGTCGGCAAGCTGATGCAGATGGCCTGCGAGCTCGGTCGCTCGACCCGCCCCGACCTCAAGCTCGGCATCTGCGGCGAGCACGCCGGCGAACCCCGATCCGTAGGCTTCTGCGACCGGCTCGGCATGAACTATGTGTCGTGCTCGCCCTACCGGGTCCCCATCGCCCGCCTCGCCGCGGCCCAGGTCGCGCTGGCCGAACGCGGCACCATCGACCGAACCCAGGCGACCATCTAGTGCCCCCCGAGACCATCGGCACGTTCATCCCCGTCCTCGCGCTCCTGATCCCGGTGCTCGGGCTCACCTTCTTCGGGCTGGTAAAGCTCCAGCGCCTGAAGCTCGAGGAGCAGCAGCTGCGGCTCGGCCGCGGGGGCCCCGGGCTGGAGCACCGCCTGGCCGTGCTCGAGGAGCAACTGGACGCCGTGCGTCGCGAGGTGGCCGAGACCCAGGAGCGGCTCGACTTCGCCGAGCGCCTGCTGGCCCAGCGCGCGCCGGACCGTCTCAACGAGCCGCGCTAGATCTCGGGACGTCCCCGAGGCCCCGCGCGCTGTCGAGGCCCGGAAACACGCGGAGTCGCGCGGGGCGAGCGTAGGCGCGGCATCCCGGCACCAGCCCGAGACGCTCGACGTCTTGCCGGGGCAGCTCGGCTTCCATCACGCCATCGTTCTGCAGGTCCAGTTCGACCCGCGCCACTGCCCCCAGCACGCGGATACGGCGCACCGTCGCCTCCCGCGCCCCGGGCCCGGGCGCGCGCCCCAGATGAATGTCGTGCGTCCGGGCGTAGGCCACGGCCGGGCCGTCGAGGATGGCATCGTGCTTCGGCATCGCGATGCACGCTCCGCCGATTTCGGCCACGCCATGGCGGATACGGCCGTGGAACAGGTTCACGTTGCCGAGGAAGCCGAACACGAACGCCGTGGCGGGGTGGTCATACACCTCCTCGGGCGTCCCTGCCTGCTCGATGCGCCCCTCGTTCATGACCACGACCCGATCCGCCACCTCGAGGGCCTCCTCCTGGTCATGGGTGACGAAGACGCTGGTCACGTGGAGCTCGTCATGCAGCCGGCGGAGCCACCGTCGGAGCGACTTGCGCACCTGGGCGTCGAGCGCGCCGAACGGCTCGTCCAGGAGCAGCACGGACGGCTCCACCGCGAGTGCCCGCGCCAGGGCCACCCGCTGGCGCTGGCCGCCCGACAGCCGCGCGGGCAGGCTTTCCGCGAGCCACTCGAGTTGTACCAGACGGAGGAGCGCCCGGACACGCTCGTCGATTGCCGCCTTGCCGGGACGCACGGCCCTCGGGCGCACGCGGAGCCCGAACGCCACGTTCTCGTACACGGTCATGTGACGGAACAGGGCGTAGTGCTGGAAGACGAAGCCGACCCGCCGCTCTCGGACGTGCAGCGCCGTGCGATCCTCACCGTCGAAGAGCACCGCACCCTGATCCGGCGTCTCCAGCCCGGCGATGATCCGGAGCAGGGTCGTCTTGCCCGAGCCGGACGGTCCCAGCAGCGCCACCAGCTCGCCGGAGGGGATGTCCAGCGACACGTCGCTGAGCGCCTCGAACGCCCCGAAACGCTTCGTGACGCGCCGGACCGTGATGCTCACGCCCGGCTTCGCCACTCGATGGCCGCCTTGATCGCGAGCGTGACCACCGCCATCAGCAGGAGCAGCGAGGCGGCCGCGAAGGCACCGACGAAGTGGTACTCGTTGTAGAGGATCTCGACCTGGAGCGGCAGGGTGGTGGTGACCCCGCGGATGTGTCCCGACACCACCGACACCGCGCCGAACTCGCCGATCGCGCGGGCACCAGAGAGCATCACGCCGTAGAGCAGGCCCCACGTGATCCCGGGCAGCGTGACGCGGCAGAATACCTGCCAGCCGTTCGCGCCGAGCGACAGCGCGGCCTCTTCCGCCTCGCTTCCCTGTTCCGCCATCACCGGGATCAGCTCCCGCGCCACGAACGGCACCGTGACGAACATCGTGGCGAGCACGATGCCCGGCAGCGCGAAGATGACCTGCAGGTCGTGCCGGCCGAGCCAGGCGCCGAGCCAGCCGTGCCGGCCGAACACCAGCGCGAAGATCATCCCTGCGATCACGGGCGAAACCGCCACCGGCAGATCGATCAGCGCGACGAGCGCCGGCCGGCCCGGAAACCGGAACCGGGCGATCGCCCAGGCGGCCGCGATGCCGAAGAGTGTATTGAGGGGGACCGCAATGGCCGCCGTGATCAGCGTGAGCCGGATGGCGTCGACGGTCTCGGCATCGCGCAGGGCCGCGCGATAGCCGTCCACGCCCCCGCTGAGCGCCTCCCCGAGGACCACCGCGAGGGGCAGCACCAGGAACAGGGCCAGGAAGCCGAGCGCCAGCGCGATCAGCGCTCGGCGAGCTCCTCCGGCTTCGAGCGGCGCCGCCATCGCCTCACTCCTCCCCGTCCGCCAGCCGGCGGCGCGCGGCCACCTGCAGCAGGTTGATGGCCAGCAGCATCGTGAACGACGCCAGCAGAAGGACCGCGCCGATGGCGGCGGCGCCCGGATAGTCGAACTGCTCCAGCTTCGCCATGATCAGGAGCGGCGCCACCTCGGTCCGCATCGGCATGTTGCCTGCGATGAACACGACCGAGCCGTACTCGCCGAGCCCCCGGGCGAAGGCGAGCGTGAACCCCGTGAGGATCGCGGGAAGCATCGTCGGCCCGATGACGCGGAGAACCACCTGCCCCGGGCTCGCGCCCAGGCTCGCGGCCACCTCCTCCAGTTCCGGCTCGAGGTCCTGCAGGACCGGCTGCACTGCGCGCACCACGAACGGCAGCCCGACGAACATGAGCGCCACCGTGATGCCCGCCGGCGTAAACGCCACGGTGACACCGACGCGCGCCAGCGCTGCGCCCAGCCAGCCGCCAGGTGCATACAGCGTGGTGAGCGCGATGCCCGCCACGGCGGTGGGCAGTGCGAAGGGCAGGTCCACCATCGCATCCACGAGCCGGCGCCCAGGA
The DNA here is from genome assembly GCA_049323575.1 of Gemmatimonadota bacterium. GTDB lineage: Bacteria > Gemmatimonadota > Gemmatimonadetes > Gemmatimonadales > GWC2-71-9 > JBMOPM01. The sequence continues at coordinate 1,745 of JBMOPM010000064.1, read as the reverse complement.
AAGCGATACCGGACCAGGACCCATGCCACCAGCACGCCGAACACCGCGTTCAGCCCGGCGGCCACCAGCGAAGTGACCAGCGTGAGACGGCATGCGGCGAGTACGCGCGGAGCGCGCAGGATGTCGGCAAACGCCGTCCACCCGCCGTTCGCTGCCGCCCCGAACAGGGCGGACAACGGGAACAGCACCACCAGCCCCAGGTAGGCGGTCGTGAAGCCCAGCGAGAGCCCGAGTCCCGGCAGCACCGATCGCTTGCTCATCGCCGCGCCATCTCCGGCTCATGGATCTGATCGAAGACGCCGCCCTCCCGGAAGTGCTCGGCGTGCGCCCGCGCCCAGCCGCCGAACACCTGGTCGATGGTGAACAGCCGCACCGGAGGGAAGACGTGACCGTACTCGGCAGCGATCGCCGGATCGCGAGGGCGGAAGAAGTGTCGGGCTGCCAGGCGCTGCCCCGTCGGCGTATACAGGAACTCCAGGTAGGCGCGCACGACCCGACTGGTGCCATGGCGCGCCGCCACGGAGTCCACCACGGCGACCGGCGGCTCGGCGAGAATGGAGATCGATGGCACGACGATGTCGAACGCCTCCGGCCCGATCTCGCGCCGGGCGAGCAGTGCCTCGCTCTCCCACGCGATGAGCACGTCACCGATGCCGCGCCGCACGAAGCTGGTGGCCGAGCCCCGCGCGCCCGAATCGAGCACGGGCACCTGCTGATACAGTCGCCGCACGAAGTCGCGAGCGGCGGCCTTGTCCCCGCCCCGCGTGAACAGCGCGTAGCCCCATGCGGCGAGATAGTTCCACCTGGCGCCGCCCCCGGTCCTGGGATTCGGCGTGATGACGGAGACGTCGCCGCGCACCAGGTCGTCCCAGTCCCGGATGCGCTTGGGATTCCCGTGCCGCACGACGAACACGATGGTGGACGTGTACGGCGCGCTGTGGTGCGGCAGGCGGGTCTGCCAGTCCGCTGCCACGAGCCCGCTCTGTTCGGCGATCCGGTCGATATCGTACGCCAGGGCCAGCGTCACGACGTCGGCCTCGAGTCCGTCGATCACGGAGCGCGCCTGCTTGCCCGAACCGCCGTGCGACTGGTGGATGACCACCGTTTGCCCCGTTCGCGCTCGCCACGCCCGCGCGAACGCGTCGTTGACGTCGCGGTAGAACTCCCGCGTGGGATCATAGGAGGCGTTCAGCAGGGTCACGGCGCGTGGCAGCCCGGGAGACTGGCAGGCACCCATCGGCGCGAGCGCGCCCAGCGCCCAGGTCAATGCGAGGCTCCGCCGGGCTGCTCGGCTTCTCGTGGCGTTCCGTACCGGCCTGCCGCCCGCATCCGGGCGGCGCCGAGCGATGGGTGCGATGGCGGCGAGCAGGCACCGGAGAGTCGGCACGGCGCAGGAACCACGAGCCTTTGTCTGCCGATGGAGCAGCCCGCGCTCCGCACTCATGAGCGGTCCACCGGCGTCTCGCTCGCCGATCCCGACCGCGAGCCGACCAGCGCTGCGCGGAACCGCACGACCTCTCCGATCACGATCGCCGCCGGTGGCCGCACGTGCGCCCGCTCGGCCAGACCGACGATGTCGCGCAGCAGTCCCGTGATGATCCGCTGGTCCGGCCGCGTGCCGCGTTCGATGATCGCCACCGGCGTGGTGGCGCCGCGGCCGGCGCGCAGCAGCCGTTCCACCACCTGTTGCAGCCGACCGATCCCCATCAGTACGACCAGCGTGTCGATCCGGGCCAGCGCGGACC
>JBMOPM010000063.1:0-11658 GCA_049323575.1 Gemmatimonadota bacterium | reverse complement strand
GCCGCACCCGCGTCGGCGGCCGCCGCGGCACCGCGCGCAGCCGCGCGACCGAACCAGGCGTCGCCGTTGAAGAGCGGTACCTCCGCCACGGTGGCCGCGCCGACGTTGCTGATGGGATCGGGCCGGTTGAGGTGCGCGGGATCGAAACTCGCCTGGCTCACGATCCGCTGGCGGAGCTGGAAACCGAACGCGTTCAGGGGATCGGTGGTGCGCATCCAGCTCCCCTCCACGCGTACCGTGGGGAGGATGCCCCGCAGGGCCGCATCGGCCTGGCCCCGCTGGGCGCGCGCCTCTCCCGCGGCGATCCGGTTGGCGAATGCCAGCGAGTCGGCCCGGGCGAACGCCTCGCGGAGCGTGAGCCGCTGCGCGGCGAGATGACAGGGCAGGGCAGGCAGCAGAATCACCAGCGCCACGGCGCGGCGCCACATCTGAAAGCGCATCGTCGGCCTCATTTCATCTCTCCCACCGCCGCCTCCAGCTTGGTCAGGATGGCGTCCAGCGCTTTGCGTTCGGATTCGTCCAGCACGTTCATCAGCGCGCTCATCCGCTCGCAGTGCACCGGCACATCCCGATCGACGAACGCCCGGCCGCGGCTGGTGAGCCGGATCATCACCGACCGCCGGTCGGACGCAGTCCGCACGCGCTGGATGAGCCCGTCGCGCTCCAGCCCGTCGAGCAGGCCCGTCATCGTCGCGCGCGGCACGCCGAGCCGGTCGGCGAGCTCGGAGGGTGTAAGGCCGGCGTCATCCGCACGGCAGAGCAGGAACAGGATGGTGAAGCGGTTGTGCGAAAGCCCCACCTGGCTCAGACAGGCGTCGCTCATGGCGAGGACGTCCCCGGCCACGCGAAGGAACCGGAAGCAGGTGGCCACGCGCGGATCCCGGCGCAGGGCACGTGGAGACGGAGGAGACTTGGACATAGTTCGTGTTCAAATAGTACGTATTCGTATTATCGCCGTCAAGCCCCCGCCCGCGGGCGCCCCGTGCGGTCCGGCCAGGGGAACGCCTGCCAGCATCTGCCCCGCACCCGGTCGGATCCTGGCCGGCCGTCGGGGCACATTTCCGCGCCCTAGCGCCGCCCGGTGCCTGCGGCCAACTTGGGGTCTCGCTCTCCGGCCAGGCCCCATGACGCGTCCCGTGTCCCAGACGATGCCGTTGCGTCCCGCCGATGAAGACGTCGATGTCTTCGGGCTCACCCATGTCGGGCTGGTCCGGTCCAACAACGAGGATCAGTTCCTCATCGCGAGCCTCCACAAGACGATGTACCTCCACGACACGAGCCTCGAGCCGGACCAGCTACCGCCGCTCATCAGCTCCTCGCGGGGGTTCGTCTTCCTCGTGGCCGACGGCGTGGGTGGCCGGCCGGGCGGCAAGAAGGCCAGCGGCACCGCCGTGCGGGTCATCGCCGACTACGTCACCCATACGATGCGGTTCTATTCGCATCACGATCCCGCCCGCGAGCAGCTCCTGCTCGAGGAGCTGGAGCGCTCCGTGCTCCGCAGCGACGAGGTGATCCGCGAGGAGGCCGAGGGCACCGCCACGACGCTCACGATGGTGGTCGTGATGTGGCCGCGGGCGTACCTGATTCAGGTGGGGGACAGCCGCTGCTATCGCCTGCGCGTCGGCCAGCTGGAACAGCTCTCCAAGGATCAGACGATCGCCCAGGCGCTGGTGGACGCCGGCGCACTGGCCCAGGAGAAGGCCAGCGCGTCTCCTCTGGCCCACGTGCTTTCCAGCGCCCTCGGCGCGCGCGAGGCCCGGCCGGTGATCACCGTCACCGACGCGCAGTGGGACGACGTCATGCTCCTCTGCACCGACGGCCTCACCAAGCACGTGTCCGACGCCGAGATCGCCGAGCAGCTCCGGACCAGCGCGTCATCGGAGCACATCTGCCGCAACCTGCTCCAGCTCACGCTCGACCGCGGCGCCACGGACAACGTGACGATCGTGGCGGGGCGGGTGCGGGACCGCCGGAAGGCGAAGCGATGATCGGCGGCAGGCATCGGTTTTGATCGCAAGATTCCGGTAGCCCGCCCACGCTCCGCACCGTAGCTTGCGGTCCATGAGCGCCGCCCCGTCCCTTCCCGATGCCGCCTGGCAGGCGGTGGTCGATCGCGATCCCCGCTTCGACGGGAAGTTCGTCTACGCCGTGCGCACCACCCGCGTCTACTGCCGGCCCATCTGCCCGTCGCGCCGGCCAGCCCGGCGCCACGTGATGTTCTTCGCCGCACCCGAGGCCGCGGCCGCGGCCGGCTTCCGGCCCTGCAAGCGATGCCGGCCGGATCACCCGATGGGGCCGGCCGTGCAGGAGCAGGTGGCGCGTGCGCGGGCCTATCTCGACGCGCACGCCGACCTGCGCATCTCGCTCGACCGCCTGGCCGAAGAGGTGGGCCTGAGCCCGTTCCACCTGCAGCGAGCATTCAAGCGGATCGTCGGGGTCTCCCCTCGCGCGTATGCGGCCGCGGCGCGTGCCCACCGGCTCCGCTCGTCGCTCCGAAGCGAGGTGACGGTGGGCCGGGCCGTGTACGAGGCCGGGTTCAACTCGAGCAGCAGCGCGTACCAGGCCGCGCCAGCCGCGATCGGCATGACGCCAGCGCAGTACCGGCGCGGCGGACTCGGCGTCCGGATCCGGTACACCATCGTGGATTCACCCGTGGGCCGTCTGCTGGCAGGCGCCACCGATCGGGGCGTCGCTGCCGTGATTCTGGGCGAGTCCGATGCGGCGGTCGAGGCGCTGCTCGCGGATGAATACCCCCGCGCCGTGCGACTCCGGGACGATGAGGGGCTGGCGGAATGGGTGGATGGCGTCCTGCGGCTGCTCGAGGGCGACGCCGCGCGCGACCGCCTGCCCGTGGATGTGCCCGCCACCGACTTCCAGCTCCGCGTGTGGGCCGCCCTTCGCCGCATTCCCTTCGGCACCACGCGCACCTATGGCGAGATCGCGGCCGAACTCGGCGCGCCGGGCGCGGCCCGCGCCGTGGCGCGGGCCTGCGCCACCAACCCCATCGCGCTGGTGGTGCCCTGCCATCGGGTGGTGCGGGAGGACGGCGCGCTCGGCGGCTATCGCTGGGGTATCGAGCGGAAGGAGCGTCTGCTCGCCGAGGAGTCGCGCGGGCGGTAGGTCGGCGAGGGCCTACCGCTGCCGGAGCAGCGCGACGAGCTGCCCCGGATGTCCGCCGCTCGCGTGATAGAGCTCGCCGGCGACATCGACGCCGCTTTGCGCGGTCACCAGCAGCAGCGCCAGATCCCGTACATCATGCTCCCCGAGCGGCCCGAGCGCGATCCGCTCCATGCAATCGCTCGCCTCGCGCCCGAAGGATCGGAACAGGCTGCCCACCGGCGTGCCGTCCGCGGATCCCGTGTCGGTGGCGGTCAATACGGCCAGCAGGCGCGCCGCAGGGAGCTGGCGCAGCACGTGGCAGATCACGGCGAGGGTCTCGGCGTCGGCGTGGTGCGCGTCCTCGAGCACCAGCAGCACGGGTGTCTCCTCGGCCAGCGACTCGGTGAGCGCGCGCATCGCGTCGAGCAGCTGCGGGGTCATGGCGACGGGCCCCGAGGGTTCGCCGCCGTTCCGGGTGAAGCGCTGCGCGATCCTCGGGACGACGCGCCCGGCCTCCGCCAGCTTCGCGGGATCGACGGCCGTGACGCCGGGCGCTTCTGCCGCCCCGGCGAAGAGCTCCGCCAGCGCCACGTGCGATACCATCCGCTCCATCTCACAGGCCCGCGCGGCCAGGACGGTCCCGCCCGACAACCGGATCCGCTGAGCGAACTCCCTCGTCAGCCGGGACTTTCCGATGCCGGCCGGCCCCGACACCAGCGCGATCTGCCGCTGCGCGCTCCTGGCCCGCTGCCAGCGCCCCACCAGCCGGCCGAACTCGTCGGACCGGCCCACGAACGGGGCCTCGGGCGCGGGTCCGGTGGCCGTGGGTGTCAGGGACACGGGCTCCAGCGGGCGCGACACCCGCCGGATCCGCGCGATCAGGTTCTCCACCCGGCGCCCCGGCGCCGCGTCGAGGTCGTCGTGGAGCCGGCGGGCGAAATCCTGGTAGGCCAGCATGGCTCGCTGGCGATCGCCGGTCTGCGCATACAGCGCGATCAGCCGCTCCGCCGCGGCATCGCTCAGCGGAAACAGCCGGGTCCAGCGCTCGGCCCACTGCACCGCCCTGGACCATGCGGCCTGGCTCGTGGCGTCGTCCACCACGCGCTGCAGCATCTCCGCCGCGCGCGTCCGGAGACGCGCGCGTTCCCCGTCGAGCCATTGCTCGAAACCGAGGCTGCCGGGAAACACGAAGTCGGCGAGGAGGTCGCCGGTGTAGCGCGCGGCCGCGGCGGCACAGCGCCCCGCGGCCACGTCCAGCTCGAACCCGATGACATCCACCTCGAGCATGTCGTCGCAGACCTCGAGCATATCGCCATCGCTCCGGACCACCTCGCCCGCCTCCTTCCGGAGCCGGAAGAGCGCCTGCCGGAGCGAGAGCCGCGCGCCGTGGTCGCCGGCATCGGGCCACAGCAGGCGTGCCAGCACATCGCGCGGAGCCCGGGCGCCGCGGCTGAGCGCGAGGTACGCGAGGAGCGCCGTATGCGTTCGCCAGAGCTGCGCCGCGGTTCCGGCGTGGTCGAGCAGCGCGGAGGTATCGAAGAGGAGGAGGTGGCGCATGGGCCACGTTACGGCCCGGAGAGGAAGACAGCAAGGACGGCGGTAGCGGCGGTAACGTGGTTACCGCGGCTACCGCCGTTGCCGTGGCTCAGAACGTCGTCGTCACCCCGCCCAGAATCCGCCGCCCGTTCACCGAGCCGGCGAAGAGACTGTAGCGCTGCTGGTCGAACAGGTTCATCGCGTTGGCGAAGACGCGGAGGTTGTTGTTGATCTTGAAGCCCAGGTTCGCGTTGACGATCTGGGACGACGGCACCCAGCCCGCGTACACGCCGGCGGCCCACTGGAACCCGTCCTGCAGGAGCACCTGGGCGCTGAAGTCGAGCCGCTGGCCGACGTACGAGAGGCCGGCCGAGCCCTTGTGCTTCGGCGTATTGGGCTGCACGAGGTCACCCTGCTGGACGCCCTCGAGCGTGCTGTTGAAGTACTCGCTGTCGAAGAAGGCGTAGCCCAGGTCCGCGCGGAACTCGGACGTGATGTTGTAGCCCACGCCCACCTCGATGCCGCGCTGCTTCACCCGGCCGGCCTGGCCGTAGGAGACGACCAGCGCCTTGCTGCCGTCCTCCAGTGTCGCCACCAGCGGCCCGCGGCAGCCGCCCTGACCGGGCGTGGTGCAGGCGAAGGCGCTGATCGCGGTATAGCCGCCCCGGAGCTGCGCCACCGAGGCCAGCAGCTGCGCCTTGGAGGCCGCCGGCAGCGGCGCCGCGTTCACGTACTGCTCGATGGCGGCGAGGTTGGCCGGCACGTTGATGTCGCCCGCGGTCAGCAAGAACGGCTGGTACGTCGGGTTCGCGCCGCCCGGCAGCAGGTCGGTCACGAAGTCCTTCACCGAGTTGAGCCACAGGTCCACCGAGACCGACAGTTTGCGGCCGAAGGTGCCCTTGTAGCCCACCTCGTACCCGTTGACCTTCTCGACGTCGAGGTTCTGGTTGCCGAGGGCGTAGGCGCGTGTGGTCGCGCTGAAGTTCCAGGGCAGGCTGCTGGGGAGCGGCGGCGCCCCCGGCAGCGTGCGCACCGTGTTGAACAACTGTTCGAGTCCGGCCTCCACCGTGGCGAACGGCACCAGCTTGTCGCCCGGGATGTTCACCTGGAGGAAGAACTCGGAGTAGTTCGGGGTCTGGAAGGCGCGGTTGTACGTCGCGCGGAATGCGTGGTTGGGCGAGGGCGTGAAGACCAGCGCGGCTTTCGGGCTGAACTGCCCCTTGATGAGATTGCCGTCGTCATACCGTGCGGCCGCCACCGCCTTGAACTTCGGCCCGAACTTCCACTCGAACTGCCCGAACGCCGCCCCGTAATTGTCGCTGCGGTCGTCGTTCTGGGGCCGCATGAGCGTCCCCTCGGTATTGAGATTGTAGTTCCGGTACGAGGCGCCCAGGACCACGCGGGCCCGATCCCCGGCGAACTGGCGGTTGTACTGGCCCTCGACGTGATAGATGGCGGCCGTCTCCCGGAGGCCGGCGCCGGTGCTCAGCGCGCGCTGGTCGTCCTTGGTTTCGCGTCCGTTGTAGTACGCCATGAGGCTGAAGTGCTCGGCGTCCCAGCTGGCCCTGAGCCACGGACGCACCGTGTGCAGCACCTGCACCCGGCCGATGCCGGTGACCGCGGTCTCGTTGCGCACGTCGGCGTAGCCGCCCTCGATGGTGCCGACCGCGCCGCCCGCGGTGTAGTAGTCGAAGCGGGCCGAGCCGTACACGTTCTGCAGCGCGTCCGGGTCGCCGATCGCGGCGCCCGTGGTGGCATCCTTCGACTGGCCCTTGAGCGGTACCAGCTCCGTGCTCAGGTTCGAGCCGAACCCGCGCGGCACCGAGTCGGTGGCGACGGCGTACTCGCGGACGATGTCTCTCCCGTCGAACGAGGTACGCGACCGCGTCCACGTGTCACTGGTGTTGTAGCCCACGTTCGCCTTGAAGCCGAAGCGGCCCTGGCCGAACACGCGGGCGTGGCGCAGGTCGGCGCGGAAGGTGCTGAGCTCGCCGCCGCCCATCGTGAGCTTGGTCCCCACGATGTCGCGCGCCTTCGGCGTCACGATGTTGAGCACGCCGTTGAACGCGTTGGCGCCGAACAGCGCCGACCCGGGACCGCGGACCATCTCCATCCGCGTCATGTCCTCGAGCGGCGCGGCCATCGCGTTCCATTCCTGGGCCCCCAGGAACGCCATCGCGAGATCGCGTCCGTCCTGGAGCACCAGCACGCGCCGGTTGAGCGAGGAGTTGAGCCCGCGGGCGTTGAGGTTGAAGTCGTTCATCCCGTTCTGCACCAGATCCACGCCCGGCACGGCCTGCAGCGCGAGCGGCGGCTGGCCGGTGATCGACGTGGTCGCAGTGACGTACGGGTCGATCACGGTCACCGCCGCCGGCGCCTCCACCACGCGCTCCGGCGTACGCGAGGCCGCCTCCACCACCAGCTCGCCCAGGGCCACCGGCACGGGTTCCAGCGCGGCGTCCGCGGTCACCGTCTCACCTGCCACCACCGTCACCTTGAACTCGGCGGGACGGTAGCCGGGCCAGCGGAAGACCAGCGTCTGCGGGCCCGCCGGGACTCGGTAGATCACGTAGCGCCCGTCGGTTCCGGTACTGGCGGCGAGACCGGTCCCCGCCACGCTGACCTGCACCGTGATCGGCGAATGATCGTCCGACCGCGTCACCTTGCCACGGATCGTCCCGGTACCGCCCTGCTGCGCGGCCGCCGGTGGCGTGGCGGCGAGGCCCAGAACGGCGAGCCCGGCCAAGAGCCACCGGGTCACGGGTTGGCGTGAGGGATGGCTCGACTTCGGCTGCGTCATGCTCGGCTCCGACTGTGGGGTGGACACACGCGTGCCGCTGGCGGCGGGGTCGCTCGGCACGCTATACAAGGGGATACTCGAGGAACCGGCGCTGAGAACGGAGCGCCGACAAGAGCCGAAACTGCAGCCAACTGATGAATTAGGGAAGAGGGGGAGCGAAAGAAGCCACGGGGCGACCGGGCCACCGGCTCCTCGCCACCGGCGACCCGGGTCGTGCAACGCCGACTATTCGCCGCGTCCGCTCGCCCCGCGCAGGATCGGCGCCAGCGGCGGCCGCGAGAGCTGCTCCGGCAGGCAGACCTGCAGGTTGGCCGTGCGGTCCGCCCCGCTCGGATGCTGGACGTCGAAGGAGGCATCCCCCTGCAGCCGGAAGAACTCCAGGGCCGCGAGGACCGATTCGCGTCGCACGCTGCCCAGGCGCTGGCCGGCCAGGCAATCCGCCTCCAGTTCCTGGCGGCGCAGCTCGCTGTCGATCGTCGCGGAAGGCAGACCCCGTCGCTCGAACCAGGCCGCGCGATGGTGCCCCGCCTCGATGTGGGCGTATTCGTGGGCGAAGAAGAACGTGGCCAGATCGGGGCCCAGTTGGCCCATGAGGAGCGGGTTGTAGAGAATGACCGGCGACAGAACGTCGGTGATGGCGACGGCCACGTCCCGCAATGAGCGGTCGGCCACTTCCCGCACGATGAGCCGGGGTCCCTCGACCCCCGCGCCCGCCCCCAGCCCACCTGCGCCAGGCGCCTGCGCGGCCGCGATCACGGCGGAGGCCGCGATCAGCACGAACCCGAGAATGCACCGGCGCACGAGCATCATTACCACTCCGGACACGGAAAGCTCCCCGACCCCGCCCGGGGATGCCGGGGGACCAGCAATGCAAACTTCGCACCGACAGTCACACCAGCCTGTCGGGAAGGTCGGTCGCCAGGCGTCGGGCGTGCATTACCTGGGGCGGGTCGGTTGGCCCGAAGACGCGACGGCCCGACCGCTGGATACCCGGCCGGTCCCGATCAGGTCCCCGATCGTGGTGTCCCGAAAGAACGCGGAGAGCTGCGCCGAGACGTCCTTCCACCTGGCGTGGGCCGCGCACGGGGTCGCGTCGCTGCACGTCGGCCGTCCCAGCAGGCATTCCCTGCGCTGCTCGATGCGGTCGAACGGCCCGATCACATCGAGAACGGTGATGTCCTCGGGCGGCCTCGCGAGGCGAAAGCCGCCCGTCTTGCCGCGGCTGGATGCCAGGATGCCCTCCCGCGCGAGCAGGTGGAGCGTCTTGGAGAGGTAGTTCCGCGGCACCTTGAGCGCCTGCGCCAGTTGCGTCGCGCGCACGGGCTGATCGCCACTGTGCTCGGCGAGGTACAGCACGGTGCGCAGGGCGTATTCGGCGGTCTGGGACAACATGGCGTTCAGCCCGGGTCGACTATAGGAACCATGCCGCAATCTACTAGTTGATATTATCATGGGCATATGATAATATCTCGATCCCGCGAGGTCGAGGCCGGAGTTGGCACACCGCGGGCCGATGGGGGGCGGGATAGATGAAGAGAGGTTTACAAGCATTTCATGAAAACCGGATCTGCCGGTAAAGACATTTGGGACGTCCAAACACATCAGGGAAACGCGATGCTTGGCACACGCACGAGAACAGGAACGGGGCTGGGGCTGCTGCTGCTGGCGGCGGCGTGGGCGGGCTGCGGGGGGAAGGAGGCCGCCGGCGCCGCCGCGGGCGGTGGGGGGGAGGCTGCGGCGGCTCCTGCCGGGGCCGAGTCGGCAGGCGGCGACCTCACGCCCTTCCAGATGGAGAACGGGATCGGCCCGGTCACCGAGATCGTGGCGCTGCCGGCGTCGATCGACCAGGCGATGGCGGAGAAGGGCAAGGCCGTGTTCGAGGCCAAATGCTCGGCCTGCCACAAGCTGGAAGAGAAGTACGTGGGGCCCGCGCTGGGTGCCGTCACGAAGCGGCGGACCGCCGCCTACATCATGAACATGATCCTCAATCCCGCGGAGATGATCCAGCGCCATCCCGTGGCGAAGCAGCTCCTCGCGGAGCATCTGACGCCGATGCCCAACCAGGGGCTGACGCAGCAGGAAGCGCGCGAGGTGGTGGAGTACCTGCGGGCCGAGGCGCACTAGCGTCGCGCGGCAGCGCGCGCGGAGCGCCGCCCGATCCTTACTCACAGCAAGGAGACGTTTCCTATGTCCCGCAACACGTTCAACCCCCGCCTCCTGACCGGCCTGGCCCTGGCCGTCGCGGGCGCCGCCGTGGCGGTGAGTTGCGGCCGCACGACGCAGACGACTCCCGCCGGCGCGGCGGCGGACGCCGCGAGCAAGGTGTACGTGGCGCCCGGCAAGTACGATGAGTTCTACGCCTTCGTCTCGGGCGGCTTCAGCGGCAACATGCCGGTGTATGCGCTGCCGTCCGGCCGCCTGCTGCGCGACATCCCCGTGTTCTCTCAGTACCCGGAGAAGGGCTGGGGGTACAGCGAGCAGACCAAGCCGATGCTGATGACGAGCCACGGCTTCATTCCATGGGACGACGCCCACCATCCGGAACTCTCGATGACCGACGGCGTGCCTGACGGGCGCTGGATCTTCGTGAACGCGAACAACACGCCGCGGGTGGCCCGGATCGACCTGGCCGAGATGGAGACGAAGGAGATCATCGAAATCCCGAACTCGGCCGGGAACCACTCGTCACCCTTCACCACGCAGAACAGCGAATACGTCGTGGCGGGCACGCGCTTCAGCGTGCCGATCCCGCAGCAGGACGTGTCGATCGCCGATTACAAGGCAAAGTTCGGCGGCACGCTCAGCTTCATCAAAGTCGACAAGGCCACCGGCCGGATGGATCTGGCCTTCCAGATCCTGATGCCGGGCTTCGACTACGACCTGTCGCACTCGGGCAAGGGCCCGTCGCACGGGTGGTCCTTCTTCACCTCCTACAACAGCGAGCAGGCCCACACCCTGAAGGAGGTCAACGCCTCGCAGAACGACAAGGATTTCATCGCCGCCGTCAACTGGAAGCGGGCGGAGGAGTGCGTGGCGCAGGGCAAGGCCGAGACGCGGCCGGCCAGGTACGCGCACAACTACATGACCGACGGCCACTATGCCGTCTCCGAGATGAAATCCGGCGTCAAGGTGCTCACGCCGGCGGCCTGCCCCGGGATGGTCTACTACCTGCCGACGCCGAAGTCACCGCATGGCGTGGACGTGGACCCGACCGGCGAGTTCATCGCGGCCGGTGGCAAGCTCGCCACCGTGATCCCGGTGCACTCGTTCGCGAAGATGCTCAAGGCGATCGAGGCCAGGGCGTTCGAGAAGGAGATCGACGGGATCCCGGTGCTCAAGTACGAGGCCGTGCTCTCGTGCGAGGTGAAGAACCCCGGCCTGGGCCCGCTCCATTCCGAGTTCGACGGCAAGGGCAACGCCTACACGTCCATGTTCGTCTCCTCGGAAGTGGTGAAGTGGCGGGTGTCGGACTGCACGGTGCTTGACCGGATCCCGACCTACTACTCGCTCGGCCACATCATGATCCCGGGCGGCGATTCGAGGAAACCGTGGGGCAAGTACCTCCTGGCGATGAACAAGATCACCAAGGACCGCTACCTGCCCACCGGGCCCGAGCTCAACCAGGCCGCGCAGCTCATCGACATCAGCGGCGACAAGATGAAGCTGCTGCTCGATTTCCCGACGGTCGGCGAGCCGCACTACGCGCAGGGCATCCTGGCTTCGGTGATCAAGGACCGGCAGGTGAAGACCTACGCCCTGGCCGGAAACAAGGATCCGAACGCCACGAAGAACGAGAAGGACGTGAAGGTCGTCCGCCGGGGCAGCCGGGTGGACGTCTACATGACGGCGATTCGCAGCCACTTCGCGCCCGACAACATCGAGGGGATTCAGGTGGGCGATTCGGTGTTCTTCCACGTCACCAACCTCGAGCAGGATTGGGACGTGCCGCACGGCTTCGCCGTGTTCGGCGCCCAGAACGCCGAGCTGCTGATCATGCCGGGCCAGACGCGGACGCTGGTGTGGGTCCCGCGGCAGCCGGGCGTCTTCCCCTTCTACTGCACGGACTTCTGTTCGGCGCTGCACCAGGAGATGCAGGGCTACGTGCGGGTGTCGCCGAAGGGCAGCAGGACGCAGGTGGCGTACTCGACCGGTGGCGCTGCGCCGGCGAAGTAGACCGAGCGCTCTGACGATCGGTGGCTGGCGGCCCGGGCCGCCAGCCACCA
>JBMOPM010000062.1:0-10000 GCA_049323575.1 Gemmatimonadota bacterium | reverse complement strand
GGAGGGTGGTCCCCCCGGATTCACGCGACATTCCACGTGCGTCGCGCTACTCGGGATCCCACTAGGGGCCGTACGCGTCCAGTTACCGGGCTTTCACCGTCTGTGGCGGGCCATTCCAGGCCGCTTCACTCTGGCGTCGTGCATCCCATGTTGTGGTCCCACAACCCCGGAGGAGCAAGCTCCTCCGGTTTGGCCTGTTCCCCGTTCGCTCACCGCTACTAGGAGAATCTCGGTTGATTTCTTTTCCTCCGGGTACTGAGATGTTTCAGTTCCCCGGGTTGGCTCCCCTTGCGGGGTGACGGATCTCGCGATCCGCCGGGTTGCCCCATTCGGTCATCCTGGGATCTCGGCTTGTTTGCAGCTCCCCCAGGCTTATCGCAGCTTACCACGACCTTCATCGCCTCTCGATGCCAAGGCATCCACCGTGTGCCTTATTGCGTTTGATCTCAAATCCTTCTATCGGTGATTCGTCCTTTCACCCGGTGCATCGAGCCACCCGTGCTTGCGCCCGGGCACCGACACACCGCACACCATTCGACCTTCGGTTGTCAAAGAGCAGAAAAGTGCTGTGCGTGAGATCGCGATGGAGTGCGGGCGACACCAGAGAACTTTCGGCCCGCGAACCGGGTCTACTCGTTGCTCCAGAAAGGAGGTGATCCAGCCGCAGGTTCCCCTACGGCTACCTTGTTACGACTTCGCCCCAGTCACTGAATTGACCTTTGGCGGCTGCCTCCTTGCGGTTAGCCCACCGACTTCAGGTCCCCCCAGCTTCCATGGCGTGACGGGCGGTGTGTACAAGGCCCGGGAACGTATTCACCGCGGCGTGGCTGATCCGCGATTACTAGCGATTCCAGCTTCATGTAGTCGAGTTGCAGACTACAATCCGAACTTAGACCGGCTTTCGGCGATTAGCTCACCCTCGCGGGCTGGCGACGCTCTGTACCGGCCATTGTAGCACGTGTGTCGCCCTGGACGTAAGGGCCATGATGACTTGACGTCATCCCCACCTTCCTCCGGTTTGACACCGGCAGTCTCCCTAGAGTGCCCGGCATGACCCGCTGGTAACTAGGGAAGAGGGTTGCGCTCGTTGCGGGACTTAACCCAACATCTCACGACACGAGCTGACGACAGCCATGCAGCACCTGTGCACGGACTCCGAAGAGGGGCCGATGTTTCCACCGGCTTTCCCGTGCATGTCAAGCCCAGGTAAGGTTCTTCGCGTTGCTTCGAATTAAACCACATGCTCCACCGCTTGTGCGGGCCCCCGTCAATTCCTTTGAGTTTCAGCCTTGCGGCCGTACTCCCCAGGCGGGGTACTTACTGCGTTAGCGACGGCACCGGGAGGGTCGCTCCCCCCGACGCCTAGTACCCATCGTTTACGGCGTGGACTACCAGGGTATCTAATCCTGTTTGCTCCCCACGCTGTCGCGCCTCAGCGTCAGCAACAGCCCAGCAGGCCGCCTTCGCCACTGGTGTTCTTCCCGATCTCTACGCATTCCACCGCTACACCGGGAATTCCACCTGCCTCTACTGTGCTCCAGCCAGACAGTCTAGGAGGCAGCGCTGCGGTTGAGCCGCAGCATTTCACCCCCTACTTACCTGGCCACCTACGCGCCCTTTACGCCCAGTGATTCCGGACAACGCTCGCACCCTCTGTATTACCGCGGCTGCTGGCACAGAGTTAGCCGGTGCTTCCTTTGGAGGTACCGTCAGAGCTTCGTCCCTCCCGACAGTGGTTTACAATCCGAAGACCTTCATCCCACACGCGGCGTCGCTGCGTCAGCCTTTCGGCCATTGCGCAATATTCCCCACTGCTGCCTCCCGTAGGAGTCTGGGCCGTGTCTCAGTCCCAATGTGGCTGGCCATCCTCTCAGACCAGCTACCCGTCGTCGCCTTGGTGAGCCGTTACCTCACCAACTAGCTGATAGGCCGCGAGGCACTCCATCGGCGCATTGCTGCTTTCACGGCAGCGCCATGCGGCACCGCCGTCGTACGCGGTATTACCCGGCCGTTGGGCCGGCTGTCCCCCACCGATGGGCATGTTCCTCACGTGTTACGCACCCGTCCGCCACTGAGCCCTTGCGGGCCCCGTGCGACTTGCATGTGTTAAGCACGCCGCCAGCGTTCGTCCTGAGCCAGGATCAAACTCTCCAAAGAGATTTTGATACAGCTCCAGATCGAACGACTAGTCTGTCGTCCGAATCACGATTCAGAGTGTTGTGTACCCTTCCCCACCAGCCTCTGCGCCGGCGGGATCACAGGGTCCGCACCCCATCACGATTCACACACATCACTTGTCAAAGAGCCTGGCTGATTCTTCGCGCCGCTCCGTTTCCGAAGCAGCCTCGAATCATACTGCGTCAGGATCGCATCGTCAAGGGGGAGTTGCGATTACCTCGCTGCCACCACCCCACCCGACCGCCCGCTCGCGAACCACCGGTTCCAAGCGGGCCACCATTATAGTCAGCCCTCCCATCCCATGCAAGTGCTTGATTCCGTTGACCATGGTCCGTCGACCGCACCTCACCGACCCTGACGCCGCGCGCCGGGGAGTCCCGCGTGAGCGGCCGACGGTCAAGGGTCAGGAGGTGGGCGGATTGAACGCGGCGTGCTGCTGTTCGATCCAGCTCCGGTGATACGCCGGATCCTCGAATTCGGTGGCCGCGCGCGCCACCTTGAGCGGCCGGAAGGAGTCCATCATCACCGCCAGCTCGTTGGTGTACCTGGCGCCAATGCTCGCCTCCGCCCGCCCCGGATGCGGCCCGTGGGGCAGCCCGTCCGGGTGGTGCGTGATGCTGCCGTACTCGATCCCCTTGCGGCTCATGAACTCGCTCGAGGCATAGAACAGCACCTCGTCAGAGTCCACGTTCGAGTGGTTGTAGGGCGCCGGGACCGCCTCCGGATCAAAGTCATAGGGGCGCGGGCAGAAGCTGCAGATCACGAACCCGTCGCCCTGGAAGGTCTGATGCACCGGGGGCGGCTGGTGAATCCGGCCCACGATGGGCTCGAAATCGTGGATGTTGAACGCCCACGGATAGAAGTAGCCGTCCCAGCCCACCACGTCGAACGGGTGGTGATCGAGCACCAGCTCGTTGATCGCGTTGTACTGCTTGACGAGAATCGGGAAGTCGCCCTTCTCGTCGTGCGTGCGCAGCTCCGTGGGCCGGCGGATGTCCCGCTCGCAGAACGGCGCCCCCTCGAGCAGCTGGCCGAACTCGTTGCGGTAGCGCCTGGGGAACCGGATGTGGCCCCGGCTCTCGAACACGACCAGCTTGGTCGGGCCCGCCGCGAGATCGAAGCGCCAGCGGTGCAGGATGTTCCGGTGGATGAGGACATAGTCGCCTTGGCGGACCGGCAGATCGCCGAAGACGGACTCGAGCGTCCCCTGCCCCTCCACCACGTACACGCACTCGTCGGCCTGGGAGTTCCGATAGAAGTGCGCGTCGTTCTCGTCGGGCTCGACGTAGAGCATCGCGATGTCGGCGTTGAAGAGCACCGGGATGCGATCCAGCGTGGGGCTGCCGCCCTTCCGCGCCCGCGAGGTGAGGAAGTGACGATGGCGGAGCGAGGTGTCCTGATCCGGCTCCCACACGATGTCCCGCACTTTTCGCGCGGCCTTCACCGTCGTGGGCGGATGGACATGGTAGAGCAAGGACGAGGTGCCCACGAATCCCTCGTGGCCCATCAGCTCCTCGGCGTAGAGCCCGCCATCGGGCCGGCGGAAGACGATGTGCCGCTTGCGGGGGACCGTGCCAAGCGTGTGGTAGATCGGCATGGAAAGGTTCCAGGTGCCAGGTGTCAGGTTCAGACGTCAGGTGTCAGGAGCCTCGGGTCACCCTCGGGCGGCGCAACACCCTGGCCCCCGGCTCCCGACACCTGGCATCTCAGAGATTGCCCCGGGCCGCCTGCTCCCGCTCGATGGCCTCGAACAGCGCCTTGAAGTTGCCCTTGCCGAAGCTGCGGGCGCCTTTGCGCTGAATGATCTCGTAGAACACCGTCGGGCGATCCTCGACCGGCTTGGTGAAGATCTGGAGCAGGTAGCCCTCGTCATCGCGGTCCACCAGAATGTCGAGGTCGCGCAGCGGCGCGACGTCCTCATCGATCGAGCCGACGCGGTCCAGCAGGTCGTCGTAGTAGGTGGCTGGCACGCGCAGGAACTCGACGCCGCGCCGGCGCAGTTCGCTCACGGTGCGGATGATGTCGTGGGTGATGAGCGCGATGTGCTGCACGCCCGGGCCGCGGTAGAACTCGAGGTACTCGTCGATCTGGGACTTCTTCTTCCCCGCCGCCGGCTCGTTGATCGGGAACTTGATGCGCTCGTTCCCGTTGGCCACGACCTTCGACATGAGCGACGAGTACTCGGTGGAGATGTCCTGGTCGTCGAACGAGATGAGGTTCTTGAAGCCGAGGACGGTCTCGTAGAACGACACCCAGTGGTTCATCCGGCCCAGCTCCACGTTGCCGACGCAGTGGTCGACGTACTGCAGGCCGACGTCGGGCGGGGAGTAGACCGGCTGGACGGGGTGGAACCCCGGCAGGAAGAGCCCGCGGTAGTTCCGCCGCTCCACCAGCGAGTGGATGGTGTCGCCATAGGTGCGGATGCCGGCCATCACCACCTCGCCGTCATCGTCCCGGAGCACCGTGGGCTCGTATGCCGGCTCGGCCCCGCGCTCGACGGCCCGGGCGAAGGCCTCCCGCGCGTCGTCCACCCAGAGGGCCAGGTCGCGCACACCGTCGCCGTGCCGGTGCACATGCTCCGCCACCGGGTGGTCGGGCGTGAGCGCGGTCGTGAGCACGAACCGGATCTTGTTCTGCTGCAGCAGATAGCTGGCGCGGTCGCGGGTGCCGGTCTCCGGCCCGCGGTACCCCACGAGCTGGAACCCGAAGGCGGCGCGGTAGTAGAGGCTCGCCTGCCGGGCGTTGCCGACGTAGAACTCGATGAAGTCCGTCCCGTTGATCGGGAACGTGTCCTGGGTGGTCGCTGGTGCGGGGAGCGTCGATGTCATTGGAGCCTCGTCACAAGTCGCGTGTCGCAAGTCACAGGCGCGGAGCGCCGGTCGCTGATGGCCGGTCGCCGGCAGGCCGCGGGGATCGCTGGCGTCCGGCGATCAGTGCGCCGCGAGCGTCGTCTTCGCCTCGAGAAAACTCTTCACATCCTCCGGGCTCATCACCGGCTCACCGGGAGCCACGTTGTCGAGGCGCCCCGCCTTCATCCACGCCTCCAGTTCGCCTACGAGTTCGAAGAGGTGGTCGAACGAGTCCACGATGAACAACAGCGGCTGGTAGTGGTCGATCTCGAAGTACTGGTTGACGACCCACTCCAGCTGGATGGGATACCGCTGCACCTCCGGCGAGTCGATCGCATGGGCGATCTCGCCATAGGAGCTGAGCAGGCCGCTGCCGTAGACCTTGAGCCCGTCCCTGCCGCGCATGAGCCCAAACTCCACCGTGAACCAGAAGAACCGGGCCAGCGCCTTGAAGATGCTGGTGACGCGCCGGATCTTCTCGTCCTCGTCCGGAATCCCCGCGACGATCTCCGCGGCCGTATGCGCGCAGTCCCCGAAGCGCACCAGGGCGTCCGCGAAGGCGGGATCGGTGTGCATCGGCACGTGGCCGGCAATGTCGTGGAAGATGTCGGGCTCGGGGAGGTAATCGAGGGTGGCGCCGTCGCGGATGGTGATGGTGGTCGGAAACTCGCGGTTGCGCAGTCGATCGAAAAAGAGGAACGCGGGCACGTACCCGCTCACCGCCTTCGCCTTGAAGCCCGTCAGCGGCTGGAGGAAGCGGTTGACGTCGTCCAGGCGGGGCACCCGGTCGGGATCGAGGCAGAGGCTGTCGATGCCCTGGAGGAACCGGTCGTTGGCATACATCCGCCACCGGTCCAGCATGCGTGCATAGAGCCGCCGCCACGCCTCGTGGTTCGATTCCGAGTACAGCTCGTACGGCTGATGGATATAGAGCTGGCCGGCCTGCTGCGCCTGCTCGATGAACGGGGCCCGCGTCGTCGTGAGACCAGGACTGCCCTGAACCGTGGTCATCCGTCCCTCTGGCATGGGTGACAAAGGTAAAGATAATGGGCAATCCGGCCACTCGCCCGCGCCGGCGGACCGGCGCTAGACCCGGAGTTCCGGCAGGTCCCGGTACAGGTCGAGGGCCGCCGGGTTGGCCAGCGCATCCCGGTTGGAGACCGCACGGCCGTGGACAACATCGCGCACGGCGAGCTCGGTGATCTTGCCGCTGATGGTCCGGGGGATCTCGGCCACCTGGATGATCTTCTTCGGCACGTGATGGGGGCTCGTCTCCTCGCGGATCCGCCGGCGGATGCGTTCGCGCAGCGCGTCGTCGAGCACGAGCCCGTCGCGCAGGCGCACGAAGAGCACGATCCGGACGTCCTCCTCCCATTCCTGGCCGATGACCAGACTCTCGAGGACCTCCGGAAGCTGCTCCACCTGACGGTAGATCTCGGCCGTGCCGATCCGGACGCCGCCAGGATTGAGGGTCGCATCGCTTCGCCCGTAGATGACGAGCCCGCCGGTGGGCGTGCGCTCCGCCCAGTCGCCATGGCGCCAGACGCCGGGAATCTGGGCGAAGTAGGCCTGCCGGTACTTCTCGCCGTCCGAGTCGTTCCAGAACGCGACCGGCATGCTGGGAAACGGCGCGGTGCACACCAGTTCACCCGCCTTCCCGATGACGGATCGGTGGGCCTCGTCGAAGACCTCGACCCGCATGCCGAGGCCGAGACACTGCAGCTCGCCACGCCAGACCGGACCGATCGGATTCCCCAGGGCGAAACACGAAATGATGTCGGTGCCGCCGCTGATGCTCGCGAGCTGGACGTCGGGCTTGATCTCGCGGTAGACGAAATCGAAGCTGTGGGCCGCGAGCGGGCTGCCGGTGGAGAGGATCGTCCGGAGGGAGGGGAGATCGCGGGCCGCGACGCGCCCCCATTCCTTTTCCAGCAGCGCAAGGTACTTCGCGCTCGTCCCGAAGACGTTCACCCGCTCCGCCTCGGCCATCCGCCAGAGGATATCCGGCTCGGGGGCGAGCGGCGCGCCATCGTACAGCACGAGCGTGGCTCCGGCGGCGAGGCCCGAGACCATCCAGTTCCACATCATCCAGCCGCAGGTCGTGTAGTAGAACAGCCGCTCGTCCCGCCGGAGGTCGGTGTGCAGCACGAGCTCCTTGAGATGCTGCAGCAAGGTGCCGCCTGCGCCGTGGACCATGCACTTGGGCAGGCCGGTCGTGCCGGACGAGTACATCACGTACAGCGGATGGTCGAACGGGAGCCGGTTGAACCGGAGCGGCGCCCCGGCATGACGCGCGAGGAGGTCGGGCCATTGCCGGGTGTTTTGCGCCGGGTGCTCGTCGGTCGGCGGCCGCCGATACGGGACGAGGAACGTGCGCCGGATGGACGGAATGGCAGCCGCGATCTGGGCCGCTCGCTGCCGGCAGTCGATCTCCTTCCCCGCGTAGCGGTATCCGTCGGCCGCCACCAGCACCCTGGGCTCGATCTGGCCGAAGCGGTCGAGGACGCCCTTCACCCCGAAATCCGGCGAGCAGGACGACCACACCGCGCCCAGGCTCGCGGTGGCCAGCATGGCGATGACGGTTTCCGGCAGGTTGGGCAGGAAGCCCGCAACCCGGTCGCCCTCGCCCACGCCTTCGGCCTCGAGCGCGGCGGCGATGGCCGCCACCTCGGAACGCAGTTCGCGGAACGACAACTGGCGCTGGCGACCCTCTTCATTCCAGAACACGATCGCCACGCCGTCGTCGTCGCGGCGGAGCAGATTCTCCGCGAAGTTGAGCCGGGCATTGGGGAACCAGTGGGGGCCGCGCTCCGGATCGGGCGGGGCCATCAGGTCGAGCCCGACCCCGGCGTCGGCCAGGGGATCCTTCCCCGCTCCCTCGCCGATGACCTCGCAGAATTCCCACACCAGACGCCAGAAATCGGCAGGGCGCGCGATGGACCACCGATACAGCGGCTCGTAGCCATCGCCGGGAACACTGTCGGGCCCGAACCGCGCTCGCACCTCGCTGGCAAAGCGCGTGAGGTTGGCGCGCGCCACCTGATCGGGCGTGGGGGTCCAGAGAGCTTCGGGCATCGGAAGGATCTCGGCTGCGATGGATGGTGCGCCGGCGTTTCGGGGCCGAACGGTCGGCAATCGCGGCCGTCCGGGCAAGGGGTCGATGGCGCCGGCGCTCGCGCGCTAGTTCCGCGGCAGCGCCACGTCGTCGCTGCGCACCTTGGGCCCGATGCCGAGCACCAGGAGGCGCGATCGGAAGCCCGGCGCCGAGACCCGCACGTACTGCGTGCGGCATTGGTCCACGAGCGAGCGGTCGAATTCCAGGCGATACTCGCCGTGCTCATCGGTGAAGGTGGCGAACTGCGTCCCGATGATCTGCAGGTGCGCGCCCGCGAGCGGGGCCGCGAGGTCTTCCCGCAGCACCCGTCCCACCACCACACCGACCCGATGCGTCGAGTCGCCGGGGGTGAGTTGCTCCGGAACGCAGCGCCCCGCAAGCTCGGGGAGTGACTGCCGCCAGGAGCGGGCGTCCCGCTTGCCGATGCCCAGCCGGGGGCCGACCGAAACGTCACCCGGAGCGGCCCAGGAGTCGCCCCCACGATACACGGGCATCCGGGTCTCCCGCGGCGTAGTCGGGGCCAACGGGTTGGCGTTGGCCGAGGCGGCGGGTTGCGCCTCGGACCGCGCGGCGCCGGGCGCGGCCGGCTCAGGCGGCTCCTCGGTCCCGTCGGTCTGATCCGGCGGTGCCTCGATCGGCGGCGTCTTTGCCTCACCCTTGCCGATAGGGGTGAACTCCGCCGGGGGCGGCGTCTGACGCTCCGGGTTGCGTTGCCGCTCTGGTGGCGGCGCCGGCTCGGGCAGAGGCGGAGGCGGGACGTAGACCATGGCGACCGTGCGCCCCGGGTCCGTGAGAGAAGCCACTGGCCGCTCCCGCTCGGAATCCCCACGCGTCGTGATGATGGCGGGGAGGAACAGCGCGACATGCACGAGCAGGCTGAGCAGCACCACCAGCCATTCCCCGCGGGAGCGGCGCGGCTGGCAGAGCTTGAGCTCGAACGTGGGGGCAGGCCGTGCGGCCGACCGCCGGGAGCCGGGCGTCATCGTTCAATGAAAATACCCTGGCCGGGCGGCATCCGTTGAACGGTATCCGGTGACCGATGCCAGCTCCGCGCGATTACCGGCAGGTCGCGCGGGCATGGCGCGTCAGTCCGGGACGGTGATCAGCCGATGGCGGACGGCGTCACATCGATCACCACGCGGCGGAGCGTGTGGTTGAGCCGGCGCTTGACGCGCACCGCCAGGAACACCGCTACCGCCGCGAGCCCGACGACGAGGCCCCACCAGAGTCCGCGCGGACCGAGGGGCGTGCCGAACCCGAGGTAGACCGAGGTGGGCAGGCCCAGCAGCCAGAAGCCGAGCAGGCTGACCACCATCGGCGCGCGGGTGTCGCCGAGCCCGCGCAGGACGCCGCTGCCCACCACCTGCATGCCGTCGAAGACCTGGAACAGCCCGGCCAGCGGGATCAGCGCGGCCGCCATCGCGAGCACGCCGGTGTCGTCGGTATAGATGCGCGCGAGCGTCTCGGGAATGGCGAGCATGGTGATCGCGCTCAACACCATGAATCCCACACCCAGGCCGTAGGCGATCATCGCCGCCTGCCGCGCCGCACCTGCATCGCCCCGGCCGACCGCCTGCCCCAGGAGCACCGCCGCCGCGGTCGAGACCCCGAGCGGCACGTTGAAGGTGAGCGCCGCGAGGTTGAGGGCCACCTGGTGACCGGCCATCTCGGTGGTCCCGATCAGCCCCATGAGGAGAGCCACGAGGCCGAAGATCCCGTACTCGAGGAAGTACTGCACGCCGATGGGCGCGCCGAGCTCGAGCATCCGCCAGAGCGGCGGTGCGTGCCACACCTCGGGGTGCCGGGCACGGAGCGGGTCGCGCAACTCGCGCCACCCGGCGGCGAGCAAGCCGATCGC
>JBMOPM010000061.1:0-11775 GCA_049323575.1 Gemmatimonadota bacterium | reverse complement strand
GCCGAGCCTCCGGGCCTGGTTTCGTCGGCACCGCGGCAGGCTGCAAGTCCCGCCGCTCAGACCATCGGCGAGGTGGAGGGCGCCGCCCCCTCGTTCATCTGAACCACCCACCGGGTGCCGTAGGCGTCCCAGAGGGTGTATGTCTGCGGCGCGAGCCGGTAGTTCACGGAGCCGTTTTCATCGATGTACCGCTCCTGCATCGGCGCGTCCTTGAGCACGCCGAGTCCCATGGTCGCCGCCGACTCCGGGCTCCCCTGCATGCCGATCTGACTCAGCGGCACCGCGACCGGCTGGATGTGCCCGGGCACCCACATCCAGACGGTCCCATCGGGCGCCGGGTTATCCGGTGGGCGTTGTCCCGGGGCCAGGGTGAGGGCGCGCACCATCCCCGTCGAGACCTGGGCCTTGGCCGCGGTTGCCGCGGCGGACGTCGACGAGGACGACCCGGCAGAATTTGCCGTCGCCGCCGGGCTCGCGGGCGCGGCGGACCGGCTCTGCGGTTCGACCGGAGGCCGACCGGACGGGGCCACCGATCGGGCGGCTGGCGGGGAGTACACGGCCGCGGCTGCGGCCGCCGAGGCGACGGGGGCGGTCGTGGATGGGGCAGCGTTGGTGACGGTACGCGACGGGAACGCGGCGGAACGCGGCGAGACGGGCCGCGGTGTCGTGCGTGATCTCAGGGCGGCGATGAGAATGTCGAGTCGTCCGAGCATGCGCGCTCCGATGGTTCGGTGCGGAAGTTTCTTCCTCCACCGAGTCCATCGGGCAAACACCGGGCCATGCACCCCGGGCCAAGGCGGCGACCGCCTCGACCTGCAGCGTTGGCTGCCTTGCTTACGAGACCCTTGCCGTTCTGGTTCCAACTTCGAGCACACGAGGCCAGACTTCCGTCATGACCTTTGTTACAGCGTTCATCCTCATGGTGACCTCGGCGCTGCCCTCGCCCGGGGCGCAGGCCACGAATTGTTCGTCGCCCGGCGGCCGCATCCGGTTCCTGTGCGAACAGGAGGACGTCAGCGTCCGCTCGAGGAGTCGGGACGTGCAGACGACGTTCGCCGTGACCAACGCCGATTCCCAGGGCTACTGGTTCTACCTGCGGTGTGGACAGTCCGGTGGTGTCTACGACTGCCGCGCCCCCCGGGAGGTCTGGGTCGATGCGGGCGAGACCAAGGTGATTCCGGTTACGTTCTCCATCACGAACCAGTCGGGCCAGCTCTCGCTCAGGATCCGTGCGGCCGATGACGCGGTGATCATTTCGAAGACGGTGCGGGTGGTCGGATAGGCGCCGTTACCGCCACTCCAGGGCCGTCTCCTTCACGAAGTCCACGAATCGCCGCGGCGCGTGGCCTAGGAGCCTGGTCTGCCGGTCCACGTCATGGGGCGTGGCCTTGAGCCCTTCCTGCTGGAAGAACTCGTACATCCGCCGGAAATCGAAGGCGAGCGCCGGGGGAAGGCCGGCGGCGATCGCCTGGCGCTCCCATTCGTCCATGTCCTCGCCGCCGTACCTTACCGGCCGCCCGAGGACCTCGCTCCAGATTTCCGCGGTGGCCGGGCCGGTCAGCAGATCCGGGCCCACGAGATTGTAGACCTGGCCGGCGTGGGTGTCGGTGGTGAGGGCGATGACGGCGGCGGCCGCGATGTCCCGCACGTCCACGCGGGACAGCCCCTGGCTGCCGATCGGCTGCGGGTACACGCCATACTTGAGAATGGCGTCCTTGTACCAGTAGTCGTTCTGGAAGAAATTGTTCGGCCGCAGGATCGTCCAGGGAATCCCCGACGCCTTGACCGCCGCCTCGATCGGCAGCTTGGCTCCGAAGTGCGGCAGGTGCGGCGCCCGATCCGCATGGTGGACGGACAGGTACACCAGCCGCCTCACGCCGGCGAGCATCGCCCCGTTCACGGCCATGAGGCCCTCGTGGGCCTCGAGCGGAGTCACGGCGTTCAGCAGGAAGACCGCTTCCATCCCCTGAAACACCGACCTGATCGTGGCGGGTTCGGCGAGATCGCCGATCGCCGGCTCCACGCCTGCCGGCAGCGTCCCGGCCTTCTCGGCGCTGCGGGTGAGGACGCGGACGCTGTGGTTCAAGGCCAGCAGGGCGCGTACGACCTGGGATCCGACGGTACCGGTGCCGCCGAGCACGAGAATGCGCATACGCTGCTCCGTGGACAGGGCTGGGCGCATGATACGGCGCTCGCGGCCCCGGGGCCAGTCCGGCTGCGGCGCCTCCCGCCCGGCTCGCCGCCGGACCTACGGCAGCGACGCGATGATCTGCCGGTATTCGCTTTCGGTGAAGGCCCGCATGGTCTGGGTCCGCACGTTGCCCTGGGCGCCGAGCCCGAGGGCGAGCCGCGCGGCGCTGGTGTCGTCCGTGGCCTCGCCGATCAGCATGATGTCGTACTGGCCCATGAGCAGGTAGAACCCCTTGATCTCGCCGCCGGCCTTCTTGAACGCGTCCTTGGCGGCGTCGACCCGGCCGGGGCTCTGCTTGATGTTGCCGATGCCCTGCTGGGTCCAGGTGATGAGGGTGACGTAGGTTGGCACGGGAACCTCCGAGGCGGGAAGGCGAAAGAGCCGTGAAGAGGTCCGCCCAACCTGCGATGCGGTACGGAAATGCGCTAGCGTGGCGAGGGCGACCGGCTGGCCGCTGTCGGCCATGCATCATATTGCCATCCGTCAAACGTGACTCACCGCGTGGCGGATCGCCGATACCGGATGGCCGACAGCCGTCAGCTGATCTTCCCCGGGTGACCGTGACGGTGCCTGTGTCCTTCTCGTCGCCGATTGCCTTCGTGGTCGCCACCAGCGCGAGGCTTCAGGTCGAAATGACCGCGCGGCGGACAGGGGAGACGCCTATGGGTTGGTCACGGGCCGGGGCGGGATGGTTGCCAGCATTGCGATCAGATGACCCGGCAACCGGGAGATGATGGGTGCTGGGTCACAGACGATGGCGGACAGCGAGGGGCCACCTATCGCAGGGTCACCTCCGCCCGCGTGTAGGCATACCGCCCGTTGTAGCCGTACGGCGAGGCCGCGGGCCACGGCAGGATGCCGAAGCCGTTGTCGAGACTCGCGCGGTCGGGGAAAGTGTCGAAGATGTTGCGCATGCCGATCGACAGGTTCACCTGCCCGAATCGGTAGCCCAGCTCGGCGTCGAACAGCGTCTTCCCGCCGTAGCGCTGTTCGCACGCCTGGCAGGCACCGAGTTGTGCGGAGCTGAAGCTGCCGTAGCTGGACGCGCGGGCCAGCGCGTGGAACCGGCCGAAGCTGTACTCCCCGCTCAGCGTGCTGCGCCAGGCCGGTCGTTCCTTCTCGATCGCCACGCTCGTGAGCGGATCGATGAGGCGCGGCACCCCCGTCCCCGCGAGTGCCCGTGGCAGCGGCTCGACGCTCCGGATCCGATTCCGGGTATAGTTGGCCGCGAGGTTCAGGTCGAGCGAGCCCGCAACGAGTGGCACGATCCAGTTCGCCACGACATCCGCGCCCCACGTGCTGGTGCTGATCCCGTTGGTGAAATACTGCGCGGCGCCCACGCTCAGGCCGGCATTCGCGAGAATCGCGGCGACGCTGTCGGTGTCGAACAGGCCGCTCAGCGCGATCCGGTGGTTGATGCGGATGTAGTAGGCATCGGCGGTGACGGAGACGTTGGCCCGCGGGGTCACCACCATGCCACCGCTCAGATTGAGCGAGGTCTCGTCCCGGAGCGGCTTGGCGCCCAGCGCCTTCGCCGCGGCGCTCCCCGCCGGGAAGATGCCGAAGTCGATCGCCCTCGAGCGGCCGGTGAGCGTGTCGAGCTGGAAGGTGGTCGTGCGGCTGCTGTAGTAGCTCTGCGAGAGCGAGGGCGCGCGGAAGCCGCTGCTCAGCGCGGCCCGCAGGATGAGCGGGCGCACGGGCTGGAAGCGAAGCGCCGCCTTGGCGGTCACCCGCGATCCGAAATCGCTGTAGTCCTCGAACCGTCCGGCGAGGTTGGCGAGCACCGTCTTCCCGAGGCTGGCCTCGAGATCCACGTACGCGCCGAAGTTGCCGCGGGAGACGTCCACCTCGTCGGCCGGCTGGAAGCCGGCGAAGACCTGCGAGCCCGCTGGCGCCAGCACGCTGTCGCGGTCCAGATGGAATCCCTGGATGAACGACGCAGGCTCGCCCCGCGAAATCCGATAGTACTCGCGGCGATAGGCGATGCCGAGCGCCACGTTGACCGGCTGCGCGAGACCCAGTCGCAGCGACCGGTTGGCGTTGAGCGTGACGCTGACCTCGCTCGCTTCCAGCTGGCCGGCGAAGATGCTGGTCCGGTTCGCGATCCCGGGATCGTCCGCGGTGCCGAGGATGCGATCCGGGCCCGGCGCGCAAGGACGATCGAGGCACGGGCCGAGGGAGACGTTGAGCGTGTTGGTGAGATTGTACTTGAAGCCGTCGCGCCCGTAGGACGCCCCCACGTCGTAGCCCCAGCCGCCCAGCATGCCGCGCAGGCCGCCGGCGCCGGACACGTCGTGCACGTCGGGATCGAACGTGGGCAGGAAGCCCAGCGGATAGATCTCGGGCCAGTTGCGCGAATCGAGCCCTGTGCGGCGGAAGCCGTTGCCCGTGCCCTGCCGGAAGCTCCACCCGCCGAAGGCATACACCTCGCTGGCCCCCGAGGCGCTCAGCGGGAGCCGGAAGTTGGCGAAGGTCATCAGGTCCTTTGAGAGACCGTCGCCCCAGTGGAAGTTGGGCTGGGAGACCGGATTGCGCTTCACGATGACATGGCCGTCGCCGTCGACGCTGTCGGCGTCGCCCGGGACGATCTGATCGGTGTTGTCGGGCCAGGCGCGGTTCGTCTGGTTGCGGTGGCGGTATTCGGCGAAGAGCCCGAGCGAGCCGCGGCCCACTTTGATGCCCCAGCCGCCGTTCACGTCCACCGTGGTACCGTCGTTGGGATAGTCGCGCGGCAGATACTGGCCGGCCTCGGTCGTCAGGTAGGGGGCGAAGCTTCCGTCCTTGAGCACCAGGTTGACCACGCCCGCGATGGCGTCCGACCCGTACTGCGCCGAGGCCCCGTCGCGCAGCACCTCGATGCGGCCGATCGCGCTGGCCGGCAACGCGTTGAGGTCCACGCCGCCCGAACCCGCGGCCATGCCGTAGGCGAAGATGTGTACCAGCGCGGTGCGGTGGCGGCGGAGCCCGTTCACCAGCACCAGTGCGTGGTCCGGGCTCAGGCCACGGAGCGTGAACGGACGCACGATGTCGTCCGCATCGGCGATGCTCTGGCGCGGGAAGTTGACCGACGGCGCCAGCGCCTGCAGGATCTGGCTCGTCTCGGTCGTGCCCTGACGCGCGATGACCTCGGCGGGAAACACGTCGACGGGCACCGCCAGCTCCTCGGCCGCGGCGTGACGGGCACGGGAGCCCAGCACCACGTCGATGGGCGCCAGCACCACCGCGGTCCGATTGAGCGTGATGTCCTGCCGCGTCACCGAGCCGGCGACCACCGTCACCTGCACACTGAGCGGCGTGAAGCCGATGGCACGGGCGTTGAGCACCTGGCCGCCGGCGGGCACGCCGCGGAGCGTGAACGCCCCCCCGCTGGAGGTGACTACCCGCAGCGCCGTCTGTCCCACGGTGAGGAAGGCGCCCGCCACGGGTGCGCCCGTGCTGTCGCGCACGTGGCCCTGGATCGACCCGCTCTGGGCCGCGAGCGGCGCGACCCCAAGGAGCGGCAGCAGCACTGCCACCGCGAAACGGCGAACCCGTCGGCCGGCGAGGCGCGCCATATGTGCCATCCTCTTTCGAAGGGCCCTGGGCAGGAGCACGCCGGTCACACGTGGGGGAACTGACCGGATGCGGGGGGGCTGAGCTGGCTCAGCTAGCGTAACGTCAGTCGGGCGACGCGTCAAATGCGGCATGGCTGCGAGACCCGCAAACCCGTCGATTTCCTTACCTGCGGGCCGGGCTCGCTCTGGACAACCCGCGCCGGGCCCCCAGATTGGCCAGCCATCCCCCAGACGAGGACACCATGCCATCGATCGACTGGCACACCATGCAATGGTGGGTCTACCTGGCCCTGCTGGTCGCCGTGGCCTGGTTCCTCGGGGCGCGGCTGGCCCGCCGCTCCCGCCGGAAGGCGGTGCTGATCGGCGGGCCGCTGCCGCGCGGGGAGCCGTCCGAGTCCTTCGACGACGAGGAAAGCCCTCGGGCGGCGGACACCGCGGAAGGCCCTGTGGAGCCAGCCGCGGGCCTCGGTTCGGCCGCGCCTCCCCGAGGCGACGAGCATCATGGCGACGAGCTCGCGGCGGAGTGGCCCACGGCCTCGACGCCGCGCGAGGCCACGACCGATCGCGCGCCGCCTCCGATCTCGCCGCGGATCGGCTCCGCACCCCCCATCGAGACCGTGCCGCCCGATCCTGGCCTCCCCGTGCTCCCTGTTGGCGCGGCGCTGGTGCCGGTGTACTTCGCCACCAGCCGCCGGTCCACCGCGTCCACCAGGCCGGAGGAGCGCTACGGCCCGGAGCGCGGCGAGCTGAGCTATGGCCGAGCCGACGTGAGCATTCCGCCGGGCCATCGGCCGGGCCGGCTCGAGTCGCCGCTCAGAGTCTTCTCCTTCCGGTTGTCGCCCGATCCGGCCAGGCATGTCATGCTGCAGAGGGTCGTGGAGTACCCGACCGTGGCGGTCTGGCGACTCGCCATGGCGGAGGCGCTCGGCCAGGCGTCCTCGCCCGACGTGTTCGTCTTCATTCACGGGTACAACACGTCCTTCGCCGACGCCATCCGCCGTACAGCGCAGCTCGGAACCGACCTGGACTTTCAGGGCGTGAAGTTCGCGTACGCCTGGCCGTCCAGAGCGACGGAAGCGGCCTATCCGGCAGACGAGTCGACGTCCGCGTGGGTGGAACGCGACCTCACCACCGTACTGCAGGAGCTGGCGGCGCTCCCCGGCCTGCGGGCGCTGCACGTCGTGGCGCACAGCATGGGCAGCCGGCCGTTGATGGAGACGCTCAAGACCTTCGCCGATCGCGGCGAACCACCCAGCATCGGCGAGCTCATCCTCGCGGCCCCGGACCTGGACGCGCCGTATTTCCACGACGTGCTCGCGCCCGCCGTCCGGCGCCAGGCGGCGCGCGTGAGCCTCTACGCATCGGCCAGGGACCGCGCGCTCGAGGCCTCGGTCAAGTTTCACCGGGTGCAGCGAGCCGGCTGGAGCCTGCCGACGCCGGTGGTGGCGCTCGGTGTCGACACCATCGATGCCTCGCTGGTGGACACGAGCTGGCTCGGCCACGGGTACTTCGCCGATACCAAGCAGGTGATCGATGACCTGTTCATGCTGCTGCGTCACCGGCTGGAGCCGCCAGAGCGGAACCTCCGCCCGGTGGCCATTCCGGCGGGTACGTATTGGCGGCTGCCGTGACCCTATCGCCGCCCGGTACCCGGCGGTAAGATGGCGCTCTTGGCTGATGAATCGGCGGACGCGCCCGCGCCGGTCGGGTGCCGCCGGTTCCGCTCCGTTGCGGCGCCCAGGCGAGGCGCTCGACGCGGCGCGAAACGGGACTGTGCGCCGTTGCCCGCACCAGCCGCGTGTCACGTGCCGACCGCCGGAGGTTGTCTGGATCTGCGCCCCCCGGAGCGGGCCGTCGGGAACGAGCCGACTACCCATTCCCCGGAGGGCGTCATGCGTTTCCCTCGCCTCACCTCATCCCCGGCCGCCGCTGCCACGCTGGTCACCGCGCTCATGGGGCTGATCGCCTGCGAACGCCAGCAGCCGGTCGAGAACCGACCTGTGTCCGGGCCTGCGCCCACCGAAGAGCCGGTCGTCGTGCCCAGGGAGCCGGAGAAGGTCCCATTCTCGGGCAAGTGCGACGTGACGACCGGCATTGCCGAGATCGGGAAGAAGAACGCGGAACGCGACGTGACCATCCGCAACACCGGCGTCGCGGATGTCAACTGCGAGCTGGTCATCGTCATCTTCGGCACCGGCGCGCCCGGCGCCGGACGCATCCTCGCCCCCGGCGCGGTGCTGACGATCACGCTCAAGAAGAACCAGGGCCTGGTGATCCGCTGCGGTCAGCGGCGATCCGACAAGGAGTGCAAGGGCACGTACTCGATCAAGTAACCCGACCGGTGGGTGGCGTTCCCCTCGGGCTGCGCGGTCGAGGATTCGATGCTGCACTGGCGGGCGCCACCGGAGCGGCGCGGCACGCGGGCCATCGTGCGCACGCACCTTCGGGTGGCCCCGGGCGCGAGGCGCTCGACTGGTGGAGGGAACACCTGCGCGAGCCCGGGGTCACGACCGGCGAGATCGAGAAGCGCGATGGTCGCCTCACGCTCGACTTCGAGGATCCGGAGGGGCAGCGGCTCGCCCTGGTGGACGACCAGCGAACCGGCGAGGCGCTCTACGCTCTATTGGAGCCAGTGGCTGGCGCGACGGCGCCCGGTCCGCCAGGTCGCCGGGCCGGCCAGCCCACTGTTCCTCGACTTCTGACGACGCCGGCGAATCCGGGGCGCCGGAACGCACCGATCACGCGCCTCCGTCCCGCGCGGTCTCGAAGCGGACATGACGGGCGGGTCGCCCGGCACGGTCGCGCGCCTCCACGCGAAGCATCACGGGCTCACCGAGCGGACCATGTCGGGGCTCGATCGTTCGTCCCGAACGCAGCCCGCCGATGATGCCGCGCTCTCCGGAGTTGCGCCTCCCGGGGCCCGCCAGGGCTGTCCCCGGCCAACCCCGGTGTGTCTCACGAACTAGCGGAGCCTCATCCGCACTCGCTGTACCCGCACACGTGGCACTTCATGCACCCTTCCGCGAACTCGAGCTGCGAGCCGCAATCGGGGCAGGCGCCGGCGAGCATCGGCTCGTCGAGGCCCCGCAGCACCATCTGGGCTTCGGCCTCGGCCACCGGCTGGACGACGGCGGCCGAGGCCGGCGTCGCCGCCGCTCCGGGCAGGAGTTCCTGCTGGATGCCCTGTTTCTCCTGCATCCAGCGCTCGATGGCGATGCCCACCGCGTCCGGCACCGACATGACCTTGTTGGGGCCCAGGCCGATCACGCGGTCGGAGCTGATGCCGCGGAGCTGCCGGTAGACTTCCTTGATGGGGATGCCGGACCGGAGCGCGAGCGAGATGATGCGGCCCATCGCCTCCACGTCCGCCATCAGCGCGCCGCCGGCCTTGCCGAGGGACATGAAGACCTCGAAGGGCTGGCCCTTGTCGTCCTCGGTGATGGTGACGTAGAGCGAGCCGAGGGGCGTCTCGATCCGGCGCGTGGAGCCCTTGAGGACCTCGGGGCGCGAGCGCTTCTGGCGCCGCTGGAGGTTCTCGGCCTCGAGTTCATGGACGAGCTTCTTCAGCCGGTCGTTCTCGGCCCGGAGCGTGGCGACTTCCTCGGCCAGTTCCGCGAGCTTGAGGTCGCGCGCCTCGGTGCCGGTCCCGGCCCGCTCCTTCGCCCCATCCCCGCTGAGGATGGCCAGGTCGCCGCGCACCTCGGCCTTGCCGGTCCTGGTGGCCTGCTCCTGCACCTTCTTGGCGGTCGAACCGGTCGAGAGCACCTGGAAGTCGCGGCTGCCGTCGCGGTACACGGTGACGCCCTTGCAGCCCAGGCGGTACGCCAGGCGATAGATCTCCTCGACGTACTCCTCCGTGGCATCGTGGGCGAAGTTGCAGGTCTTCGAAATCGCCGAGTCGTTGAACTCCTGGAACGCCGCCTGGGTGCGGATGTGCCACTCGGGCGCGATGTGGTTGGCCGTGACGAACACGCGGCGCCAGCGCTCGGGCACCTCGTCGAAGTTGATGTGGCCGGCTTCGGCGATGCGCCGCATCAGCTCGTCGCTGTACCAGCCCTCGCGCTTCGCGATGGCGACGAAATCCTCGTTCACATCCGGCATGAGGACGCCGGCCTGGTTGCGCATGAAGGCCACGGCGAAGAGCGGCTCGATGCCCGAGCTGCAGCCGGCGATGATGGAGATGGTGCCGGTGGGCGCCACCGTGGTGACGTTGCAGTTGCGCAGCCGGCGCATCGGGCGGATGCGGTTGCCCTCGGCGTCACGGGCGCAGGTGGCGTCCGGGCCCCAGATGCTCCGCTCCCACTCCGGGAACACGCCCCGGATCTCGGCCAGCCGCTCGGACTCGACCTTGGCTTCCTCGTCGACGAACTGCTGGATCCTGCGGCCGAGCAGCACGGCCTCCTCGGTGTCGTAGGGGATGCCGAGCCGGACGAGCAGGTCGGCGTAGCCCATGACGCCGAGGCCGATCCGGCGGATCCGGTGGGCCAGCTCGGTGATCTCGGGCAGCGGGTAGTTGTTCGCGTCGATGACGTTCTCGAGGAAGTGGGTCGAGAGATGGACCACCTGGCGGAGATGGTCCCAGTCGATCTGCCCGTCCTTGACGAACGCGCCGAGGTTGATCGAGCCGAGGTTGCACACGTCGTACGGCAGCAGGGGCTGCTCGCCGCAGGGGTTGGTGGCCTCGTAGGCGCCGAGGTGCGGCACCGGGTTGTAGTAATTGGCCCGATCGATGAAGAACACGCCGGGCTCGCCCGTCTTCCACGCGCCGTGGATGATGCGGTCCCACACGTCGCGCGCGCGCAACTGGCCCACCACCTCGCGCGTGTTGGGGTGGATCAGATCGTAGGGCTCGTCGGCCTCGACCGCCCGCATGAACGCATCGGTGACGGCCACCGAGATGTTGAAGTTCGTGATCTTGGTGATGTCGTCCTTGCAGGTGATGAACTCCATGATGTCCGGATGATCCACCCGCAGGATGCCCATGTTGGCGCCGCGGCGCGTGCCGCCCTGCTTGACCACGTCGGTCGAGGCGTCGAACAGCGACATGAACGACACGGGCCCCGAGGCCACGCCCATGGTGGAGCGCACGATGTCGTTCTTGGGCCTGAGGCGCGAGAAGGAGAAGCCGGTGCCGCCGCCCGACTGGTGCACCAGCGCCATCGCCCGCAGCGTGTCGTAGATGCCGCTGCGCCCGTTCGAGAGGGCGTCGTCCACCGGCAGCACGAAGCAGGCGGAGAGCTGCCCCAGCGGCCGCCCCGCGTTCATGAGGGTGGGCGAGTTGGGCATGAAGTAGCGGTGGGCCATGAGGTCATAGAACGCCTCCGCCAGCGCCTCGACCGCGCCCGGCGTGGCCCCGTACTTCGCGTCCGGCGCCGCAATCGTGGTCGCCACGCGCCAGAACAGATCTTCCGCCGTCTCGACCGGCCTGCCGCGCTCGTCCTTGATGAGATACCGCTTCTCGAGCACGGTGAGCGCGTTGGGCGACAACTCGACTGCGTCCCGGGGCGTGGACGATTCCATGGCCTACCTCTGAGCAATAGCGACGATGATCGATTCGCGCAGCGCACCCGGCCAGGGTGCTGCGCAGGGCTGGACTGCGACCCGTTGTGCGTGGTGAAACGGAGCAGCAAACTAGGGCCGCGGTGCCACCCCGGCAATACGCCGGATTCGCTCGCAGGGACGGCCCGGAGCGATTTCAACATCACAAATATGACACGATGTTCGCCCGGACGGAACCGTGTGGAAAAGTCGTGCAACCGTTGGCGCTGTCATGATTTTGGTCGCGTCAATGACCTGGGCACGCCCCGCCAGGTCCCCGGACCCGCCGCCCGCGCCCGGAATCCGGCACGGCGGCCGCAACGCCCGGCCACGCCGCAATGACTACAGGCCGCTGAAGCGCGGGAACTCGCCGTGGGCGTGGCGCCGAGCGGCCTCGACATAGTGGCGCCAGGTGCGGTCGATCCGCTCGGCCAGGGCGACATCCACCTCGCGCACCACCTTGCCCGGCACGCCCATGACCAGCGAGCGCGG
>JBMOPM010000060.1:0-11984 GCA_049323575.1 Gemmatimonadota bacterium | reverse complement strand
GCACTTCCTGGATATGGCTCGTGTCGCCGGACGCCACGATGAACCGCTCGTCGCACTCGGCAGCCAGCGCG
This sequence comes from Gemmatimonadota bacterium, assembly GCA_049323575.1. Taxonomy (GTDB): domain Bacteria; phylum Gemmatimonadota; class Gemmatimonadetes; order Gemmatimonadales; family GWC2-71-9; genus JBMOPM01. The sequence goes on along the minus strand of JBMOPM010000060.1, from coordinate 11,913 downwards.
CCGCCATCGCGGCCGAGGAAGCCCACCACGGCGACCTGCCGGGCGCGGGCGGTGCGGGCCGCCGCGATCAGATTGGGGCTGTTGCCGCTCGTGCTGTGCAGCACCAGCAGGTCGCCCGGACGGCAGAGCGCCTCCACCTGTCGCGCGAAGATGTGATCGAACCCCAGATCGTTGCCCGCCGCGGTGAGCAGCGACGTGTCGGTCGTGAGCGCCACGGCCGGGAACGCGCGCCGGTTCTGTCGGTAGCGGACGACGTATTCGGTCGCGAGATGCTGCGCGTCCGCGGCGCTGCCGCCATTGCCGGCAAAGAAGATGGTGCCGCCGTCCCGCAGCGTGCGCACGTAGCGCGCGGCGATGGTCGCCAGCTCGGCGCTCCGCGCTGCCGTGGCCTCGGCCAGCCGGGCCAGAGCCGTCAGTCCCTGCGCGATGTGCTCCGCGCTCACGCCTCCTCCGAGGTCAGCCGGCGGCGGAACCGCCTGAGACGCTGCAGCAGCGAGGCCTTGATCGTCAACGGCTCGACCAGCTGCAACTGCGCGCCCTCGAGAATCGCCGCCGGGTTCGTCTCGAGCAGCAACGCGGCCTGCTCCGCCCCGCCGTGCGCCACCAGGAACTCGCGGGCCGCGGCGAGCGAGCGCGTGTCTCCGTGGTTGTCGGCCGCGGCGATGTCGGCCTGGCCGTTGGCGAGGAGCTGGCGCGCGCGGTCGCCGCGCGCCGACTCGGCCAGGAGGGTGGTCGCGTCGACCTGCATCACGGCGCCGAGCATGCGCCACCGGGCCACGGCCGCAGGGGAGAACGACGAGTATCGCTCCGGATGCGCGAGCACCGGTGTCACGCCCAGCGCCTTGACGCCGTACAGCGCGTGCTCCACGGCCTGCGTGGTCACCAGCCGCGAGAACTCCACCAGCACGTAGTTCGTCCCGGCGAGGCGGATGCCCGGGATCGCCGCCACCTCTGCCGTGAAGGGCCGGTCGAGCATCAGTTCCACGCCGCGGGTCAGGCGCACCTCGGGCGGGGCCGCTGCTGCCAGCTGCTCGAACGCTGCGTCGTGCGCGGGGGGGATCCCGTTCAGCGCCTCGCTGACGGTGAGATGCGGCGTGAGGCAGACCGTGGTGACCCCCTGCGCCGCCATGGTCTGGAGCACCCGCACCGACTGCTCCACCGAGCGGGAGCCGTCGTCGACGCCGGGCAGGAGATGACAGTGCAGGTCGATCAACGGGCCGGAGCGGGCGACATGAGGAGGGACTCGGCAAACCGCCCGAGCGTCTCTGGCGCGACCTCCGCACGGGCAAGCAGCGCGAGCGTGATCAGGGCGTCGGCGGCGAGGAGGTCCAGCGCGACCGACCGGTCGCCGGGGCCGCGCATGACGTCCTCCAGCAGCGCGCGCCCGGCCGCTGCGAGCGCTTCGCCGCCGATGGCGTCATCGGCGGGGTCGCCGAGACGTTCGAGCACCCGCTGGCGGAGCGCCTCGGGCGCACGGGCGGTGCGGGCGAGGGCCCACTGGCGGACGCGGCTCACCCGGCGCTCGCGAGCCATTGCGCAATGAGTTCCGGCGCCGCGGCCCGCGCGGCCGGCAGGCGCGCTGGATCGCCCGCGCCGGCCGAGGCGAACTGCGGCCGCCCGCCGCCCCGGCCACCGCTCACGCTCGCGATGCGGTTGACCAGGTCGCCCGCCTTGCGGCCGGCCTGGACGAGGTCGTCCGTGACGGCCACGTGAATCGCGCCCTTCCCCGCGAGGCTGAACAACACGAGGACCGCGTTGCGCCTGCTGTCGCGGAAGCTGTCGACCACGGCCGCCACCTCGTCGCGATCCTCGGCCGCGGTTTCCCCCAGCGTGACGTGCACGCCATTGATGTCCAGCGACGCCCCCTGCACCGTCGCGGCTCCGCCGCCCTTGACCAGCTCGGCCACGCGTCGTTCGAGCTTGTCGCGCTCCTCCATGAGCTGCTCGAGCTTCCGGAGCAGGTGCTCGGGGTGCGCGCGCAGCGCGGCCGCGGCCTGGGTGAGGCGCTGCTGCAGGTTCTCCACCAGCGTGTAGGCCTCGGGCCCGGTCACCGCCTCGATGCGGCGGACGCCCGCGGCCACGCCCCCCTGGGAGACGAACTGGAAGAGGCCCACCTGGCCGGTCGTGCGCACATGGGTGCCGCCGCACAGCTCGATGGAGGAATCCCCGATGAACACCACGCGCACCTGGTCGCCGTACTTCTCGGAGAAGAGCGCCATCGCGCCCATCGCCAGCGCGTCCGGGTACGCCATCACGCGTGTCGTCACCGGGATGTTGTCCCAGATGCGCGCGTTGACCTCGCGCTCGACGGCCTGCAACTGCTCCGGTTCGATCGGCCCGTAGTGCGCGAAGTCGAACCGCAGGTGCGTTTCATCCACCAGCGAGCCCTGCTGGCGCACGTGGGTGCCGAGATACTTGCGCAGCGCCGCGTGCACGAGATGCGTGGCGCTGTGGTTACGCTCGATGTTGCGGCGGCGGGCCTGGTCGATCGCGGCGTGCACCGATGTCGGCTCGAACTCGCCCTCGTGGAATGCGCCGCCCACCACGATGCCGCGCGGATCCTTGCGGACCTGATCGACCGCCGTGCTCCAGCCTTCACCCTGCACCAGGCCGGTGTCGCTCACCTGCCCGCCCGCCTCGGCGTAGAACGGATTCTCCCGGAGCACCAGTTCCACACGCCCGTCCAGCTGGCGGAAGGCGAGAATGTCGGTGTCCGCCGCGTCCACCTGGTAGCCCACGAACTTCTGCCGGCCGCGGCCGACGTCCCGCCACTCGGCGCCGTGATCGAGGTGGATCGCGGGCCCGGACTGCCGCTGCTGCGCCTTGTGCACCGCGCGAGAGCGCTGGCGCTGCTCCCCGAGCGCGCGTTCGAAGCCGGCGAGGTCCACCGATGCACCCCGCTCCTGGGCGATGATCATCGTGAGGTCCACCGGGAAGCCGAAGGTGTCGTAGAGCTTGAACGCCTCCTCGCCCGGAATCACCGTGGCCCCCGCGGCGAGCAGCTCGTCCATCCGGGCCAGGCCGCCCTCGATGGTCTCGAGGAAGCGCTCCTCTTCGATGCGCGTGAGGTTGGCGACGTAGTCCGCCTTGGCCCTGAGCTCGGGATAGACGTCCCCCATCTCCTCCACCACCACGGCGGTGAGCGGCGCCAGCGTCGGCTCGCGCCGGCCCAGCAGCCACGCGTGGCGCACCGCGCGGCGGAGGATGCGCCGGAGCACGTAGCCGCGGCCCTCGTTGCCGGGATAGACGCCGTCGGCCAGGAGGAAGCTCACCGCGCGGGCATGGTCGGCCAGGACGCGGAAGGACGCGCCGCCCGGGCCGCGGTCATAGGGCTCGCCCACCAGGTCCTCGACCCGCCCGAGGAGCGGGAGGAAGAGATCGGTGTGGAAGTTGGAGTCCTCGCCCTGCATCACCGCCGCGATGCGCTCGAGACCGGCGCCGGTGTCCACGGACGGTTTGGGCAGCGGGGTGAGCGTGCCGTCCTGGGCGCGGTCGAACTGCATGAAGACCAGGTTCCAGATCTCGAGGAACCGCCCCGCCTCGGCTGCTTCCTCGAACGCGGCCTGCTCGAAGTGCGCGGCCTTCTGCTCCGGCTTCCACTCGAGGTCCACGTAGATCTCGGTGCACGGGCCGCAGGGGCCGGTGTCGCCCATCTGCCAGAAGTTGTCCTTGTCGCCCAGGCCGTAGATCCGGCTGTGGGGCAGGCCGGCGATCTCGTGCCAGAAGCGGCGGGCCTCATCGTCCGAATGGTGAACGGTGACACGGAGCCGCTCCGGATCGAGCCCGAGCCCCTCGTTCCCGGTCACGAACTCCCAGGCGAAGGCGATGGCGTCGCGCTTGAAGTAGTCGCCGAAGGAGAAGTTGCCGAGCATCTCGAAGAAGGTGTGATGCCGCTTGGTGTGGCCCACCTGTTCGAGGTCGTTGTGCTTGCCGCCGGCGCGTACGCACTTCTGACAGGTGGTGGCGCGGGCGTAGTCGCGCTGCTCCTGCCCGAGGAAGGTGCGCTTGAACTGCACCATGCCGGCGTTGGTGAAGAGGAGGGTCGGGTCGTCGGCCGGGACCAGCGACGAAGAAGGCACCTCTCGGTGCCCCCTGGCGACGAAGAAGTCGAGGAAACGGCGGCGGATCTCGCGTGCGTGCATCCCGTGAATATAAGGGCGTCACGAGGCCCGCAGCACCTCGTCCACCACCGCCCGCGCGGTCTCTCCGGTAAAGCCGCGGCGGGCCAGAAAGGCCCGGAGCCGGCGCCGGCGGTCGGGCAGCGGAAGGCCCGCGAGCTGGCGGGCCCGGCGGGCGGCCAGGCGCGCTACCACCTGCCGCGCCGGATCGCCTTCGGCGGCGGTGGCAGCCAGCGCCGCGTCCACCAGCCGGGCCTCGACGCCCATCGCCAGCAGCTCCCGGCGCAGCCGGGCCGGGCCGCGTCCCCGGGCCGAGCGGGTGAGGACGTAGCGCTCGGCGAAGGCCTGGTCGTCGATCAGACCCAGCCGCTCGGCGCGGGCCAGCGCCAGCGCGACCGGCGCCTCCTCGTGCCCCTTCTGCCGCAGCCGGCGGGCCAGATCGCGCCGCGCGAACGGCCGCCGGCCCAGGGCGCTGAGCGCGGTGCGAAAGGCCGCCTCCTCATCGGCGGCCTGACCCAGCGCCAGGCGCAGCGCCTCGTCCACCTCGCGGCCCACGGCGAGCCCGAGCGCGGCGACCCGGTCGAGCGGCACGCTGCCGAACGGCCGCCCGTCGACCACGACGCGCACGCTGCCTTCGCGGCGCGGATCGGGATCGAGTGCGGTAATGGTGGTCACGGCCGATCGCCCGTCATGGGCCCTCGGCGCGGGCCGCCAGCGCCTCATTCCTCGGATTCATCGGGCACCGCGCTCACCGCGGCCCGGACGCCCAGGTTCTCCTTCACCTTGCTCTCGATCTCGGCGAGAAGCGCGGGGTTGTCCCGCAGGAAGAGCTTGGCGTTCTCCCGGCCCTGGCCGATGCGCTGGTCCCCGTAGGAGTACCAGGCGCCGGACTTCTGGATGATGTTGGCCTCGGCGGCGAGGTCGACCACGAGGGCAATGTGGCTGATGCCCTCGTCGAACATCACGTCGAACTCCGCCTGCTTGAACGGCGGCGCCACCTTGTTCTTCACCACCTTCACGCGGACCCGGTTGCCGATGACCGTTTCACGCTCCTTGACCGGGCCGATGCGGCGGATGTCGAGCCGGAGCGACGCGTAGAACTTGAGCGCCTTGCCGCCCGTGGTGGTCTCGGGATTGCCGAACATCACGCCGATCTTCTCGCGCAACTGGTTGATGAAGACGACGGAACAGTTGGAGCGGCTGATGGCGCCAGCCAGCTTGCGAAGCGCCTGGCTCATGAGCCGCGCCTGCAGGCCCACGTGGCTGTCGCCCATCTCGCCCTCGATTTCGGCCTTGGGCACGAGCGCCGCCACCGAGTCCACCACCACGATATCCACCGCGCCCGAGCGCACCAGGATCTCCACGATCTCGAGCGCCTGCTCGCCCGTGTCCGGCTGCGAGACCAGCAGGTTCTCGATGTCCACGCCGAGCTTCCGGGCGTATTCGATATCGAGCGCATGTTCGGCATCCACGAAGGCGGCGACCCCGCCCGCGCGCTGCACGTTGGCGATGAGGTGCAACGTGAGCGTGGTCTTGCCCGAGGACTCGGGGCCGTAGATCTCGGTGATCCGGCCGCGCGGGATCCCGCCGATGCCGATGGCGGCGTCGAGATTGATGGCGCCGGTGGGGATGGCGGCAACGCGCACGCGCGGGGAATCGGCCCCCATGCGCATGATCGACCCTTTGCCCAGCTGCTTCTCGATCTGGGAGATGGCCAGGTTAAGCGCCTTGCGGCGCTCCGGATCGAGCCGGGTTTCTTCAACGGGGGGCATAGTGATCCTGGTGGTTGGTGGTTGGGCGGCTGGCGGCCGCTGGTCGAGGATGGAGGCACGTCGCAGCAGAGATACGTGACTCGTTTTCATCCACTCCAGTACAAAGTAATCTAATACCGAACAATATCCGAAATCAAGTCAGCCCCGGGCCGGCCAGTGGATGCGCCACGCATCTTCAAGGTGCTCAACGTTTAAGAGACCGTAACCATCCTCCCAGACGGCCGCCGCGTCGAACCGGTAGATGTCTCCAGGACGCCCATATCGAAGTGTCCAGATTTCGGCCACCTTGGCGATTCGGCGACGCTTGGTCAGTGAGATGGCTTCCCACGGCGTCCCGCAGACGGGCGTGCGCCGGGTCTTCACCTCGACGAAGGCGACGATCTCGCCCTTGCGAATGACCAGGTCGATCTCGTGGCGGCCGCAGCGGAAACGGTGCGACTCGATGAACCAGCCGCACGACGTGAGAAAGGCGATGGCAGCCTGCTCGCCCGCCAGGCCTCGACGCTGCCGGGCGTCAGACCACTCGTCGGCGGGGATGAAGCGGCGGGTGCGCGACATGGGCCGAGGATAGAACCGGCGGCGCGCGAGCGAGGAACCGGATTCGTGCGGGAGGAGGGTGAGAAAACGGTCGTGAGCAAGGGGTTCCGGTTACCCCTCACCCTCGACGCCATGACGCGGACAGGCGCAGCCGAGCCCCGACCGACTGACCATCGGCGACCTTCGACCCGGAGCCGCGCATCGCCGGAGGTTCCTCGCTCGCGCGGCGGGCTGGGGACCGTGCCTGCGGCACCGATGCCGGAGATCCCAGGCCGGCGCGGATGTCGCGCTCCACATGGTACCAGGGACGGAACGCGGCCCGAATGTCCGACGCACAGTTGGATGGCGGAGCCACAGGGTCGGGGGCACAACGCACAATTCCTTGATGGACGACCAGGTCCCAGTCGTCAAACCGGAACTCGTAGAGGTGCTGGGGAAACAGGCGCGATTCATATGGCATGCGCTGACGTTCCTCGATGGCTGGCGGGCCGAAGGCGGCCAGCACCCTCGACTGGTTCAAGCGGAGTGAACGCAGGCCGTGTCATAGGGCCACCTCCCAGCCCGATCTGCCGAGTTTGAGCACCGCGCGGAAATCGAGCGACTCGGCCAACTCTACCTCGGCCTTCACACGGACCTGTCCCTGGGAACGTCGAACGTCGACGCCTTCTTGCGCAACGACTCACCATCGCACCCACGACGTGATACCCCGCGGGCACCCAGACGGTGGGCAGGGTGAGCTACGGTAGGAACACACAAGGAGACCGGTCAATGACATTTTGAGCGGCCGAGATCAGCGCTCATCCCCCGCGAGACCGTGCGACAATTCGTGCTCATATGCGACGGTTTGTGTCTTTGCCGGGTCGGCGCGTCCCACTACCATCTCGGCATGACCCCGCCGCGACGGGCTGAGGCGTCGATCAGCCGGCAATGGCCGCTTCCGGGACCTTCGCCTCGACATAGGCGTTGCCCTCGCGCGATGGGGATGTGGATCGCTGGTCGCTTGCTACCCTGTGACTCGTGCCGCCGAGCACCGATTCCCCGCCCATGGACAGTACGACCACGCTGGCGCAGGTAGTTACCGCCGTGACCGCTGCGCTCGCGCCCGAGACCGCCGAAGGGCGCCGCCTGCTGCTCCTGCTCGTCACCTCCCGGCGCTGGCGAGCGTCGGGCGACGCCCTCGCCGAGGCGATCGGCCTGCCCTCACGCCAGGGGCTGAATCGACTGCTGGCCGCCGAGGGGTGGCCGCCGGTCGCGACGCTCCGTACGTGGGTTCGGCTGGTGCGCTGGGTGGTGGGGAGCGAGCGGGATGGGACGACCCTGGCGGCGTGGGCGCGCTACCATGGCGTGGAAGCCGGCGCCCTCCACCGCCTCGTCAAGCGGCAGACCGGCCTCTCGTGGTCCGATGTGCTTGCCCGCGGCTCGGGCTATCTGATCGCCGAGCTGGCCCTGGTGCGAAGACGGCGGCGCGGGCGGGCCACCGGCTCAGCGACGGGTACGCTGTCGGAAACGGGTGTGCTGTCGGATGTCTGAACCGGCGAGGGTCTCCGCCGTCGAGGTGGAGGCGCTATCGAGTCCGGCTATTTGCAATACTCGTCGAGCTGGTCGAAGCCGATCAGGACCTCGCGCGGCTTGCTGCCGTCGGGCGGGCCGAGGATGCCGGCGGCGTGCAACTGGTCGATGATGCGCGCCGCCCGCCCGTAGCCGATCCGGAGCTTCCGCTGCAGCAGTGAGGTCGATCCGCCCTGGTTCTGCAGGCAGGCTTCGGCAGCCTCGCGGAAGAGTGCGTCGCGCTCGCCCTCGATCTCGCCGGGTCCCCCGCCCTCCTCTTCCGCCTCCAGCGCGCGCACCGTGGCGAGGATGTCCTCTTCCTTCCGCTCCGGCTCCGGGGCTGCCGCGGCGAGGCGAGCCTCGCGGCGCTGGACGAACCAGTCCATCACCCGCTCGGTCTCCTCGGTGCCGATGTAGGCGCCCTGGAGCCGCATCGGCTCGCTTCTGCCCGGCGGCATGAACAGCATGTCGCCGTTGCCCAGCAAGGCCTCGGCGCCGTTCTGATCGAGGATGGTGCGGCTGTCCACCTTGGACGCCACCCGGAAGGCGATCCGGCAGGGGAAGTTGGCCTTGATGAGGCCGGTGAGCACGTTGACCGACGGTCGCTGCGTGGCCAGCACGATGTGAATGCCGATGGCGCGGGCCTTCTGGGCAAGCAACGCGAGCGGCGTCTCCACCTCGCCCTGCACCGTCATCATCAGATCGGCCAGTTCGTCCACGACGATCACGATGTACGGCAGCCGTCCCTCGGTGTAGGTCTCCTCGGGCGGCGGCTCCGGGGGTGTGGTCTCGCCCTCGGCGCTGATGGCGGTCAGCGTGAGCCTGGGCCGCGGCACCGGACGCAGCGGCTTGCCGTCGTCCACCTTGCGGTTGAAGTCGGCCAGATTGCGGGCCCCGTTGGCCTGCAGCAGCTCGTAGCGGCGGTTCATCTCGAACACCGCCCACTTGAGCACGGCCGCCGCGTCGGTGTTCTGCGTCACCACGGCGTGCCGGAGATGCGGGAGCGAGTTGTAGATCGACAGCTCCACCATCTTCGGGTCCACCATCAGGAGCCGCAGGTCCTTCGGCGTGTAGCGGTAGATCAGGCTCGTGATGATGGTGTTGATGGCCACCGACTTGCCCGAGCCGGTGGCACCGGCGATCAGCAGATGGGGCATCTTCGCCAAGTCGGCGATGACGGGCTGGCCCTCGAGATCCCGCCCCAGGGCCACGGGAAGCGTGGCGCGTGCGTGGGTGAATTCGGGCGACTCGAGCAGTTCGCGCAGGGTCACCATCCGCGCCGTGGGGTTGGGCACCTCCACGCCCACGGCGCCCTTGCCGGGAATGGGCGCCACCCGGATCGACGGCGCCCGCATCGCCATCGCCAGGTCGTCCGCCAGTGCCACGATGCGGCCGGACTTGACGCCCGGCGCCGGGACGACCTCGAACTGCGTGACCACCGGCCCCGTCGTCCGCCCGGCGATCCGGCCCTCGATCTTGAAGGTGCGCAGCGTCTCCTCCAGCGAGGCGCCGAGCCGGTCGAGCTGGGCCTCGCCGGCGTCCACGTCCTGCCGCGAAGGCGGCGCGAGCAGCGTGATGGGCGGGAGTTCCGACTCCTCGTCCACCGCGGCCCGACGCGCCGGCTCCGGCTTGCGCGTCCTGGCCTTGGCCGGCCTGGCCGCCGCGCCCCGGGGAGGAAGCACGGCGTCCGCCTCTTCGCCCTCCTCGTCGTCCGCCTCCTCGGGCGGCGGAAGCGGCTGGGCGGGCGCCGCGGCAGTACTCGAGCCCCTCGCCGCGGCGCTGGCGGCCTCGCGGTTGGCTTCGAGCCGCTGCAGCGGATGCCACGCCACGGTAAGCACCGTCACCACGCTCAGCGCGAGAAACCCGAGCAGCACTCCGCCCACCAGTCCCACCTTGCCCACCACGGCCGCAGCCAGGAACCCGGGCACAATGCCGGTCACGCGCGCGGCCCATCCCCACTGGCTGTGCTCGGCGAGGAAGGCGTCGGAGCCGACGCGGGTCACGACGCCGGCGAGGAACGGAACGATGAGCGTGAGGCCGAGCACCAGCGCGACCATTCGCCGCCAGTCGAGCGAGCCCACCCGGCCGAAGAGCGACCACGCGAGCCCGAAGCCCAGGGCGGGCATGCCGAGCGCACCCACGCCGAGGCCCTGCCAGAGCAGACTGCCCAGTGCCACACCGATGGCGCCGGTAAGCGGCACGGGCAGCAGCGTGAGGCCGAGGAAGAGCCCGGCCACCAGCGCCGTGATGGCGCCGAGGCGGTCGCGGGCGCTCATGTCAGGCGGAGTCCGCGGGGAGTGGCGCCGGCGTCGGGGCGAGCGTCACCCGCCGCTCGTGGAAGATAGGCAGCACGGGCCAGGCGTCCTCGCGCGCCGCGGCGAGGACGTCCTCCTTGAAGCCGCGCTTCGCCAGCTCCCGGCCCGCGCGGGAGGCGGCGAACGCCCGGGCCCAGGCGGTACCGTAGCGACGCACCAGATCGAGGCTCGCGAGCGCTGCGTCGTTGAGCCCGCGCCGGCGGCGGCGACCGCCCTGCGCGGCCAGCACCAGGCGACCGGCCGCATAGGCGTCGTCCAGGGCGAACTGGTGGTCCGTGCCCGCACAGACGATGAGCAGGTCCCCGTGTTCCTCGAGGGCCGCCATGGCCCGCGCCCCCGCCACCGAGAAATTTGCCGCGCACACGAGATAGGACTCGCGGGCCCCGGCCGTGGCAAGGAGCGCCCTGGTTCCGTTGGTGGTCGTCATGACCAGCGTCTTGCCCTTGACCACCGCCTCGGTCATCTCGAGCGGGCTGTTGCCCAGCGCGAAGCCGGGAATCCGCTCCGTGTTGCGCTCGCCGGCCAGCAGCACGTCTGCGCTGCCCAGCGTCTGCGCCAGCTTCATCGCCTCCTCGGTGGAGCCGGTGGGGATCACCGCGCGGGCGCCGTGGTGCAGCGCGGCGCAGATGGTCGTCGTGGCGCGCAGCACATCGATCACGAAGACCGTGCGGCCCTGGACATCCGCCGGCGCGAGCCCGAGGGGCGTGAACGCGACGTCGAGCCTCATGCCTCGGGGGGCCGGAAGAGTGACTGCTCGTGCTCCAGCCACTTGGTGTAGACCGTGCCCGCCACGAAATCCGGGTGCCGGATGACGCGGGAGAGAAACGGCAGCGTCGTGGTCACGCCCTCGAGGATGAAGCTGTCCAGCGCCTGTCCCATCCGCGCGAGCGCCTCCGCGCGGTCGCGGCCGTGCACGATCACCTTGGCCAGCAGCGAATCGTAGTAGGGCGGCACGGTGTAGCCGGCATAGATATGGGTGTCTACCCGGACGCCCGGGCCACCGGGCGGATGATACGCCGTGATGTGCCCCGGGCAGGGCTGGAAGTTCCGGTACGGATCCTCCGCGTTCACCCGGCATTCGATGGAATGCCCGCGCATGTCCGGCGTGCCGGTGAGACCGAGCTTCTCGCCGGCCGCCACACGGATCTGTTCCTTCACCAGGTCCCAGCCGGTGACCATCTCCGTGACGGGATGCTCCACCTGGATGCGGGTGTTCATCTCCATGAAATAGAACGACCCGTCCTCATCCAGCAGGAATTCGATGGTCCCCGCCCCCACGTAGTCGATGCGGCTCGCCAGCGCCACGGCCGCGGCGCCCATGCGCTCCCGCAGCTCGGGATCGAGCACCGGACTCGGCGCCTCCTCGATGAGCTTCTGATGTCGCCGCTGTACCGAGCAGTCGCGCTCGCCGAAGTGGACCACGGTCCCGTGGGTGTCGCCCACGATCTGGATCTCGACGTGGCGCGGGCGCGCGAGGTACTTCTCGACATACACCGCGCCGTTGCCGAACGCGGCGAGCGCCTCGTTCTGGGCCAGCGTGAACGACTGCGCGAACTGCTCCGCATCCATGGCGATGCGCATGCCTTTCCCGCCACCGCCGGCGGTCGCCTTGATGATGACGGG
>JBMOPM010000059.1:0-12026 GCA_049323575.1 Gemmatimonadota bacterium | reverse complement strand
TGGCGAGCTCGACGCCATACCCTCGGACACCACCGCATGTCTGCTGCTGGCCGGTGGCGCCGAGGCGGACGCGCTGGACCTCCTGCCCCAGGCCGGCCCGCCCGACCTTCGCCGCTATCTGGTGGGCGCCGCGCCCGATCACCGGATCGCGGCGGCGGCCGTGGGGCGCGGCGCGAAGGACTACTTCGCCCTCCCGCCCGATCTCGAACTCCTGCGCCGCACCCTGGAGCGGGACGCGCGCGAGGCGCTGGCCGGCCGGGCCGCGGCCGACTTCGCTCAGGCCGAGCGGGAGGCGACGGGGTTCGACGCGATCCTGGGTTCGAGCCCGAACATGCAGCAGGTGATCGCCCTGGCCCGGCGGGTCGCCGCCCACGGCGACGTCACCGTCTTGATCGGCGGCGAAACCGGTACCGGCAAGGAGCTGCTCGCCCGGGCCATCCATTACCACGGCCCCCGGGCCAGGCAGCCGTTCGTCGAGATCAACTGCACGGCGATCCCCGAGAACCTGATCGAGAGCGAGCTGTTCGGGCACGAGAAGGGCTCCTTCACCGGCGCCATCGCCGCCAAGCCTGGCCTGTTCGAACTGGCCCACGGCGGGACCATCTTCCTCGACGAGATCGGCCATCTGCCGCTCGCGGTGCAGCCCAAGCTCCTGCGCGCCCTCGAGGCCCGCGAGATCCGGCGAGTGGGCGGCAGCCAGCCCCGGAAGATCGACGTCCGCGTGATCACCGCGACCCACGTCAACCTGGCGCAGGCCGTGCGGGACGGCACGTTCCGCGAGGACCTCTTCTACCGGCTCAACGTGGTCTCGCTGATGCTCCCGCCGCTGCGCGAGCGGGGCGACGACGTGCTGCTGCTGGCCGAGCGGTTCGTCACCGACCTGGCCGCGCGGTACGGCCTCCCCTGCCCCACCCTCTCGGCGGAGCACCGGCGCACTCTGATGGCCCACCACTGGCCGGGCAACGTCCGCGAACTCCGCAACACGGTGGAGCGGGCGCTGATCCTGTCCCCCCCGGGGACGCTCGATCTCTCGGAACTCACCACGCCCCGCGCCCCCGCGGCCGGCGAGTCGAGCGGCGGCGTCCTGCCGTTCCCCGCCCCGCTGGACGCGATCATCGGCGGCGCGGTACGGGCCATGCTGGAGCTGACCCACGGCAACAAGAGCGAGGCAGCCCGGCGGCTGGGCATCTCCCGGCCCCGGCTCCAGCGGATCCTCGATGGGGAAAGCGACTCGTGAGGGCCGGAGGCATTGGCTCCGGGCCGACTTCTGGGAGTAGATTCCCGATGCTGGCACAGCGGATGAGAACGGCGTATCAACTGGCTGCCCGGCTCCGTCCGGGCGGGACGTGGTGCGCCGTGGCGCGCCAGCATTCAACCCAACTACGGAAGAGTCCCACCAACGCGAGAGGTGTCTCGTGACGGAACCGAAATCCCGCCGGGGATGGCTGGCGGCCTCCCTTCTGGCCCTGGCCGCCTGCTCCGACGGCCCGAGCAGGGTCAGCCAGCCGGATGAGACGCCGTGCTGCATCGTGCACGCGCCCGTGGTCCAGGTGGTCGATCTGGATCCCCAGGAGCCGCTGATCACGAAGAAGTACATCTTCACCGCCAGGTACGGCACGTACCAGGAGGTGCGGATCAGCTACCGGCAGTCCGGCACGCCGTTCTTCCGCCTCCGGCTCGACAAGAACTCGCTCCTCGCGCGGCCCGACGGCACGCCGTTCAAGGACGGGGACTTCGTCACCATCACGATCACCATCCCGGATACGAACCAGGCCGTGCTCGATATCGAGCCCCACGGGCTCAAGTTCCACCCGGACCATATGCCCGAGCTGCGGATGGACTACAGCAAGGCCTATGGGCTGACCGACACGAAGATCAAGGCGCTCCGGATCGGCCGCCTGGTGCCGGATGATGGTGACGACCCTGCGTGGATCCTGGGGCCGGGCGGCGCGCTGCCGGACTCGAAGGAAGTGCAGACGCAACTCCCGGAACTCACGCGGTTCGCGATTCTGTACTGAGCCGACGTCATCGGCGATGATCGATCAGCCCCCAGAGCCGCCTCCGCCCGACCCGGCCACAGTGCGGGACCTGGTGAACGCGGGTCGCTTCCAGGATGCGCTGGCCTGGCATCGCCGTGCGCCAGACGCCGTCGAAGCGCAACCCGACGTAGCCCTGTTCGTGGCCACGGCCGCGACTCGGCTGGGCGACTTCGGAACCGCGGATCGGTTGGCGCGATCCGCGCTCCAACGGTTCCGCCAGCGCGCCGATCAAGACGGACGAATGCGCGCCCTCAATCTCAGAGGAGCAATCGCGTTCGAGCAGGGTCGCTTGGAGGATGCCAAGCCGGCGTTCACAGAGGCGTTGGTATTGGCGCGAGAACTTGGCGATGTGCGGATGGCCGCATGGACCAGCAGCAATCGCGCGTCGGTCGAGTATCTCCAAGGAAGCGAGGAAGCGGCTCTCGAATTGTTCCGCAACTCGATGCTCGAGCATCAGCGCCTCGGTGACCGCCGCGGCACGGCTTCCGCCTATCACAACCTGTGCATCGCGTACCGTCAGCTCGGCGCGTGGGACCTCGCCGAGAGCGCGGCCAATCAGGCCGTGCGGCACGCCGAGATGGTCGGCGAAAGCTCGCTCATCGCGCTCGCACTCTCGGGTCAAGCCGAGCTCGATATCGAACGCGGTGAATGGGAACTCGCGCGGCAACGACTGGCGCGGGCCGCCGCGCTGGCCCAGGAGGCCGGTGACGAGGTGGGTATCATCGAGGTGGAATACCTGGTCGCGCTACTGGCACTCCGCAGCGGCGACTCCGCTACGGCCGCCTCGACTGCCGCCGCAGCGTGCCTGCGGGCAGAGGCGCTCGGTGCCGGCCTGGTCGTCGCCGAATGCGCCGCCGTCGCCGCGCTGGCCCTCAAGCGGCTGGGCCGCGCCGAGGAAGCCGCCACCCAGTATGAGGCCGCCGTCGCCGGGTTCGACCGCCTCGGCGCCACGCGATTCAAGCAGCGCTTCAACGCGGAGTGGGACGCGATAACGCCATAACGCTGGTTTCGCCCTTCCGCCCCCCTGCCACGTACAACCCGCAGCACCATGCCTCCCCGCAGCATGCGCAACGAGCGGCCTGCAACGGATAGCTCGCCGTCCCTGGTCGCACTCGCATTGGCACCGACGACGTTATCACTCACCCGCGACGAGCCGCCGTCGACGCATGGAAACATCTACCGCGCGACGAGCGGGCCGAAGCTCCAACCCACCCTCGCCGACCTTCGAATCGGCCTGACCTGCGATAAAACAGGCACAAATGCGACAGTTCGGGCCTGTCAGGGGCTCGGTGGAGCGGGGGGCAGTTGCCAGCCCTTCGGCGTCCCATGGCTTGGCGATACCGAGGGCGCATGAGACCTGCCCCCCGATGCGCCTGCAAGCAACAGACAGGTCGATGGTCGCTGCTGGCCCGCACGCGACGACGCAGTCAAGCTCGCGGAAAGTCCGGTCGAGACAATTCGTTGCGCCGTCCTTGTGCGGCATATGCGCTTGCCGCCGGCAGCGATGGCCGCATTCTGTTCATAGACGCACGGCCATCATCGGAGGCGGCCCAATTCCCGGTTGGCCGGCTGCTTCCACTCCTTGCCGCCGAGTTGACGCCTGCGGACAGGAATACTGCCCCTGCCGCCACTCCCTGATCCTGCCGGAGCTCCTCCGAAGATGCTCAACCGCATCATCGCCGCGCTCGTCACGCTCGCGCTCCTCGGGTGCGAGACCGGCACGCAGCGGGCATCGACCCACTCCGGCCAACCCACCGTCGTAGCGTTCGACTCCCTCTTCCTGCCGATCCACTCGGTGCGCGTCCCGCCCGACTCGGCCGATCCGCTCGCCTCGCCCGTAGCGCTGGACGCCGCTCGGGGTGAGGTCGCCCTGGCCGACCCGCGACAAGGGAACGTGAAGGTGTTCGACCCGGTGTCGGGCCGACTGATTCGCGCCATCGGCCGCCCGGGAGACGGCCCCGGCGAGTTCCGCCGCCCGGCCGGGGTCTCGCGCTGGGCCACGACGCCGGTGGCGGTGCAGATCCTCCGCATCACCGGGGACAGCGCGTGGGGCGTCACAGTCGACAGCGCCGCCACCACGCTCTCGCTCTTCCGCCTGCGCCTGCCTGGCACGGCCGACGACTGGAACCTCGAGCTCGAGGCCGGCCCCGCCGCGGCTGACTAGAACCTCTGCTCCACGCCCACCTGCACCATCCGCGGCATCCCCGGCAGGAGCCCGCGCGTCCGATCCGCCACGTAGAGCCGGTCGAACGCGTTCTTCACCGTCACGAACGCCGTCGTGCGAATCCGCGGGACGGTATAGTCCGCCGCGAAGTTGAAGATCGTGGTCGCCGGGATCGGGCCCTGCTGCCCATCCGGCGCCAGGACGCTGGTGTTGAGGGCGTCGCCGAACTGGGCGCCCACGTAGACGCCTTCCGCGCGCACCGAGACGCCCGAGGGATGCGCGTATCCCAGCGTGGCGGTGAGGAGGTGGCGTGGCGCGTAGGGCAGCCGCTTGCCCGTCACCCGCACCTGCTCCCGCGTGCTGCCGGCATTCTGGCCGGCGTAGACCTTCCCCACCACGTCGCTGCCGCCGGTCCCCACGTACACGAACCGCTCGCCCTCGAACCGCGCCGTCGGGAGCCAGGTCCACGCGGCCTCGACGAAGACGTCGTGCGGAATATCGAGCGCGGTGCCCAGATCGAGCCGGCCGGACAGTTCGAGGCCCTGGTGCAGCGTCTCACCCGCGCTGGTGAGCGCGGCCCCGGTGCCGCCGGCCAGGCTCTGCGGGATGATCTGGTTCTGGAAGTCCATGCGGAACGCCGTGGCCTCGACGTGGAGCCCCGCCACCGGGCTCGTCCTCACCCCCAGCTCGTAGTTCCAGCTCAGCTCGGGATCGAGATCCACCACGCCGCCGCTGCTGTTGTCGATGATGTCCTCGGTGCGTGGCGGCGCGAAGCCGCGGTGGACGCCCGCGAAAAGCGTAGTCGTGCGAGCCACCGCCCACGTGGCGCCGAGGCCCGGGATCCACTGCGTGAGCGCCGTGCTGCCCTTCACGGGCGCGGTGCCGAGTTCGTTGGAGCGGTGATAGCGCACGTGTTCGATGCGCACGCCAGGCGTGAGCGTGAACGCGCCCAGGCTGAGCTGATCCTGCAGATACGCCGCGTAGGCCTCATTGGTGCGGATGTTCCGCTCGCGGAGGCCGCCGTTCACGTCGCCGGCCGGCGCGGGCTCACGGCTGTCGTGCCGCGCACCGTTCACCTGACGCCGGTCCTGCCGCTCGAAGTGCGCCCGGACGCCGGCGTCGAGCCGCTGGCTCACGCCCAGCACCTTGAACGGCAGGCCGAGGCGAGGCTCCAGTCCGAGCATGTCGTAGGTGCGGAGCCGGCCCTCGTTGCCGCACGTGGTGAGCAGGTTGGCCATCCCGCCGCACGCCGGGTCGCTGGCGTCGTTGGGACGCTGGCCGGAGTTGCTCGACTGGCGCCACCAGTTGCGGGAGATGGTGCTGGCATAGAGCGTCGTCGTGAGCGTGCCGAGGTGTCCCACGGTCATCCGGTGCGCCGCGGAGGCGCCCCAGCGGGTGAGGAACATCGAGTCGGCCGCGAAGGGATTCTGGTAGGGGTTGGCGGCATACTCGGCCTCGGTCAGACCGGAGTAGGTGATGTTCGACCGCTCGTGGTAGTAGTTGCCCTTGAGCGCGAGCGAGTGGCTGCCGCCCAGTGGAATGAGCGTGCGCAGCGTCGCATCGTCGAGCCGCGAGCCGGTGTGTTCCCGGTTCCCGTCGCCCTGCTTCCGCATCGCGTTGAACATGACGCCGGCGCCGCCCAGTTTCGTGCTGATCCGGCCCGAGCCGTTGACGTAGCCGCGGCTGCCGCCGCTCAGCATGAGGGATCCGGCCAGCCGCTCGAGCGGAATGGCCGGCGTGATGTAGTTGATGACGCCGCCGATGGTCTGGGGCCCGAAGAGGATCTGGCCCGATCCCTTGAGCACCTCGACCTGCTCGAAGCGGTCGATCGGCGGGTGATAGTAGCTCGCGTTGTCGCCGTAGGGCGCGATGGTGAAGGGCACACCGTCCTCCAGCAGCAGCACGCGAGAGGAGCGGGTGGGGCTCAGGCCGCGGATGCCGATGTTGGGGCGGAGCCCGAACGCGTCCTCGTCGCGGGCGACCACGCCCGGGACCTTCCGCATCGCCTCGGTGGTGGTGAGGACGCGGGAATGGACCAGGGTGGCGCGATCGAGGATGTGGCCGGACCCCGGGATGCGCTCGAGCGGGCGGGTGCCGATGACCTCGATGGACGGCAGGACGACGCTGCTGTCTCGCCTGGGACGGGGCAGGGAATCGGGCTTGCCGGATTGCTGCGCGGCGAGAGCGCCAGCGGACACGAGGACACAGCACACGGCGGCGAACGAGCGGACGGCAGAAGACCGCACAGAGAGCTCCGAAGCGTGATGTCAGGGTACTGGAAATAACTACATGAGAACGAAATTCGTTCTCATGTAATTGGTAATCCAGAATCTATCGGTCGGAGTTTTGCGCGTCAACCAAGCCCTACCCCGCCCGCTCCTTCACCGCCTCCGCCGCCACCCGTGCCGCGACCTCCGGCGGCGCCTCCACGTACCCGTGGAACCGCTCGCGGTGGCTCCCGCGGCCATGCGTCACCGCGTGGAGCGTGGCCGAGTACCGGTACAGCTCCGCTTCGGGCACCAGCGCCCGTACCTTGGTGAGCCGGCCGTCCTGCTCGGTCCCCAGGATCTGGCCACGCCGCGCGCTCAGATCCCCCATCACGTCGCCCAGACAGTCTTCCGGCACCCGCGCCTCCACCTCGATGATCGGCTCCAGCAACACCGGCTTCGCATGGGGCGCCACGTTCCGGAAGGCCAGGATGCCCGCCATCTTGAACGCCTGCTCGCTCGAGTCCACGTCGTGGTACGAGCCGTCGAAGCATTCGGCCCGGAAGTCCACGACCGGGTAGCCGGCCACCACGCCGCGCGTCGCCGCCTCCTGGATGCCCCGATCCACCGCCGGAATGAACTTGCTGGGGATCGCCCCGCCCACGATGCTGTCCACGAACTCGTAGCCCGCGCCGCGGGGCCGGGGAGAGAGCCGGATCCAGCAGTCCCCGTACTGGCCCTTCCCGCCGGTCTGCTTCTTGTGCTTGCCCTGACCCTCGGCCTTGCCCTTGAAGGTTTCGCGGTACGCCACCCGGGGCCGCGTCAGTTCGGCCTCCACGCCGTACTTGCGGAACAGCCGGCCCAGGATGATCTCGAAGTGCCGCTCACCCATGCCGTGAATCAGCGTCTGGCCCAGCTCGGAGCTGTACTCGAAGTGGAAGGTGGGGTCTTCCTCGTGCAGCTTGTGCAGGCCGGCGGCGAGCTTGTCCTCCTCGCCCCGCTTCTTCACCACCACCGCTGCCGTGGCCTCGGCCTGCGGGAACTCGATGGGCGGGAGCCGCACCGGGTGATCCTTGCGGCACAACGTGTCGTTGGTGTGGGTGTCGCGGAGCTTGGCCACCGAGCCGATGTCCCCGGCGGCCAGCTCGGGCACTTCGATCCGCTCCCGGCCCTGCTGGATCGACAGGTGGTTGAGCTTCTCCACGACGTTGTGTTCGGCGTTCAGCACCTCGTCGCCGTTCCTGACGCCGCCCGTGTAGAGCCGGAACAGCGTCACGTCGCCCACGTGGGGTTCGGAGACGGTCTTGAACGCGCGGCCCACCAGGGGCGCGTCGACCGGGGGCGGCACCTCCGCCGGCGAGGGCAGCAGCCGCACCATCTTCGTCAACAGGGCCCGCATCCCGTACGTGAGGTCCGCGCTGCCGCAGAACAGCGGCACGATCGCCCCGCTCACCACGGCCCGCTTGAGCGCCCGGATCACGTCGTCCCGCGGGATCTCTTCCCCGCCCAGGTACCGTTCGATCAGGTCGTCGTCGGTCGAGGCCACGGTCTCGGTGACGAGCTCGGTATACCTCTGGTAGCGCTCCGCGTACTCGGCCGGCATCGGCACCTCGTCGTATTCGCCGGTCCTGGTGCCGGGCTTGTAGAAGTGGCAGGTTCCGTCGAGGAGGTGAATGACGCCGTGGAACGCCGGGCCGTCGCCGACCGGGATCTCTACGGGCAGGACTTTGGGGCTCAGATGGGTCTTGACATCCTCGAACACGCGCTCGAAGTCGGCGTGCTCCTTGTCCATCATGGACACGAAGAGGATCCGTGGCAGGTGAAGGTGGTCAGCCACCTCCCAGACCTTCTCGGTGCCCACTTCCACGCCCGACGTGCCGCTCACGACCACCACGGCCGCGTCCGCCGCCGACATGCCGGCCACGGCGTCACCGAAGAAATCGAGGTATCCCGGGGTGTCGATGAGGTTGAGCTTGGTATCCATCCACTCGGCGTAGGCGAGCGCCAGGTTGATGGAGTGTTTTCGTTCGATTTCGTCGGGGGAGAAGTCGGTGAGTGCGGTGCCATCCTTGACCGAGCCGTGGCGCCGGCTCGAACCGGAAACGAAGGCCAGCGCGTCGACGAGTGTGGTCTTGCCGCTGGCCCCGTGGCCCACGAAGGCCACATTCCGGATGGCATCTGTACCATAGACCTTCATGGTCTGCACCTCCGCGAGGAAGGGGAAAATCCAAGGTGCGCCCCGCCGCGGGGATTGTCAAATTCATGCGTCATCGGGCCGTGATCGGCCACCCGTAACCCATATTCCGTCACCCGGTTACCTTACGTGCAGCCCATGCCCACGACTCACACCGCTTTCGTCACCGGCGCCACCGAGGGGATCGGCCGGGCGATCGCCTTTGCCCTTGGCCGGGCAGGATACCGTGTGGGCGTCTGTGCCCGCACGGCCCCCAGGGTCGAGGCGCTCGTCCGCGAACTCGCCGAGCAGGGGATCCATGCCGCTGGCCGCGCGGCCAACGTGGCTGACCCGGGCGAGGTAGCGGCCTGCCTGGAACTGGTCACCACCGCGCTGGGACCCGTGGACACCCTGATCAACAACGCGGGGATCGCGATCTTGAAGCCGTTCGAGGAACTGACCCTGGACGAATGGGACGCCACGATGGCCACCAACGTCCGGAGCATGTTCGTCGTGACCCGGGCGGTGCTGCCGGGCATGCGGCAGGCCCGGCGGGGCGCGATCGTGAACATCGCGAGCCTGGCGGGTCGCAACGGGTTCGCCGGCGGCACGGCCTACACGGCCTCCAAGCACGCGGTGCTGGGGTTCAGCAAGTCGCTGATGGCGGAAGTGCGCAAGGACAACATTCGCGTGATCGCCATCTGTCCCGGCACGGTGGACACCTCGCTCATCCGGAACCAGGGCATGCTCAAGCCCAACCTCGCGACCAGCCTGCAGCCGGAAGACGTGGCCCAGGTGGTGCTCGACACACTCGCCCTCCCGGAGCGGGCCATGGTGAGCGAGCTGGACATCCGCCCCACCAATCCGTGAGCGTACCAGCCGGAGCCAGCCAGGTCCGCGTGTCACGGTGCATCTGCCGGGAGATGCCGTTCCATCGGCTGCTCACCGTGGCGCAACGCGAGGCCTGGGATCTGGACACCCTGATGCGCGAGACCGGATGCGGAGCGCGGTGCGGCCTGTGCCGCCCCTATCTGCGCCGGATGCTCGCGACCGGCGAAACCGTCTTTCACGAGCTGCTTTCCGCGGAGTGAACACCCCCGGCGCGACCCCGACACCGGGCTGGTTCTGGCGCCCCGCGCCCCTCACCTGGGCAGCCGTCATCGTCGGCTGGACGGGGATGTACCTCGCCTGGATGCACAACCTCGGCGCCATCGGCTGCGCGCTGCTCACCACGCTGCTGGTCTACCAGGCCAGCGAGGCGCGCAAGCGCCAGGCGCGGGACCAGGAGGCGGAGCTGCGCAGCGCCCTCACCGCGGCGGCGGAGCGGAACGTCGAGCTGGACATCTTCGGCCGGCTGGCCACGGCCATGCTCGCCGGCCGCGAGGTGCATGCCATTCTCCAGGACGTCACCGACGCCGCGGTGGCACTGCTGCGCGGCCGCGGCGCGGCCATCGCCATCGTGGTGGAGGAGGGCCGCTTCCTCCGCATCGAGGCGGCCAGCGGCAGCCTCCGGCAGTGCGTCGGGATGCTGGTCCCCACCGAGAGCTCACTGATCGGGTGGGTGGTCAACCACGACGAGCCGGTGCTCCTCGACGACGCCTACGCCGATCCGCGCTTCTTCCGCGGCGAAGCGTTCGAGGATCGGCCTGGCCCGGCCTGCGTGGTGCCGCTGCGCTCGGCGGGGCTCGTCATCGGCGCGCTGACCATCTACAACGAGCCCGGGGGGGCGACCTTCAGCGAGCGGGACATGCAACTGCTGCAGGCGCTCGCCGGCCAGTCGGTGATGGCCATCGACCGCGCCACCACGATCGAGGATCTCCAGCGCAACGAGCGAGTGCTGGCCAACAAGAACCGCGAGCTGGAGCGGGCGACCCGGCTCAAGAGCGAGTTCCTGGCCAACATGTCGCACGAGCTCAGGACGCCGCTCAACGCGATCATCGGCTTCTCCGACCTCCTGCTCACCGAGAGCTTCGGCGAGCTGAACCAGCAGGAGCGCGAGGCCCTCGAGGCCATTCTCCGCAATGGCCGGCACCTGCTCGAGCTGATCAACAGCGTGCTCGACCTCTCGAAGATCGAGGCCGGCCGCATGACGCTCGACCTGGCTCCCACCGACGTCCGCACCGCCATCACCGACGCCGTGGCCGACACCAAGGGCGTCCGGCTGGCCAAGCAGCAGGAGTGCGTGGTGGATATCGACGCCAGCGGCGAGCTGACCGCTCTGGTGGATGCGAAGCGGATTCGCCAGGTGCTGTTCAACCTCCTGAGCAACGCCTCGAAATTCACCCACGTCCGGGGGCGCATCACCGTGTCGGCGATCAAGACGCGCGCGCCGCTGCCAGTGCCGCAGGCCGGCGGGGGACCGCCGCAACTCGTCACCCGCGATGCCATCTGGATATCGGTGACCGACGACGGCATCGGCATTCGCGCCGAGGACATGGGCAAGCTGTTCCTCGAATTCAGCCAGGTGGACAGTTCCGCCAGCCGCCGCGAGCAGGGGACCGGCCTCGGCCTCGCGCTCAGCAAACGGTTTGTGGAAATGCACGGTGGCTCGATCGGCGTGGAGTCGGTCTTCGGCAAGGGCAGCAGCTTCTGGTTCCTGCTCCCGGTGGACGGGCCGATCTCCCCCGGGTCCGCCGCGCAGGAGCCGGCGGCCGCGCAGCTGCAGACGACATCCTGACCGCGATCGAACCAGCGCCCGGAACGCGGCGTGCAGTCTCCGCACCAGCATCGACGAGCCGGAGCTGCGGGGCCTGAGCTGCGCCGGGTGCCGTCGGTGACGCCATCCATTACCTTGTCCCTCATGTTTCAGCGCCTGTACGCCGCCCTCTTCCTGCTGCTCCATGCCGGCGGAGGCCTGCTCGTCCCCGATGTGGACGCGCTGCTCTACCACATGGGCCCCCGTTCGCACGACGAGCGGATCCCCCACGTGGAGGCGCTGGATGACGCCACCTGCCACGCCGAGCGTTGCCTCACGGGGCAGTGGGCGCCGCCGGTCGGCTCCACCGCGGCCGGCGAACCGGCCTTGCGGGTCGATCCCGTCGGCCTGGCCGGCGAGCAGCAGCGCGCGCCGGACACGCTGCCGACCTGCGATGCCATCCACCTTCCCTCCTCCCGAGCACCTCCCAGCCGCACGGCCTGACGCGGCCTGAGCGCCGCCCTCGTCCACATCCGTGTGAAATCAGCGTGCCGCCCGATGGGGCCGGCATGCTGGCGCTTTTGAGGAGAGGTGCAATGCGATTCTCGTTTCTGACCATCGCCCTGCTCGTCGGGGCGGTGCCGATGGCCGTGGCGACGCCCTCGCCGGCGCCGCACCGCGAGGCCGCCGCCACGCTGCGGGGCCGTGTCACCGATTCGCATGGCTCGCCGATCGAGGGAGCCAAGGTGATGGTGACGGAGGTGAACCGGTCCGCGCTCACCGGGCCCGACGGTTCCTACGCTATTCC
>JBMOPM010000058.1:0-12107 GCA_049323575.1 Gemmatimonadota bacterium | reverse complement strand
GACGCACCACACCTGATCCCACACGGAGACCCGTCTCATGACCCTGCTCGTCGTCGGCAGCATCGCGCTCGATTCCGTCTTCACGCCGTTCGGTGAAACCGCCGACGCCCTGGGGGGCAGCGCGGTCTACTTCAGCGTGGCCGGATCGCTGCTGGCGCCGGTGAAGGTGGTGGGCGTGATCGGCGGCGACTATCCGGTGAGCGAGCTGGAGCGGCTGGCGGCGCGGGGGATCGACTGGTCCGGCGTCGAGCGCGCCGAGGGCGAGAGTTTCCGCTGGAAAGGGAAGTACTCCTACGACCTGCAGCACCGGGAGACGCTGGAGACGAGGCTGGGCGTGTTCGCCGAGTTCCAGCCCAAGCTGCCCGAAGCCTTCCGGTCGACCCGCTATCTGTTCCTCGGCAACATCGACCCCGAGCTCCAGCTTGGCGTGCTGGATCAGGTGAACCGGCCGGCGCTCGTGGCCTGCGACACGATGAACTACTGGATCCAGAGCAAGAAGGCCGCGCTGATGGAGCTGCTCAAGCGGGTAGACGTGCTGCTGGTGAACGACAGCGAGGCCCGCGAGCTCTCCGGCGACTGGAACATCCATCGCGCCGGCCGCTGGATCCTGGCTCATGGCCCCAAGCGCGTGGTGATCAAGCAGGGCGAGTACGGCGCGCTCCTGATGGAGCCGGGCCGGACGTTCTACGTGCCGGCGTTCCCGCTGGAGGAGGTGTTCGATCCCACCGGCGCGGGCGACGCGTTCGCCGGCGGCTTCATGGGCTTCCTGGCCCGCACCCAGGACATCTCCAACGACAACCTGCGGCGGGCGATGGTGTACGGCGCGGCGATGGGCTCGTTCGCGGTGTCGCAGTTCGGGATCCGCGGGTTCGACAACGTCACCCCGCTCGACCTGCAGCGCCGGGTGCGGAGCTTCGTGGATCTTACCCACGTGCCGATGGCGGAGCCGCTCACGTGACCGAGCGCCAGTATGCCGCCGCCGGCGTGGACTTGGCCGGTGCCGAGGCCGCCAAGGACCGGATCGCGCGTTCGGTCGCGGCCACGCGGACGCCGCTGTCGCTGGGACAGGTGGGCGCCTTCGGCGGCATGGTGCGGGTGCCGCCGGGGATGCGGAAGCCGGTGCTGGTGATGAGCACCGATGGGGTGGGGACCAAGGTCCTGGTGGCGCAGCAGGCCGGCCGGCTCGACACGGTGGGCGAGGATCTGGTCAATCACTCCGTGAACGACATCCTGGTGCACGGCGCGACGCCGATCGCGTTCATGGACTACGTGGCCGGCGCGGCGCTCGGCGTCGAGGAGACGGCTGCGATCGTCGAGGGGGTGGCGCGTGGCTGCCGCGCGCACCAGATGGCGCTGGCCGGCGGCGAGACCGCGCAGATGCCGGGGCTCTATGCGCCGGGGACGTTCGATCTCGCGGGCACGATCATCGGCGTGGTGGAGGAGGACGAGGCGCTCCACGGAGACGCGATCCGGCCGGGCGACATGCTGGTCGGCTATGCCAGCACCGGTCTTCACACCAACGGCTACACGCTGGCGCGCCGGATCCTGTTCGACGTGATGAAGCTGCGCCTCGAGGAGACGCTGCCGGGAACGGACCAGTCCGTGGCCGACGCGCTGCTGGCGGTCCACCGCAGCTACGCGCCCGCGATCCGGCCGGTGCTGTCGCAGATCCACGGCCTCGCGCACATCACGGGGGGCGGCATCGCCGGGAACCTGGTGCGGGTGCTGCCCCCCGGCGTGATGGCCACGATCGAGGCGCGAGCCTGGCCACTCCCGCCGCTCTTCGCCACGCTCGAGGTCGGCGGCAAGGTGAGCGAGGACGAGATGCGCGAGGTGTTCAATCTTGGCATCGGGATGATCGCCGCGGTGGCGCCCGAGGCGGTGGAGACGGTGCGGAGCGCGGCGCGGGCCGCGGGGGTCGAGACGTGGGTGATTGGCGAGGTGAGCGCCGGCGAGCGGCGGGTGCGCTTCACGTGAGGTGCGCGTGGCGCGCGCGCGGTCGCCCGCAGGCCGGCGCCTTGAACGCTGACCCGAGACCAGTGACCGGCGACGAGTGACCGAACGCGACGCCATGGTCCGCGCCATCCGCCTCGCCTGGCAAGGCTGGGGGCGGGTGCATCCCAACCCCATGGTCGGGGCGCTGGTGCTGAGCCGGGGCGCGGTGGTGGGCGAGGGCTGGCACGGCGAGTTCGGGGGCCCGCACGCGGAGCCGCTGGCACTCGAGGTGGCGGGCGAGCGTGCCCGGGGAGGCACGCTGGTGGTGACGCTCGAGCCCTGCGCCCACTTCGGCAAGCAGCCTCCGTGCGTGGACGCGATCCTCCGGGCCGGCATCAGGCGCTGCGTGATCGGCGCGGCCGATCCGCATCCGTTGGCGGCGGGTGGCGCGGACCGGCTCCGTGCCGCGGGCGTGGAGGTGGAAATCGGTCTCGAGAGCGATGCCGTCCGCGGGCAGAACGCCGCCTTCTTCGGCGCGCTGCGGCATCCTGAACGGCCGTTCGTGGCCTTGAAGCTCGCCACCACGCTGGACGGCCGCATCGCCGACGCCACCGGAGCGTCCAGGTGGATCTCGGGCCCCGCGGCGCGGGAATGGGTGCAGTGGCTCCGCGCCGGCTTCGAGGCCATCGCCGTGGGCGGGCGCACCGCCCTGGTCGATGATCCCTCGCTCACCGTGCGCGGGCCGATCACGCCGCGCGTCGCCCCGATCCGGGTGGTGTTCGACCGGCGCGCGCTGATTCCCGCGGGGGCCAGGGTGGTCGCCACTGCGCGCGAGGTCCCCACCATTGTCGTCGTCGACGCCAGGATCGACTCGGCGCGGATCATGGCGCTGGAGGAGCGCGGCGTGGAGGTGATCCGCGCGGACGGCCTCGACGACGCGCTGGCACGGCTCCGGCGGCGCGGGATCAGCTCGCTGCTCGTGGAAGGCGGGGGACACCTCGCGGGGGCGCTGATGGACGCCGGTCTGGTGGACCGCTTCTACTGGATTCAGGCGCCGGCCTGGCTGGGTGACGACGGCGCGCCCGCGTTTCGGGGCGTGAGGGGCAGGCCGCTCGCCGCCATCGAGCGCTGGCACGTGGTGGAGCGGAAGCCGCTGGGCGAGGACACGCTGCTCGTGGCGGACCGGCCCTGATGTTCACCGGCATCATCACGGCGGTCGGGAGGGTGATTCGCTCCGGTCCTCCCGAGATTCGGACGGAGGACAGCGAGGAGCCGGGTTGGGAGCTGGCCATCGCGGCTCCCTATCCCGACCTCACCCTGGGCGAGAGTATCGCCGTCGACGGCGCCTGTCTCACCGTCCAGCGCATCCTGCCTGCCGGTTTCGAGGTGCACGTCATCCGGACTTCGCTGGAGCGGACCAACTTTGGCCACTACACCGCCGGCCGGCGGGTCAACCTGGAGCGGGCGCTCAGGGTGGGCGACCGCCTGGGCGGTCACATCGTCCAGGGCCACGTGGACGGGGTGGGCACCGTGGAGCGCATCGTCGCGCACGGGGATGCGCGGCTCGTCGACATCCGGGTCCCGCCGCCGGTGGCCGACGTCTCCATCCCGCTGGGCTCGATCACGGTGGAAGGCGTGAGCCTCACCGTGAACGCGATCCCGGCCCCGGGCACGATCCAGATCTCGTTGATCCCGTTTACTTTACAGCACACGACCCTGGGCGAACGCCGGGTCGGCGACCGGGTCCACCTCGAGGGGGACACGGTGGGGAAGTACGTGAAGCAGTTCATGGCGCGGTAGCGCCATCCGCTGGCCGTTGTCCGCTATCCGCCGGGTGCGGGATGGGTTTCGGGTTGCGGATCCCGGGCGCAACTCGCCGCTCGAACGGACAGCAGGGCGCCAAGAGCGGACAGCGAAGAGAGACATGGACAGTATCGAGCAGGCCATCGACGACATCCGCAACGGGAAGCTGATCATCGTGGCGGACGACGAGGACCGCGAGAACGAGGGCGATCTCGTTGGCGCGGCCCAGCTCGTCACGCCCGACATGATCAACTTCATGGCGTCGTACGGCCGTGGTCTGATCTGCCTGACCCTGACGCCGGAGCGATGCGAGCAGCTGGGCCTGCCGCAGATGACCGAGCGCAATACCGAGGCGCTGGGGACGGCGTTCACCGTGAGCATCGACGCCGAGCGGCGCTTCGGCGTCACCACCGGCATCTCGGCGTCGGATCGTGCCAAGACCATCCAGGTCGCCATCAACCCCCAGACCGTTCCGTCCGATCTTCGCCGCCCCGGCCACGTGTTCCCGCTCCGGGCCCGGCCGGGTGGCGTGCTGCAGCGCGTGGGGCAGACCGAGGCCAGCGTGGATCTCGCCCGCCTGGCCGGGCTGTATCCGGCGGGGGTGATCTGCGAGATCCTCAACCCCGACGGCACCATGGCCCGCCGGCCCGATCTCGAGGTCTTCGCCCGGGAGCACGGCCTCAGGTTCATCACCGTGGCGCAGCTCGTGGCCTACCGGCTCCGTACCGAGCGGCTGGTGCACCGGGTGGCGCAGGCGCGGATTCCCACGCAATACGGCGAATTCACCATCATCGGCTACCACAACGACGTCGATTCGGCGGAACACGTGGCGCTGGTCTACGGCGACGTGGAGGGCGAGTCGAACGTGCTGGTGCGGATGCACTCCAAGTGTCTCACCGGGGACGTCTTCGGCTCCATGCGCTGCGACTGCGGCCCGCAGCTGCACGCCGCGATGCGGACCATCGCCGAGGCGGGCAAGGGGGTGATCGTCTACCTGGACCAGGAGGGACGGGGCATCGGGCTGCTGAACAAGATCCGCGCCTACGAGCTGCAGGACCAGGGGGACGACACGGTGCAGGCCAACCAGCGGCTCGGGTTCGCGCCCGATCTGCGGAACTACGGCATTGGCGCTCAGATCCTGCGCGACCTCGGGCTCACGACCATCCGGGTGATGACCAACAACCCGAGGAAGCTGGTCGGCGTCGACGGCTACGGGCTGGAGATCGTCGAACGCGTCCCGTTGACGGTGCGGCCGACGGACGAGAACAAGGCGTATCTCGACGTGAAGCGGGACAAGCTGGGGCATCTGTTGCCGTACTAGCGCTCACCACCAACCACCATCCCCATGCCCGAATACACCGGCCGCCTCCGTCCCGTGGGACGAGTTGCGGTGATCGTGAGTCGCTACAACCAGCGCGTGACGACGCGCCTGCTGGAGGGCGCGCGGCAGTGCCTCGCGTCCGCCGGCATCGCGGATGACGACGTGGATGTGGTCTGGGTCTCGGGGGCCTTCGAGTTGGGTGGGGCCGCCGCGGCGCTGGCCCGGACCGGGCGCTACGCCTGCATCGTGGCGCTGGGCGCCGTGATCCGGGGCGAGACGCCGCACTTCGACTACGTGGCGGGCGAGGCGGCACGAGGGTTGAGCGCCGTGGCCGTGGCGGAGGGCCTGCCCGTGGCCTTCGGCGTGCTCACCGTGGACACGCTGGAGCAGGCGCTGGAGCGGGCCGGCGGCAGCGCCGGCAACAAGGGCTACGAGGCGGCCGAGGCCGCCATTACCGCAGCAGACGCGATCCGGATGGTACGCGGTGACGCTCAGGCCTGAGACGCGGGTCCGCGCGCGGGCCCTTCAGATCCTCTACGCGTGGGAACTCAACCACGGAGCCTCGCTGCCCGAGGCCGCGACCGGCGTGGCCCGGTTGACACGGGCGCCCAGGGAGCTGGAAGCGGCGGAGGCGCTGGCCCAGGCCATCCTCGACGACCTGCCTGCGATCGATGCGCAGGCGCAGGCCGCGGCCGACAACTGGCGCCTCAACCGCATCGCGGCGATCGAGCGGAACATTCTGCGGCTGGGGATCCACGAGTTGAAGGCGAAAACGGCGCCGCCCAAGGTGGCGATCGACGAGGCGCTCTGGCTGGCGCATCGGTTCGCCGGCCCCAGGGCGGCGCCCTTCATCAACGGGGTGCTCGACCGCGTGGCCCACGACCTGGGTGTGCTGTGAACATTCTGCTGGTGAACTGGCAGGACATCGACAACCCGCAGGCGGGCGGCGCCGAGATCCACCTGTTCGAAATCTTCAAGCGGCTCGCGGCGCGCGGGCACCGGGTGCGGCTCGTGTGCTCCGGCTGGAAGGGCGGGCCCCGCCGCTCGACGGTGCAGGGCATCGAGGTGCTGCGCTCGGGCGACCGGCACACGTTCGCGCTCACCGGCCGCGGCGCGGTGCGCGCGGCCCTGAGCGCCGAGCGGCCGGACGTGGTGGTGGAGGACATCAACAAGATCCCGCTCTTCGTCGGCAACCTCACCGACGCCCCGCTTTGCGTGCTGGTCCCCCATCTGTTCGGCGTGACGGCCTTCCAGGAGGCCACCTGGCCCGTCGCCGCGGCCGTGTGGCTCTCGGAACGGCCCATCCCCTGGGCGTACCGCCGGGCCGCGTTCGAGGCCATCAGCGAGAGCACGCGGGACGAGCTGGTCGAGCGCGGGATCCCACCCCATCGGATCACCGTGATCCATCCGGGGATCGACTCGACCGCCTTCACACCCGATCCGGCGGTGCCGCGCAGCGATCCTCCGTCGTTTCTCTATATCGGGCGGCTCAAGCGCTACAAGGGCGTCGAGGTCGCGCTGCGCGCGCTGGCGCTCGCCCGGCGCACGCGGCCCGACCTGCGCCTCGACATCGCCGGCCGCGGCGACGACCTGCCCCGGCTCCAGGCGCTCGCGATCGACCTCGGGATCAGCGGCGCGGTGCGGTTCCACGGCTTCGTGGACGAGGCCACGAAGCTCCGGCTGCTGCGCTCCGCCTGGGCCAATCTGTTTCCGTCGCCGAAGGAAGGGTGGGGCATTACTGTTATGGAAGCGGCGGCGTGTGGCACGCCGTCGCTGGCGTCGGACAGCCCGGGGCTCCGGGATTCGGTGCGGCATCAGGAGACGGGCTTTCTCGTCCCCCATGGCGATGCGGCCGCCCTGGCGGCGCGGATGGTGGAGTTCGCCGACCATCCCGGGCTCGTGGCTCGCCTGGGTCAGGCGGCCCGCCGTCACGCCGAGCGGCTCTCCTGGGCGGCGGCGGCCGACGCCACGGAGGCACATCTGCGGACGCTGATCGGCGTCCGCGGTTCCGACTGAAGCACAGGAGGATCCGTGCACACGATTGTCACAGCCCGTCATTGTGAGATTGACGAGCGGCTGCGGGAGCGGGCCCAGAGCGTGGCCGAGCGCCTCGCCGCCGTGTGTGACCGCGCCATGGATGGCGCCGTGGTCTTCGACGTGGACGGCGGCAAGCCGAGCGCGGAGATACGCCTCAATCTTGCCGGAAGCGAGTCGATGGTGGCCCGCGCCATCGGCACCGATCACCGCACCGCCCTCGACCTGGCGGAGGCGAAGCTCCGGCGGCAGCTGGAACGGCTGCCCCGCGCGCCTCGCGCCCGCGGGCGCTCCGGCCCCATCGTGGCGTGAGCCTCCGCCTTCGCGACTTCCTGACCCGCCGCGGCGATCCGCTCCAGCTCGAACCGCTCACCGGCGAGCTGGGGCTCGATCGTCCGCTGCCGGATCCGGAAGTTGCCACGCCGGGGCTCGCCCTCGCCGGCTACACCGGCCGCTTCACGCCGCAGCGCATGCACGTGCTGGGCGAGACCGAGATCACCTACCTGCGCTCGCTCGATCCCGAGCAGCGGCGCCGCTCACTGGAGACATTCTTCTCGTACGACCTGCCCTGCGTCTTCGTGACGAAAGGGCAGGAAGTGCCGCCCGAGCTGCTCGAGCTGGCGACGGCGCGGGGCATCCCGGTGCTCCGGAGCCGGCTCAAGACGGCCGAGTTCTACCGGCGCATCAAGCCCATCGTCGAGGAGGCCTTCGCGCCGCGGACCACGCTCCACGGATCGCTGGCCGACGTCTACGGCGTGGGGCTCCTCTTCATGGGCCGTTCGGGGATCGGCAAGAGCGAGTGCGTGCTCGACCTGGTGGAGCGGGGCCATCGGCTCGTGGCGGACGATGTGGTGCAGGTGACGCGGCGTGGCAGTGACATCCTCATGGGGCAGGGTCACGAGCTGGCGGCCCACCACATGGAGATCCGGGGCATCGGGCTGATCGACATCCCGGCCCTCTTCGGCGTCCGGGCCGTCCGGCAGCAGAAGCGGATCGAGGTGGTCGTGCAGCTCGAGGACTGGGAGAACGCGCGCGATGTCGACCGCACCGGGCTGCAACGGGAGCAGATCGAGATTCTCGACGTGAAGCTCCCGCGGGTGGTCATCCCGCTCAACCCCGGCAAGAACATCACCGTCATCTCCGAAGTGGTGGCGATGACGCACCTCCTCCGCTACTCGGGGGTCGACGTCGCCAAGGCGTTCAACGACCGGCTCATCATGCGCATGAAGCAGCAGCGCGGCGTCCGCGAGTACCTGCAGGAGGACTATGAGTGAGGCGCTGCGGGGTATCGTGGTGTGCCACGGGTCGGTGGCGCGGGCGCTGGTGGAGGCGGTCGAACAGATCAGCGGCATCGCCGGCCGCCTGACGCCGGTATCCAACTCCGGGTGCGGGCTGGGCGAGCTCGAACAGCGCGTGACCGAGGCGATCGGCGACAGGCCCGCCGTCGTGTTCGTCGACATGCCGAGCAGTTCGTGCCTCTTCGCGGCGCTGCAGCAGGCGAAGAGCCGGGGCGATGTGCGGGTGGTGACCGGCGTGAACCTCGCCATGCTGCTCGATTTCGTCTTCCACTCTGACGGACAGCCGGCCGCCGCGGCTGGGCGCGCGGAGGGGACGGGCCGCAAGTCGATCCAGGTGGTGTAATGACGATCGTGCTCTACCGGGTGGACGACCGCATGATCCACGGCCAGGTGGTGCTGGGATGGGGACGGTCGCTGGACGTAGACTTCATCGTGCTCGTGGACGACCAGATCGAGGCCAGCCCCTGGGAGCAGGACCTCTACCGCATGGCCGTGCCGCAGGACATGGAGGTGGTCTTCGCGGGGGTGAACAGCGCGGCCGCGCACCTCGCCGAGTGGCGCGCGGACCGGCGCCGCGGCATCGTCCTGACGGGAGACCTGCGGACCATGCAGGCGCTGCATGACGCCACGCACGACATGGTGACCGAGGTCAACGTCGGCGGGGTCCATCAGCGCACCGGGCGGACCCAGCGGCTGCCGTACGTCTATCTCGACCAGGACGACGAGGACGCGCTGCGGGAGCTGGAGGCCGCCGGCGTCAAGGTGACGGCGCAGGACGTTCCGACGGCCGCGCCGGTGGACCTCAAAGCGCTGATCGGCACGTGAGTCCTGCGACCGTCGCCCTGCTGCTCGCCTGGGGCACGCTCGTCGGCATCGACCTGGTGAGCGCTCCGCAGGCGATGTTGGCCCGGCCGATCGTCGCCGGCACCGTCGCCGGCCTCATCGTCGGTGATCTCGAGGCGGGCCTCCGGGTGGGGGCGCTGCTGGAGCTGTTCGCGCTCGACGTGCTGCCCATCGGCGCGGTGCGCTATCCCGACTTCGGCCCGGGGACCGTGGCGGCCGTGGCGCTCGCCGCCGGCACGCCATGGGCGCAGTCCCTCGGCCTGGCCATGCTGCTCGGCCTCCCGCTGGCCGCGCTGGGAGGGTGGACCCACCCGGTGCTCCGGCGGGCCAATGGAGCGGCCATCGCGCGGCTCGCCGAGCGGATGTCGGCGGGAGACGCGGCGGCCATCGCCCGGGTGCAGTGGGGCGGCATCCTGCGCGATGGACTCCGCAGCCTGGGGCTCACGGCCCTCGGCCTGGCCGCGGGGTGGGTGATCGAGGACTCGGTGCGGCTCGATCCGGCGACGGCCCGGGTACTGGCGTATGTGGCGGTGGGCGGCGGGCTCGCCAGCGTGCTGCACGGGGCGGTCCGTTCGGCCGGCCACACGCGCCGGCGGGCGTGGCTGGGGCTCGGGATCGGGGTGGGACTGCTGGTGAGTCTCGTCGCGTGAGCGGGCAGACCCGGGCGATTCTGCGCCTGTTCGCGGTGCAGGGGGCGTGGAGTTACGAGCGGATGCTCGGCATCGGCATGGGGTATGCCGCGATGCCCCTGCTCGAGGAGCTGGCGCGAACGGATCCCGAGCGCTATCGCGAGGCGGTCGGGCGCGCGTCCGAGTTCTTCAACTGCAATCCGTACCTGGCCGGCGTGGCACTGGGTGCGCTGGCCAGAGCCGAGCGGGACCATGCGCCGGGGCCGCAGGTGCTCCGGTTGCGCCAGGCGCTCTGCAGCCCGCTGGGCGCGCTGGGCGATCAACTCTTCTGGGCGGGTCTGGTGCCCGCGCTGAGCGGGCTCACGCTCGCCCTCGTGGCCTCGGGAGGCCGATGGTGGCCGGTACTCGGGTTCGTTCTGGTATTCAACGCGGTGCGCATCGTCACGGCACGTTGGGGCCTGCGGGCCGGGCTCCAGCATGGCATGAGCGTGGGCCGCGCACTCCAGAATGGGTGGCTGCCGAGGGCCATCGCGCGGATCGGGCCGCTGGCCGGCTTCTCTGTGGGCCTCGCGGTGCCGCTCGCGGCGCGGTGGTTCTTCCCGGATGCCTCCCGGGCGATGGCCGCGCTGGCGCTCGGTGTGGCGATGGCGGGCCTCGGGCTTTCTCTCCGGCTCGGACGGGCGATAACGCCCATCCGGTTTACCCTCGCGGCGCTGGTGGCCGCGCTCCTCTGGCGATGGGGGACGGCGTGATCGAACGGGAAGTGACCATCGTGAATCCGCTCGGGCTGCATGCCCGACCCGCCTCGCAGTTCGTGCGGCTGGCCGGCAAGTTCGATGCGCAGATCGAGGTCGCCAACGATTCGATGGCGGTCAACGGCAAGAGCATCATGGGTGTGATGATGCTGGCGGCGGAATGCGGCAGCGTGCTCCGCATCCGGGCCGAGGGCCGCGACGCCGAGGAAGCGGTGAACGCCCTGGCGGATCTCGTGGAGCGGGGGTTCGGCGAATCGTGAACGACGATCGGGTGCTGATGGGCATCGGCGTGTCGCCCGGCGTGGCCTTCGGCCCCGCCGTGGTGGTACGCCTGGAATTCCCGGACGTGCCCGACCGCACGGTCACCAACGACCAGATCGAGGCCGAGGTGGCCCGGCTGCACGACGCCGTCGACCACGTCGTGCGCGAACTCGAGGACCTGCGCGATCGCATGGCGCAGCGCGCGGGGCCGGAGGAGTCCGGCATCTTCGACGCGCAGATGATGATGGCGAAGGACGAGGATTTCCTGCGCTCGGTGGAGACGCTGATCCGCAACAACCAGCTCAGCGCCGAGACAGCCTACGAGTTCAAGGGCCTCGAGCTGCGGGAAGCCTGGAGCGGATCCGGCAACGCCCGGCTCAGGGAGCGCCTGGCCGACCTCACCGCCGTGCAGCGCCGCATCCTCGAACGCCTGATGGGCCGGCCCGATGGCCACCTGTTCATCAACCCGACCGACGAGCACGTGATCGTCGTCGCGCATGAACTCTCCCCCGGGCTCACCGTGCAGCTGGATCGCGAGCGGGTGGTGGGGCTCGTGAGCGTCGAGGGGACCCGGACGTCCCACGCCGCCATCCTCGCGCACTCGCTGGGGATCCCGGCGGTGATGGGGGCGGCCGGCGCGCTGGAGCGGATCACGCCGGGCGCCACGCTGCTGGTGGACGGCCAGACCGGCGTGATCATCATCGACCCGACGCCCGAAGAACTGGACGAAGCGCGCACCCGGATCACGCGGCGCCGCAAACTCGAGCTGGAACTCGAGGGGGTGGCCGGCGAGCCGCCGGTGACGAGCGACGGGCGGCCCATCCTGCTGCAGGGCAACGTGGATCTCCCCGAGGAGATCGAGTCCGCCATCCGCTTCGGCGCGCAGGGCGTGGGGCTCCTCCGCACCGAGTTCCTCATCACGGGCCGCACCAGCCTGCCCGGCGAGGACGAGCAGGCGGAATACTTCCGCCGCGTGGCCGGCGCGTTTCCCGGCTACCCCATCATCGTGCGCTCGTTCGACCTGGGCGGCGACAAGTTCCCCGCCGCCTTCCAGGCGCCGCCCGAGGCCAACCCGTTCCTCGGCTGGCGCTCGATCCGGGTCTGCCTCGACCATCCGGAGATTCTCCGGACCCAGATCCGCGCCGTGCTCCGCGCCGCGGCGGATCGCGACGTCCAGCTCATGTTGCCCCTCATCACCGCGCTGGACGAGGTGGTGCACTCGCGGGAG
>JBMOPM010000057.1:0-12550 GCA_049323575.1 Gemmatimonadota bacterium | reverse complement strand
AATGACATGTCGGCTTCGTCCTCGGAATGACGGCTGTCATTCCGAACCCGCGCAGCGGGTGAGGAATCGGGCTGCCGGTGCGGGTGGGGTGGCCACCAGGTACGTCGAGCAGATTCCTCGGGCCTGCGGCCCTCGGAATGACATGTCGGCTTCGTCCTCGGAATGACAATGTCGGGCCTCGGCTTCAGCCGAGAGCGCTGTCACACCCCCGATGCAAAACGGGCCGGCTCCGAAGAGCCGGCCCGCCGTTGGCCTGCATTGCCGCGCGTCAGCGGCCGATCTTGGTCACGTTCTCCGCGGCCGGGCCCTTGGCGCCCTGCACGATCGTGAACTCGACCTTCTCGCCCTCGGCGAGGGACTTGAAGCCCTGGCCCTGGATCGCGGAATGATGGACGAAGCAATCCTTCGAGCCGTCCTCGGGGGTGATGAACCCGAAGCCCTTCGCGTCGTTGAACCACTTCACCGTGCCGGTCGTACGAGACATCTCACTACTCCTGGTGTGTGTGTAATCGGAGTACTGGACATACCGTACAGGCCGACTACAGGTCGCGTGATGCCGCCCTCACGCCGGGCGCGGGTTCTTCGGGGACGGGGCCGTCGATGGTCGAGGACCAACAAAACAGGGGACCGGCGAGTGGCCAGCCCCCTGAACGTTCCCCGGAACCTGTCCGCACGACAGGTGCGGAATTCGCGCAGTCAATGTACCGCACCCCGGCGCAAATAGCAACCCGACCCGCCCGCGGGCGCCGACCCGGAGCACCCGGACCGTCCTGTCTGCTTCGCCGCTCCCGCGCTTCGATCGGCACCGCCGTGGCAGCGCAGGTCCGCGGAGAGTCCGCCCGAACGGCCCACCGACGAGGGATCCCGCAGCCGCACGGATGACATCACAGCAACGCGGTCTCGCCCACGCCCAGGACGCGGAAGACATCGGGCGCGAGGCCGAGACGTTCCCGCCATTCGCTGAGCCGCCGGACGGGTTCGTCGAACGGCTCGTCGGCCAGGCGGAACGTGCCGAAGTGCATGGCCACGCTCCGCTCGGCGCGGAGGTCGCGATGGGCCTGCACGGCTTCCGCGGGGTCGGTGTGGACGGGGTGCATGAACCAGCGCGGATCGTAGGCGCCGATGGGCAGCAGCGCGAGATCGATCGTCCCGAATCGCGCCCCGATTTCGGCGAAGTGAGCGCCGTAGCCACTGTCGCCGGCGAAGCAGACCGTGCGCCCGGCGTGCTCGACGACGAAGCCGGCCCAGAGCGCGCGGTTCCGGTCGAACGGCGTGCGCCCGGCGAAATGCTGCGCCGGCACCGCGGTCACCCTGGCGCCGCCGGTGATCGTCACCACGTCCCACCAGTCGAGTTCATGCACCGCGCGCGCCGCGCCCGCGGGCACATAGGCCGCGTTGCCCAAGGGGGTCACGAGCGTCGGGGCGAAGCGCCGCCCCACGGCGGCAAGTGTGCCGGGATCGAGATGGTCGAAGTGGTTGTGGCTCAGCAGCACGAGGTCGATCTTCGGGAGCCGGTCCAGCGCAAGGCCCGGCGCGCGCACCCGCCTCGGCCCCATGCGCCCGAACGGGCCCGCGTGCCTGGCCCAGACCGGGTCGGTGAGGATGGCGATGCCGCCGAACCGAAGCAGGAAGGTGGAGTGGCCGATGAAGGTGACGGCGATCTGCCCGTCGGCGATGGTCTCGGGAAACGGCCACGGCGGGTCGTTCAGCTCACGCGGCCACGGGGCCGGCCGCCGCGACACGGCCCATTGCAGCACGTCGCGCCAGCCGCGCCCGGCCGGGGCGCCCCGGTCGGCATTGAAGAAGCGCTCGCCGTCGCAGTGATCGGAGACGGGGTAGCGCCGCGCGCTCGCGCCCTTCGATCGCTGGCGCTCTGCCGCCGATCGCATACCTTCACCTTTTCCCTCTGCGTCATCGTGCACAGGAGATTGCTTCATGCGTCGTCTTTCCTTCGCCGGTATTGCGCTTGCACTCGCGAGCGTGGGTGCCCCGCTGATCCACGCGCAAGCCGCCCCCAAACCGGCGCCCGGTGCCCGGATACTCGAGCCGATGAAGGGTGCGACTGTCGCGCCCACGTTCACCGTCAAGCTGGCGGCCCACGGGGTCCAGGTGGTCCCTGCCGACGGCCGGCGCGAGGAAGGCAAGGGGCACCATCATCTGTTCCTCGACGCCGACGTGACCCCGTCCGATTCGGTCATTCCCAAGACCGTCCAGATCGTTCATCTCGGCAACGGGGCCAACGAGTACCAGTTCGCGAACGTCACTCCCGGCAAGCACCGGCTCATCGCGGTTCTGGCCTGGGGCGACCACGTGCCGATGAAAGGCGTCATGGCGGACACGGTGACTTTCACGGTGAAAGCGCCATAGCCGTCCTGTTCGAGGGGGCCCCGGGCGCGGGCGTGCCCTGGCCCGGTGCCCCTCCATCCGCAACGTAGCGAGACATGACCCGACCTGCCGTGACCCCCGGCCTCGACCGGCTCGAGCGCGCGATGGCGAGCAGCGAAATGGCCCGCATCCGGCGCGCGGTCAGGCAGCTCGCGCCCGAGGACCGCGCCGTCCTCGACGTGCAGTGGCCGGCGGAGACGGTCACGCAGGTGCTCCGCTCCGCCCGGAGCCGGCCGCGTGCCGCGCGGTTGGGCAAGGTCATCGTGCTCCACGGGCTCGCGGGGGCGCAGCTCGACTCGGTGGACGCGAGGGGCGACCCGGACCGCGTCTGGCTCGATTTCTTCCGACTCGCCGCCGGTCGCCTGGCCGACCTCGAACTCCGCCCCGACGGCAAGCCGGCCAGCCCCGATGTCCGCGAGGTGCGGCCGGCCGGGCTGTTCCCCCACGGATACCTCCCGATACTGCTTCGTCTGGACGAACTGGGCTGGGACGTCCGGCCGTTCGCATACGACTGGCGGCTCGACATTTCGCACAGCGCCCTCGGACTGGCCCGGGTGGTGAAGTCGTTCGGCGGTGGCGAGCCGGTGCATCTCGTCGCGCATTCGATGGGGGGCCTCGTCGCGCGCCGCTTCATCCAGCTCCAGCGCGACCTCTGGACCCGCATGGACGACGCGAATGGCCGCCGGCGCGGCGGGCGTCTCGTGATGCTCGGCACCCCCAACCGCGGCTCGTTTGCCATCCCGTTGCTGCTCACGGGCCGGGAGCTGCTGGTCAAGGCGCTGGATCTGGTTGATCGGCCGCTCCACGGCAGATCGGCCGTCAAGGTCACCAATACGTTCCCCGCTTCCTACCAGCTGTTGCCGTCGCCCCATGTGCAGGTTCTGGTGGACGGCGCACCGGACGATCACGTGCGCCTGTTCCGCGCCGATGTGTGGAGCGCGGGGCTCGACGTGTCGCCTGATCTGCTCAAGGCCGCCGAGTCGTTGCACCGGGACTTGCACCAGGTGAACGACCCCGAGCGGCTCTTCTCCGTGGCGGGATACGACCAGGACACGCCCTGGGGCATCCGCATCCAGGAGCAGCGCTTTCTCTTCAGCTCGACGAAGGACGGCGATGGCCGCGTGCCCCACGCGCTGGGCCTCCTGCCGGGGGTGGAAACGTACTTCGTGCGCGAGCAGCACGGCGCATTGCCGCGCAACAAGGTGGTGATGGAGGCCGTGCACGAACTGCTGCTCGAGGGCGATACCCGGCAGCTGCCGCAGCAGATGGTCCGCGGCGTGCGCGGCGCGGCACCGGCCGCGCCGCCCATCGCGCCCTGGCGCGACGCCGACCAGGCCGCGCTGCTCGGCCGCGAGACCGGCGTGGCCCGCCTCGAGGCCGCGCTGCGTCCGGTGCGCGCCCCGCCCACGGCGCGCCGTCGCGGTGCGGCCTTGCCCGCCGTGCCGATCGCGAAGGCGCATGCGCAAGCCCAGGCGGAAGTGCTGCAGGACTATCTCGGCCCGTCGCCTTCGCCGGTAACGGCAACGGCAGCACCGATGAAGGAACCGCGGAAGCCGGCGTACACGCTGCAGGTGGAGGTGCGCTGGGACGATATCGCGGCGGTGGACGCGGAGCTGTTCGCGGTGGGGCACTACCGCGGGGTGGTGCCGATGGGCGCCGAGTGGGCGCTCGATCTCATGGTCTCCGAACAGTTCGACGAGTGGCAGGCCCTCTCGCGCCGACGGGTCCGGGCCCGCACGGAGGCGGCGCAGGCCGGCATCGACAGGGAACTCGCCGGACTGCGTGATCGCATGGTGCTCCGCCGCCTCACCAGCCGCGGCGCGCTGTGCCCCAACCTGGGCGATGTGGCGTTCTTCCCGGCGCGGCGGCGGAAGAACGGCACGCCATTCCTCGTCGGGATCGCGGGGATGGGCAACGCCGGCTTCTTCACCCGGCTCCGTCTCCGGCAACTCATCTCCAACTACACGCAGACCGTGGCCACGCTGCCGAGCATCCAGCGGGTGTGCACGGTGCTGATCGGATCGGGCGAAGGCACCCTGGGAGTGGATGACGCGGTGCAGGGTCTCCTGGCCGGCCTCAACGACGCGTTCAAGCTGGGCTTCGGCGTCTCGCCGATCCGGCACCTGACGATCGTCGAGCGGCAGCTCGGCAAGGCGCGGCGGATCCAGGAGTCGCTGGTGCGGCAGGCGCCGGCGTATCGGCTGGAGATCGCGGCGCAGAACACCGATCTCAGGGTGAAGCCGCACCTTGGCCTGGGCCGCCACGGCGCCGTCGACTCGCCGCATGCGCTCGCCATGGTGGTGGACGCCTGCTGCGCCGATCGCGCCGTGCGCGCCGCCGTCGCGAAGCAGACGTCGTCCGCCCGGGCCCGCCTCCGGCCCGGCGAGGCGCGGCTGGTGCGCCAGGCGATCGACGAAGCGCTTCAGGGGCTCGAGCTGGACTGGAGCGGGCGCCGCCGCCGGCGCACGCAGGAGGTGGAGAAAGCGCTGGCGCGCTGGCGGCAGGATCGCAAGCAGGAGCGGCTGCTGCTCAGCGATTCGCCCACGCCGCCCGCGCTGGAGCTGGTGGACGGCATCGAGGTGCGCCTGCGCGACGAAGGGCGCGGCCCGGATGAATCGCCGCGGCTCACGTACCTGCGGGGCGGCAGCCCCGGCATCCGGGTCGCCGCGATCACGCAGCGCGCTACCGTCTCGGAGCGGGATCTGCCGGCCGATCCGGCGCTGGTTCGCGAGCAGATCGACCGCATGCAGGACGACGAGCGGGAGCCCGCGCCCGGTGAACTCCGCCGGATCGGGCGGCTGCTGCGCCGCCTGCTGGTCCCGCCCGATTTCTCGCCGCTCATCGACGGCACCAGCCGGCTGGTGTTCGAGGTCGACCGGCGCACTGCAGCGGTGCCGTGGGAAGTGATGGAGTACGAGGGCATGGTGGGCAGCGCAGGCGGGCCGGCCCGGCCGTACCTCGGGCTCAATGTCGAGATCGCGCGGCAGATGCGGACCATCCTGAGCCCGCCGCCGGTGCTGGAAGCCGTGATGCGCGGGCCCTGGCGTGCGCTGGTGATCGGCGACCCGGGCGATCCCGCCCGCGGGGAAGATCTTCCCGGGGCGCAGCTCGAGGCGCGCGTCGTGGCCGAGCTGCTGCAGACGGCGGGCTTCGAGGTGACCAGCCTCATCGGCGCGCAAGGCCGCTCAGGCAGCGACGAGCCCGCCTCCCGCTCGGCGGTCATCGACCTGCTGCTGGGCGGCGAGCAGCCGTACGACATTCTGCATTACTGCGGCCACGGTGATTTCGACCCCAACGACCCGCGCGCGGCCGGGTGGCTCTTCGCCGATGGCATCCTGGGGCGCAACGAGCTGCAGATCGCGCTCGAGCGCGGGGCACCGCCGCTCGTGGTGGCCAACGCGTGCCTCTCCGGCCGCACCTCGGAGACGGTGACGCGCGGCGGGAACAACGAGCCGCTCGACGAGCTGCATCTCCTGCCGGGTCTGGCGGACACGTTCTTCGAGCGAGGCGTGCAGAACTACATCGGCACCAGTCGCCAGGTGGACGACGACGGCGCCGTGGTGTTCGCGCGCACGTTCTATTCGACGCTGCTCGACAGTCCGCCTGCCTCGGTCGGGCACGCCCTGCTCGCGGCACGGCGCGCTCTTGCCGCCTCGGCCGATCGCTTCGGCACCCTCTGGGCATCGTACCACCACTTCGGCGACCCGGGCTACCGGGTGCGGATTCCGTGAGGCGGGGCTGCGACAGCCGGGAGCGAGTTCTTTCGCGGTCCGCATTCGCGAGCATCACCCCCGTGATGCGCTCGCTTCTTCGACAACCTGCACATGATGCAGGACATCATCTCGGACATCCTCGCGGGCGGGTCGATCCCGCTGGACCGCAAGCGGCAGGTCATCGACCAGCAGCGTGCGGAGTTCAGGAATCCCGGCACCAACGTGATCGGCATGGACGCGTGGTGGCGGATGGGCGAGATGATGGGCGGCGTGGATCTCATGGGCGGCCCTGCGCCCGGGCTGCTCGAGCCGGCGGAGAAGCCGGCGGTGCCGCCCGAGCAACACGACCACCGCCACTGAGGGCGGTGGTCCGCGCGGCGCGATGCCCCGGCCCGTCGCCGTGCTGTGGATGTGCCCGATGGCGGAGAGCGGACGGCGTCCGTTATCCTACATCCTCATGAAGCTCACGACGCTGGTCGGCGGTCCCTTGCTCGCCGTGTCGGTATCGCTGGCCGCGGCGCAGTCGGCCGCGGCGCCCGCGGACGGCGAGGCCCTGTCCAACCTCGGCGTGCGGCGGGCCGGCGCGGTGGTGGACTCCGTCTACGTGGACCGGCTGAGTCCGGTGGGCCGGATCGCGGGCGGGGACTGGGTGTCCTACCTCATGGCCCGGCTCGGCGCCAGGTCCATTCGCGACGATCTCACGGTCCGGGTGCTGGTGGACAGCACGCGGATCCGCATCCTCGCCCAGTTTCGGGATCTGCCGCGTGAAACCCGTGCCGATCTGGGCCCCCTGCTCGCCATGATGGACTCGACGTCGACCATCGCCGCCGACGTCGTGCTGCTGCCGGCCGTGACGGGCGTGGTCAAGTTCCAGTTGCGGAGCGCCTCCCTCAACGACATCCCGGTCCCGGACGTAATTCTCCAGA
Source organism: Gemmatimonadota bacterium (assembly GCA_049323575.1). GTDB lineage: Bacteria > Gemmatimonadota > Gemmatimonadetes > Gemmatimonadales > GWC2-71-9 > JBMOPM01. The sequence continues at coordinate 5,526 of JBMOPM010000057.1, read as the reverse complement.
GTGTCATGGCCGAGGTCGGCCGGCGCTATCCGGTACTCACGGGGAACGGCCGCGAGCTGCTGGTGCAGATCCCGCCCGACGGCCGGATGGCGCTGGTGCCGGGCGGGATTCGCCTCGAGACCGGCGTGGCCGGGCGATAGCGGCCGGTCGCCTGCGCGGATCGCCGATGACCGGGTTGTTACGTCGCACGTGCATCCTCGGATCGCCGGACCATCGCGGCCCATGACTCACGACTTCTGACTTTTGCCTCAGCCCATCCAGTACCTGGTACCACGGAGTCACGTTCGACGATGACCACCATCGCCGCCGCCCTTGTCATCGCCGCCCTCGCGGCCGCGCCCGACCCTTCACCCTCGTTGCAGGTCCCCGTCGCGCCGATCACCTGGACCATCGATCCGGTCCACTCGGAAGTCTCGTTCCGCATCCGGCATTTCGTCACTCGCGTCCGGGGAACGTTCCGCAAGTGGAACGGCACCATCACGGCCGATCCGGCCAACCTGGCTGCCGGCTCGGTCAACGTCACCATCGAGGCGGCCAGCATCTTCACGGACAACGAGCGGCGGGACACGCACCTGCGCTCGGCCGATTTCTTCGACGTGGCCAACCACCCGACCATCACCTTCACCAGCACCAGAGTCGAGGCGACCGGCAACAGGATCCGGGTGACCGGCGATCTCACCATCCGCGGCGTCACGAAGTCCGTGGTGCTCGAGGGCGAGTTTCTCGGCGTGTCGGGTCCGGACGGCAAGGGGCAGCGGATCGGCTTCCAGGCCAGTACGGTGATCGACCGGAAGGACTTCGGCGTCTCATGGAACCGGGCCGCGGAGGGGGGCGGCCTGATGCTGGGCGACGACGTGACCATCGACATCAACATCGAGGCGGTACGACAGTGATTCACCACAAGGCAACCGCGACGGGGCTCGGCCGCGTCGCCGCGATGCTGGCGGCCGCGGCGGCCGGCGTCCCGCTCACCGCGCAGGCGCCGCGACCGGCCGGGCCCGTGCGCTACGATCTCGTGGTGTCGATCGTGGTGGACCAGATGCGGCCCGACTACTTCACCCGGTTCCAGTCCCAATGGACCGGCGGGTTCAAGCGGTTCGCCGCCGGCGGCACGCTGTATCTCAACGGCGAACAGGACCACGCCATCACCGAAACGGCGCCGGGCCATTCCACGGTGCTGAGCGGCCGTTCGCCGGCCGCCACCGGCATCGTCACCAACGACCTGGGCGTGCCCGACAGCCTTGCGCCGCTCATCGGGGCGCCGACGCTCACGGGCGCCTCGCCCCGGCGCTTCCGCGGCACCACGCTGTTCGACTGGATGCTCGCGGCTGATCCGGAGACCCGCGTACTCTCGGTGTCGCGGAAGGATCGCGGCGCGATCCTGCCCATCGGCCGCGCCAGGGTCCCGGTCTACTGGTACGCCGGAGGCAGCTTCACCACCAGCACCTGGTACGCCGACAGCCTGCCATCGTGGGTCGTGGCCTGGAATCAGCGGAAGGGCCCGGCGCGCCTGGCCGGCACCGAGTGGACGCTGCTGCTGCAGGAGGCGGAATACCCCGAGCCGGACGATCAGCCCTATGAGAACGGCGGCAAGGACAAGGTGTTTCCCCATCGGGTCCCCGACAACGCCGCCTTGCTGAGCGAGTATCCCTGGATGGACTCGCTCACGATGGACCTGGCGCTGGAAGGCGTGCGCCAACTCGGGTTGGGCGCCCGCGGCAAGCCCGACCTGCTGAGCATCTCGCTCTCGACCACGGACGCGGTGGGCCACAAGTACGGCCCCGATTCCCGCGAGCTGCACGACCACCTGCTCCGGCTGGATCGCTGGCTCGGGCGCTTCATGGATTCACTGGCGACGCTGGTGCCGCGCGAGCGGATCCTGTTCATGCTCACGGCCGATCACGGCGTCACCTCCTACCCCGAGCGCACCGCCCTGCGCGGAACACCGGCGGGCCGGGTGTCGCTGGACAGCCTCGTGCGCGCCCACGGGACCTGGTATCGCAATCGATACGGCGTGGACTTCGGCTTCGACCACCAGAACGGTCTGATCTTCGCCGACGTGGCCGCCCTCGCGGCCCGCGGCGTCGACACCGACAGCCTGGCGCGCGCGCTCGCCGCCGCAATGGCCCGGCTGCCGGGCGTCACCCGGGTCTACACGCCCCGGACGCTCGCGCAGGCCCCCGCCTCCGATCTCGATGCGGCCCGCTGGCGGCGGTCGATCCCGGCCGACTTCGGCTGGCTCGTCGCCGGCTCCGTTCGCCCGGGCTTCCTCTGGGCCTACGGCAGTGCCCGCACCGGGCACGGCACCACCAATCCCGATGACGTGCGCGTGCCCATCGGCTTCCTGGGCGCGGGGATCGCCGCCCAGCGGCCGGACCGGGTGGCGCGCACGGTGGACATCGGGCCCACGATCGCCGCTTTGCTCGGCATCCGGCCCACCGAGAAGGTGGAAGGCGTGCCGCTCCGCGAAGTGACGGGAGCCCCCCGATGAACCGCACGCCGCGGGCCCTGCGCGCCCTTGCCATCGCCGCCTTGACCCTGACCCTCGCCCCGCACGCCACCATGGCCCAGACCGACCGCGCGCTCGAGCGGGCGCGGAAGATTCTTACCACCACGCCGCTGGTGGACGGCCACAACGACCTCCCCTGGGCGATCCGGGAGTACAAACCCGACCCGGGCAACGTGGCGGCCTATGATCTGCGTCAGCGCACCCCGGGCCACACCGACCTCGAGCGCCTCAGGCAGGGCCAGGTGGGCGCGCAGTTCTGGTCGGTCTATGTGCCGGGCGAGGACCGGGACAGCGGCTACGCCCGCGTGCAGCTGGAGCAGTTCGCCATCGCGCGGCGGATCATCGCGATGTATCCCGACCGGCTGGAGCTGGTGACCACGGCCGACGGCATCGAGCGCGCCTTCAGGGCCGGCAAGGTGGCATCGCTGCTCGGCATGGAAGGGGGCCACGTCCTCGAGAACTCGCTGGGCGCGCTCCGCGCCTACTACGACCTCGGCGCCCGCTACATGACGCTGACCCACAACGTCACGCTCGACTGGGCCGACGCCGCGTTGGATTCCGCGCGACACAACGGGCTCACCGGGTTCGGCCGGGAGGTGGTGCGGGAGATGAACCGGCTCGGCATGCTGGTGGACCTCTCGCACACATCCCCCGCCACCATGAGCGACGCGCTCAACGCCACCGAGGCACCGGTCATCTTCTCTCACTCCGGGGCACGGGCGCTGGTGGACCACCCGCGCAACGTGCCCGATTCGATCCTGCAGCGGCTCAAGGACAATGGCGGCATCGTGATGGTGACGTTCGTGCCCGCCTTCGTGTCCGACGAGGTGCGGCTCTGGGAGGAGAGACGCCAGCAGGGCGGGGCGGATCCCGGCCCCCGGCCCAAGGCCACGCTGGCTCAGGTGGCCGACCATATCGAACACGTGCGGGAGGTGGCCGGCGTCGACCACGTCGGCATCGGCAGCGACTTCGACGGGATCGGCGAGGGGCCCGAGGGGTTGGAGGATGTCTCCAGGTTTCCAGCGCTGTTCGCGGAGCTGATCCGGCGAGGCTGGAGCGACGACGATCTCCGCAAGCTGGCCGGCGGGAACCTGATTCGAGTCCTGAGGCAGGCGGAGGCGGTGGCGGCGAGGCTGCGATGAGCCGATGAAACAAGGGGACGCGTGATGATGCGTCCCCTTCTGCTTCAGGGCGCGGCCCTCTCCCTCTTCTTTCGAAGGAGAATCACGCCGCCCACCACCGCGATTGTCGCAAAGGCGAACCACTGGATCGCGTAGTTCAAGTGGGGGCCGTTGCTCAGGTCGGGCGGCGGCACGGGCCGGGGAAACGCGCTGGAGTCCGGGCCCGGCTCCCGGATGATGACGACGTCCAGCAGCGGGTAGGGCGTGCGCTGCCGGAGCGCTTCGAGGTCGAGCTGGCGCCACGTGGTCGCGCCGTTGCGCTCGAGCGGCTGTCCGCCGTCCCTGGTTGCGCCAATGGACAGGGCGATGCCGGTCACGGTCACCGGGCCCGGTTCCCCCAACGCATCCAGGTTGGCCGTCATGGCGTCGGCGGCCGGCACGAACCCCCGGTTCACCAGCACCGCCGAGTCGCTGCCCGCCAGCCGCAGCGGAGTCACCACGTGCACGCCGGGCGAGCCGTCGTGTACCTGGCCGCGGAGCACCACCTCGTACGCCCGATCGAACGTGCCCGTGGCGCGGACCCGGCGGTTGTCCCGATTACCCGTCACCGCGAGGATCGGCTGCTCAGGCGCGGTGCGCTGGGCCGCGGCCCGCGCGTTCATGGCTTTACGCTGGTCGAGCCGGCTCAACTGCCAGAAGCCCAGCCGCACGCAGAGCGCGGCGCCGAGCAGCAGGAAGATGGCGAGGGAGATGCGCGCGCGAGGCGACATGGTGTCCTTTCACAGTGACATCGGCCGGCGGCTCGCCGGCGCTGGCGCGGCGTAAGATACGGCCTTGCAAGCGGATGCTCCACCGGATCCCGACGGCCTCGGGCTTGCCCGAGCGGTCGGCGGGTGGGCGCACCGGTTCACCCCCTTCGGTCCGATCATGAGGAAGCCAACGATGCGAGCCCGTTTCATCGCCGCGTGCCTGCTGCTCCCGCTGGTCACCTCCTCGCTGGCTCACGCCCAGCGGCGAGGCAACCCCGATCTCGTCGAAGTCCCCTCGGGCGGCGGGGAGCGCCGTGGCTTCTGGATCACGGGCCAGGTTGGTGCCGGCGGCGAGTCCAATCGCCTGGTGGCCGAGCGGGACTACAGCCGGTCACTCTACAAGCCCACGCTCGCGCTCCGCCTGGGCGGCACCGTGAACCCGCACCTGCGCCTGGGCGGCGAGCTGTTCGGCTGGTTCGACCAGCGGGGCGATCTCACGGAGAGCCTGGCGAGCGCGATGGCGATCGCACAGATCTATCCGCTCACGCGCGCCGGCCTGTTCCTCAAGGGCGGGGGCGGGGTGACCCGCGCGGGTGTCCACGACCGCTTCGACGTCTTCAGCGTCTCGGACTGGGGCTTCGGCTGGACGGCGGGGGTCGGGTACGACATTGCGGTGGGCCGCAAGCTGGCGATCACGCCGGTGGTGGAGTACATGCAGCATCGGTTCGACGGCCGCGACTTTCCGTCGTACTACGAGCGGGTGCTGAACTTCGGGCTCGGGATCACGTTCCAGACCCGGTGAGCGGCGTAACCGTACGTCATCCTTGACCTTGCCGACGAGCCCCCCTATCTTCGCCCTCCGCGCCCTGGTGGTGAAACTGGTAGACACGCTATCTTGAGGGGGTAGTGCCGAAAGGCGTCTCGGTTCGAATCCGAGCCAGGGCATGTACGTCGCCACTGTAGCTCAGGGGTAGAGCTCTCGATTCGTAATCGAGCGGTCGTCGGTTCAAATCCGACCAGTGGCTCTGCGTGGCGGTAGTCGCGAGAGAGGAACGCCCCCGGACATGTCGCTCCGGGGCTTTTTGTTGTCCCCGGCCGTCAGGATCAGCCATCGACGGAACCGAGGAAGACCGAGGGGCTCGAACGA
>JBMOPM010000056.1:1225-12734 GCA_049323575.1 Gemmatimonadota bacterium | reverse complement strand
TGGGCATCGGCGTGCTGCTGGAGAAGACCGGGCGCGGGCCGCGCGCGGGGCCGCCCGGACGCGGCTGGCCTCCCTGGACCGGCGAGGGCCGCGCGATCCGCGGCGGGATGAACGGCTGGCGGCCGGCGGCCGGCGGCGGGGCGGGCTGCGCTGCGGACGCGGCGGGAGCCACCGGGGCTGCGGGCATCATGGGAGCAGCAGGCGCCGCGGCCGCGGGGGTGGCGGCCTCGGGCTGGGACGGCGCGGACTCCGCCGGCGGTGCCGTGGTCTCCGCCGCCGCCTCGGCCGCGGGCGGGGTCTCCGGCTCGACGGGAAGCGGCGGGAGATCCTTGAAGAGCGCGCGGGCGCGCTCTTCGAGCGAGGGCATGACCGTGGGCTCGACCGTCTCGGGGACGGGGCGCTCGAGCTCGAGCACCTGCAGCTCCGCGGCGCGCTCCGCCTGCGCCTGCGCCTCGGATTGCGCGACCTCGGCCGCGGTACGGCGGCGCTTGACGGGCCGCACCACCGCCTCCGACACGGGCTCCGGGGCTGCGGGCGCTGCCGCAGCCTTCCGGCGCCCCCGCTTGGGCGCCGGCTCCTCGGTCGCCTTCCGCTTGTCGCGCTCCCAGCGCAGCCGCACGCGGGAGACCTGATCGGGCTCCAGCGCGGACATGTGGCTGCGGACAAAGATGTTCATGTCCTTGAGCAGCGTCAGGAGCTGTTCGGCCGGCACGCCAAACTCGGCCGCGAGATCATGCACTCTGGTCTTGACCACTCAACCCTCCGTCACGGGCGCATCGGCGATCGCCCGCAGCATCCCCGCCGCGAGCATCGGATCGCGCACGCCAACCACCATTACCGGCGGCCTGCCGAGGCGGCCTCCGATCGTCGCCGCCTCCGGTCCGGTCACGAGGGGAATCCCCTTCGCTGCCGCCAGCCGGACCACTTTGTCACCGGCGCGGGGCGAGGCATCGCTCGCCACCACCACGCAGTGCACCCGCCCTGCCTTGAGGCCCTGCCGCACCGCTTCGACCCCGACGATCACCTTGCCCCCTCGGGCGCCGAGCCCCAGGAGGCCCAGAAGCCCGCCGGCCTTGGCCATCGGCTCAGCCTTCGGCCGGCGTCTCGCCCTGCTCCTCGTCGGTCAGTTCCGACAGGAAGGCCAGCAGCTCGTCGGCCGCCGACGGCGTGATGCCCGGAATCTTCTCGATGTCCTCACGCTCGAGGTCGAGGATGTCGCTCAGCAGCCGATACCCCGCGCCCTCGAGGATCCCGGTGAGCTCGCTCGAGAGCCCCTTGAGCTCCGAGAGCGGGATCTGCGAAGCCATCTCCTCTTCCGGCGGCAGCGGCGCGAACAGCGGGCCCTCGCCACCCCGCTCCAGCCACTCACGGCTGGAGTAGAGGTCGATCTTCCACCCGGTGAGTTCGGAGGCCAGCCGCACGTTCTGCCCGTTGCGGCCGATGGCCAGGGAGAGCTGGTCCTCGTCCACCACGGCCTGGATCGTCTTGGCCGCGGGATCGGAGAAGACCTTGGCCACGCGCGCCGGCGCCAGCGCGAGCCGGGCAAATCGTTCCGGATCGGGCGACCACGGCACGATGTCGATGCGCTCGCCGCCCAGCTCGTTTACCACCGCCTGCACCCGCGAGCCCTTGAGGCCCACGCACGCGCCCACAGGGTCGATGGCATCGTCGCGCGAGATCACGGCCACCTTGGTGCGACTTCCCACCTCGCGGGCGATGGCGCGGATCTCCACGATGCCCTGCTGGATCTCCGGCACCTCGAGCTTGAACAGCGCCTTGACGAACAGCGGGTCGGCCCGCGAGAGAATGAGCCGCGGCCCCTTGGGCGTCTCCTCGAGCCGCTTGAGCACCGCGCGAATCGTGTCGCCCTGATGGAAGTGCTCGCGGTGGTTCTGCTCCCGATAGGGAATGATCGCCTCGGCCTCGCGGAACTTGTTCAGCATGATGACGAGCTTGCCGCGCTCGATCTGCTGCACCTCGCCCGACAGCAGTTCGCCCACCTTGGAGGCGAACTCCTCGCGGATCCGGGTCCGCTCGCCCTCGCGCACCCGCTGGATGATCCGCTGCTTGGCGGCCTGCACCGCGAGGCGGCCGAAGACCTCGAACGGCACCTCGGTCTCGAGGACATCGCCGACCTGGAAGTCGGGGTCCTCGTAGCGGGCCTCCTCCAGCGAGATCTGGTAGCTGTCGTCCTCGACGTTCTCCACCACGTACTGCAGGCGCGTGATGCGAATCGAGCCGTTCAGCTCGTCCACGTTGATCTCGAACTTGACGTTCGGGCCGTACTTCTTCACCAGCGCGGCCTGAATGCCGTCGCGGAGCAGATCGAGCAGGTCCGAGCGCTCGAGCTGCTTCGTCGTCGTCAGTTCGCGGAAGGCGGCCAACATCTCAGCCGATCCAGACATCCCTAAGCTCCCTGGCGTTTGCCATAGGTCGACCAGTCCACCACCAGCGTCGCCTCGCGGATCACCTCGAGGGCCAGCGTTGCCTCATGCCCGTCGGGGAAGCGGAGCGTGACGTGGGCGTCGTCGGGCACCGCTTTGATGCGGGCCCGCGGGTGGCCCTTGAGCCCCCGCGCCTTGAGGCGCACCTCGGAGCCCACGTAGCGGCGCCAGTGCTCCGGAAACCGCACCGGACGTTCGATGCCCGGCGAGGACACCTCGAGCACATAGCGCGGCCCGACATGGTGCTCCTCCTCGAGCCACCGCTCCAGCGCGCGGCTCACCCCGGTCAGATCCTCCGTGGTAATCCCGCGGCCGGGCTCGGCGCCGGGCCGGTCGACGCGAATCTGAAGGATCGGACGGTCCAGCGTACCGACTCGGCGGAAATCCACGAGCTCGAAGCCGAGGCGGTCGAGGCGGGTTCTGACGGCGTCCAGCAAGTCGGTCGGATGCGACATCGGGATCCGAAAAAAAATGTGGGGGAACTCCCCCACATCGCACGTACGGCCTGCGGCGCGCCGTTCCCCAGAAGCCTTCGGAAATTAATGGGAGGAGACGAAGGCGTCAACGGCCGGGACCGCAGGTTGCGTCATCGCGCCCTGCACACCGTCCACGATCCGCTCTGCGCATGTGGCTCGTGCGCGCCTCACGCAGCTAGGACCGGCCCCTCCCCGGGAGCATCCCGACATACGCGACCATCCTCCCGCCCCGCCCGCCGGACGCCCGGTGGCTGAAGAACAAGTGACCGTCGTGTGCAGAACAAAAACGTGATGTGGATATTTTTTCCACACCCAGCCGGATCGCCTGGGCCCGGAGGACCTCCCGCAGGTCGATCCGATACGGCCTGTTCGCAGGCACCGGTTGTCCACACGCCATCAACACCTCATCACCTACTTCATAACATTGCCCACAAATGGCGACGCCCATGTGCATTACAAGGTTTTCCACGCGGCTCACCACCCGTGTCTCCAGCAACCCGATGCCACGCCGAAGAATGCCCGCGGCCGTCCCTCGCCAGCCCGCGTGGAGCAGTGCCACGGCCCGCCGGACCGGGTCGACCAGATAGATCGGGACGCAGTCGGCCACGGTGACCGCGAGCATCACCCCCGGAGTCCCGGTGGCGTGGCCGTCGGCGCCCTCGAGGATGGTCCAGCCGGAGGCCGAGTCGTGCCACAGCACCTTGGGACCGTGGACCTGGTGGGCCATGACGGTGGCGTGGAAGGCGGGCTCCGCACGGCGGAACTCCCGCCACCGTCCCATCACGCTGGAGACCGGCTGGTCGGTCCAGAGCCCCAGGTCGAACCCCGGATCGGGGTCGGTTCCCCGCCCCGTGATCCCCGCCACGACCCCGAGCTCTTCGCGCCAGCCCGGGATCTCGTAGCGCGGCAGCGGGCCCGGGGCCGGGACCTCCTCCACGGTGAGCGCCGCCTCAGTCTTCGAGCCGCTCAATCTCCGCCCCCAGCGCCTTGAGCCGGGCGTCGATGCGCTCGTAGCCCCGCTCGATCTGGCCGATGTTGTGGATCACGCTGGTGCCCTGCGCGGCGAGCGCCGCGAGCAGCATGGCCATGCCCGCGCGAATGTCCGGCGATTCCACCGTGCCGCCTCGGAGCGGTGCCGGCCCCGCAATGACCGCACGGTGGGGGTCGCACAGCACGATCTGGGCACCCATGCCGATCAGCTTGTCCACGAAGAAGAGCCGGGACTCGAACATCTTCTCGAAGATGAGCACCAGCCCCGAGCACTGGGTGGCGGTCACGATGGCGATGGACATCAGGTCGGCCGGGAAGGCGGGCCAGGGGCCGTCCTCGAGCTTGGGCACGTGGCCACCCAGGTCGGGGCGGATGCGCCGCTCCTGGTTGGCGTCCACGATGAGGTGGTCGCGCTGGACCCTGGGGCGGATGCCCAGCCGGTCGAAGCCCATGAGGGTGGCCCGGAGGTCGTCGGGGCGCACGCCCTCGATGGTGATGGCGCCGTTGGTCACCGCGGCGAGCCCGATGAAGCTCCCGATCTCGATGTGATCCGGCCCGATGGTGTACGAGGCTCCGTGGAGCGGGAGGCCGCCCTCGATCACGTACACGTTGCTCCCGATGCCCTCGATCCTGGCGCCCATGGCGACCAGGGTGCGCGCGAGGTCCTGCACATGGGGCTCGGCCGCCGCGTTACGGAGGATGGTGCGGCCCCGTGCGGCCACGGCGGCCATCAGCGCGTTCTCGGTGCCCGTGACGCTCGGCTCGTCGAGGAAGATCTCGGCGCCATGAAGGTGCCGGGCCTCCAGCTCGTAGGTGTCACCGACACGCACCTCGGCGCCGAGCGCTTCGAGGGCCAGAAAGTGCGTGTCTACCCGCCGCCGACCGATGACGTCGCCGCCGGGCGGCGGCAGCACGACCTTGCCGAAGCGCGCGAGCAGCGGGCCCGCGAGGAGGATCGACGCGCGGATCCGGGCGCAGAGCCGGGGGTCGAGCGGCTTGGCCTCCACGCTGCGCGCGTCCACCCGGACGCTGTTGGGACCGGTCCAGTCCACCGCAGCGCCGAGATCGGCGAGGAGGGCAAGCATTGTCTCGACGTCCCGGATGCGGGGGACGTTGTTGAGCTCAACGGGGCCGTCCGCGAGGATGGTGGAGGCGAGGATGGGGAGCGCAGCGTTCTTGTTGCCGGCGGGACGGACCGTGCCGTGAAGCGGACGCCCGCCCTGAACGAGGAAGCGTGGAGGCATGGGCGCAAACCCTAGCCCTCGCCCGGGGATGCGTCAAGCGTGCTGCGTCACGCATCGCCGCGAAGTAAGTGCTTGCGTGGCACGGTAGCTGCGCCCGACAGCCCGAAGACGGCAGGACGGGCAGAGCTCGGCGCATAGTCATGTACCGCGGCCTGAGTTAGGTTACGACCCTTGGGCCGGGAGATCAGCCAGTCCGGCCGGTGACTGCCAAGGAGGCAGGGAGATGAGGCGCTCGTGATGGTACAGAACGTCGCTGCCGGAGTGCCCGGGTGGGTCGGCCCCACGATGGCGATCGCACTCGTGATCGTGGCCGTGTCGTTCGTGGCCATCGCACTGGCCGTGGTCCTGACCGCGAAGGCCTCAGCCAACCGGGTCGCCCAGCTTGCGAAGGCGCTCGAGGATCTCCGGGCCGATGTCGGCCCCGCGCTGGACGAGATGCGGCGCGAACTCGTCCCGGCGCTGACGGCGGTCAGGGAGATGGCCACCGAGGGCCGGGAGGCTGCCCTGCTCCTGCGGGACGAGGCCAGGCGGATCGCACGCACCAGCCGGCATATTCGCCGCCGGGTGGTTCACGGCGTCCGCCAGGCCGAGGCGCGGATCGAGCGCATGGCCGCGGTCTACGATATCGTCTCGACCGAAGTGGAAGGCGCGGCCCTGGACCTGACCGACGCGCTGCGGCGAGTCCGGGCCACCGGGCTCGCGGTCGCCGGCCTGCGGCAGATCCGCCGGCTCGTGCGGGCCAGACGCAAATGACGCGGAGCCGGATCCTGGCCGCGCTGGCGGTCGTCGTCCTCATCGCGCTCGTGCTGCCCGAGCAGGCGCACGCCTGGACGCCGGGGACGCACATCTACCTGGGCGAGTCGGTGCTGCAGAACCTCAGGTGGCTGCCGCTGTCGATCGCCGACCTGCTGCGCGCCTTCCCCTGCGACTTCCTCTACGGCAACATCGCCGCGGACACGTCCGTCGCGAAAAAATACGCACCGGTGGGCCGGCATTCGCATGCGTGGCATGTGGGCCAGGAAGTCCATGACCTCGCGGGCACGCCAGCCCTGCGCGCCTTCTCCCTCGGCTACCTCTGCCATCTCGCCGCGGACACGGTCGCCCACAACTATTACGTGCCGCATCAGCTCATGCTGACCAGCAGCACCTCCGGCATGGGGCATTCGTACTGGGAGAGCCGCATCGAGACCGTGGTGGGGGACAAGTTTGCCCGCGCCGCCAAGGATCTCATCCAGCTCGACCACGAGGAGAGCGACCGCCACCTCGACCGCATCATCTCGCCCACGCTGTTCAGCGTGGCCACCAACCGCCGCCTGTTCCGCGGTATGGTGCACCTCACGGATACCCCGGGCTGGCAGCTGGCCTTTCAGGTCGTGCATGAGACCAGCCGGTGGGAACTGACGTCGCCGTTCGTCGAGCGCCACCTGGCCCACGCGTACGAATCGATGATGGAGCTGCTCGCCGGCGAGAACGCGATGGCGCGCCGGCTCGATCCTTCGGGTGAAGTCCCGCTGGCCAGCGCCAAGCGGATGCGCCGCCTGGTACTCAGGGAGGCCGGCAAGGCACGCCGCCACCACCTGGCCACGCTGGCCGCCGAACACTATGGCCTGCCCGAGCGCACGCTGAGGTTCTGGGAGAGAGCGGAGTTGGAGAAGCCGTGGCGGAATGGCGGGAACGACGGCAGCGGCGGGAACGACAGGGGCGGCGGGATTCGATGACTCCGACCCTCCGATACCATCGGGGGCCGCAGGCAAGGAATCATCTCCCGCCGGTGGCCGTCCCGGCCGTCGCGGCCGTCGTCAGTTCAGAAAGTCCCACCTCACCCCGAAAATGTTCCCTCCGCTCGGGTAGTCGAACCCCGGCACGAATTGCCTGCGCGTGGTGCCGAGATTGATGCGGTCGATGAAGATCACGAAGCTCTGGAAGCGCATCTCGATCGACCCGCGATAGAACGTCGCCGACGGGAGCGGGATGGGAACCCCGCCGGCATCCAGCCCGATGACGCCGTTGCCGAAGCGCTCCGCCACCATCTGCATCTTGAGGTCGAAGATGCCGCTCCTGAACGTGCGCAGGAACTTGGATCGGATGGTGGCCGTGGCCATTACGTGGCTGGGCGGCAGGCCCTGGGGCGTCCCCTCGAGCGGACTCTGATACCATCCCTCCACGGTGAACCATTGCAGCGGCCGCAGCCGTCCGGCCAGGCTCAGCCAGTTCGTCTCGGCCGTGGGTGTGAAGCCCGCGATGCGCCGATAGGGTTGGAACGGCAGCGCGCGGAAGGCCGCGGTCCGCACCACTCCACCTTCCAGGCCAATCCACGGGCGCTGGACGCTCGCGAGCAGCTGGAAGTCCTTGATGTCCTGCGGCTGGTCGTCGAGGATCGACGGGGCCGCCACGATCCGGCCGACGCGCGCCGTGGCCGTGAGCGTGGCGTCGAACGGCAGCGCGATCCCCGCGCGCGCACCCACCCACCGGCTCTGCCGATCGCCCTCGTGTGATTGCCGCACGGCCTCCGCGCTCACCGTCAGGAGTGAGATCGGATTCCAGCCCGCATCGGCGCGGAGGTCGAGGGTGGTCCAGCGGCTGCGGTGGAACGCCGAGCCGCCCACATGGAACGTCGGCGTGCGCCAGGCCACGATCCCGCCTGCCTGTTCCACCGTCTGATGCACGGCCGAATCGGGGCCCGAGCCGTTGAACCAGCTCCGCCCGTAGATGAGGTCAATGCGGGGGCCCAGGCCGTCGTCCCGCCGGGCCAGGAAGGCGCGCACCTGCACGTCGTTGCGGGTGCCCCTGAGCGGCTGTCCCACCGAGTCGCCGAGACTGTTGACGAACGCCCGCCGGTCGATCGCGTTGCCCACCACCTGCACCTGCAGGCCCAGGCGCGCGGACGGCACGTATCCGACCTGCGCGAAGTAGCCGACGTTCTGGTGGCCGCTTTCCAGGCCGCTGCCGGTGGGCGCGTTGAACACGTCGACGCCGAGCCCGAAACCCGGGCCCGACGGCCAGCGCTTCTCGATGCCACCTTCGAACCGCGCGATGCTCCGGTCGCCGGCGGCCACGCCGACGTGCGACCACGGCACCACGCGATCGTGCCGACGGGTGTACAGCCAGACGCGGAGGAGACCGGGCCAGCGCTCGATCTCCACGCGCTCGAGCTGGCTCAGGGCGAAGCCGGCCGGGTCGACGGCCAGGCTGTCGGGGCCGAGGGGCACGTAGGGGATGCCGTCCAGATAGTACTCGACGCTCGCGGTGCCGCGCGCCTGGTAGTTGACCAGCTCGGCGCGCCCGAACCACCCCTGCCGCCAGAGATGCACACCGGGCACACGGGTCAGCAGGTCGCCGACGCTCTCCCCGGTGGCGAAGTCGATGGAGTCGCGGTCGAGGACGAAACGGGAGAGCGGCGGCAGCGGCCCTTCGCGGCCGACGCGCCGGAGGGTCTGCACCCGCACCTCCGACTCCTGTCGTGCCTTGAGGAAGCGGCCGGTGACGTCGACCGTGTCCAGGGTACGCAGCGAATCGGCCCGGCGGAGCGTATCCGCGCCCTGCGGTTGCTGCGCGCCGAGGCGGGCGGGGCCGACGACCAGCAGCGCCGCGACACCGAGGGCGGCGAACACGGACGAGAATGCCTCGGCTTGCACGGTGGGGTCGTACCTGCGTGCCGGACGAGCCGGGCTCAGCGCTGCCGGGCCAGCAGGAACTCGCTGAAGAGCCGCACGCCGATGCCGGTCGGGCCCTTCACCAGCGCCGCGTCCTCGCGGTCGGTGTAGGCGGTGCCTGCGATGTCGAGATGAGCCCAGGGAAAGCCCTCGACGAACTCGCGGAGGAACCAGCCGGCGGAGATGCTCCCTGCTCCGCGCCCACCGGCGTTCTTGATGTCGGCGATGTCCGACTTCATGATGTCACGATACTCATCCCAGAGCGGCAGCGGCCACGCACGTTCGCCACCTCGTTCACCCGCTTGCCGGATCTCTTCCACCAACGCCTCGTTGTCGCCCATGAGCCCGATGGCGGCGTTGCCCAGCGCCACGACGATCGCCCCGGTGAGCGTGGCGATGTCGATCGCGGCGGCAGGCTTGAAGCGCTTCGCGTACGTCAGCGCATCGCAGAGGATGAGGCGCCCTTCGGCATCGGTGTTGATGATCTCAATGGTCTTGCCCGACATGCTCTTCACCACGTCGCCCGGCCTGAAGGCGGTGCCGGAGGGCATGTTCTCCACGCTCGGAACGATGCCGACCACGTGCACGCGGGGCTTGAGCCGACCCAGCATTTCGAACGTGCCGAGCACCGCGGCGGCGCCGGACATGTCGAACTTCATGTCCTCCATGTTCTGTGCTGGTTTGATCGAGATGCCGCCGGTATCGAACGTGACGCCCTTGCCGATCAGCACCACGGGCGCGTCGTCACTGCCCCTGTACTCCAGCACGATGAACCGCGGGTCCTGCGCGCTGCCCTGGGCGACCGCCAGCAACGCGCCCATCCCCTCGGCGACGATGGCCGGCTTGTCGAGCACCGTTACCTCGAAGCCGTGCTGCGCCGCCAGCTCCCTGGCCCGCTCACCCAGGTACGTGGGCGTGCAGACGTTGCCGGGGAGCACCTGGAGCCCCCGGGTAAAGAGCTGCCCTGCCGCGATGGCCGCACCGATCGCGTGACCCGCCTCGGCTTCGGCCGTATCATCGGGCGCCAGGAGCTCGAAGCCCTCGAGCGGCGGCTTGGGCGTTTCGGGCGGCTGCTTGAGCTCGGTGTACTGCCACGAGCCCTGGGCCAGTCCCTCGGCCGCGACCTGCGCCGCGTCCCGCACGGTGACGGCCCCGCGCGCTTCCGGCGCGAGGAACCATGCCCCGGAGGGCACGCCGAGACCGCGCGCCCGCTTGGCCGCGATGGCCGCGGCGCGGCGAATGCGCGAGCGATTCACGTCCTCCGGTTTGCCCACGCCGACCAGCAGCAGCCGTGCCGTCGCGCCGCCGGGATAGAGCAGCGACGTCTCGTCCTTCTTGCCGGTGAAATCGCCCGAGGCGTACAGGCGTGTGAGGGCACCGCCCACCGCCGCATCCAGCGACGCCAGCGAGGCGGGCAGCTCACCCAGCGGTACGGCCACGGCGAGGAACGGCGTGTCGAGCCCCACGGGGGCGGCGTTACGAACCGAAGTGGTGAACGTCATGTCGAGAGTGTGCTCCGCGTAATCGGACGAACTGGCCGCGTCACTTCCTGCGGCGCAGGGGGACATACTGGAGGCCGACCGGCCCCGTGTAGCGCGCCCGCGGCCGAATGAGCCCGGGCGACCCGTACTGTTCGTTCACGTGCGCCACCCATCCCGCGATCCGGCCGACGGCGACGATCAGCGGGAACATGGCGGGCGGGATGCCCACCGCCCAGTACAGCGGCGCGAGGTACAAATCCGCCACGGGGGCCTGGCCCGTACGGCGCCGCACTGCCTCCTCGAGCCGGACGGCGACCTGGACAAAGGCCTCGTGCCCGGCAGCGGCGACGACGTTTCGCGCGGCTTCCCTGAGCGGGGCCACGCGTAGATCGTCGCCCTGATAGACCGGATGGTGGAACCCGGGCACCTGGCCCTGGGCCGCGAGCTGCCCTGCCACCCACGCGTCCACCCGATCGGGGGTGCCGATCGTCTCGAGGACGGCCAGCACCGCCTGCGCGCGCCCGCCTTGCCGAGGGCCGGCGAGGGCGCCCAGGCCGCCACGACGGCGGCCATCAGTGGCGCTCCGGCCGACGCGGCGACGCGAGCGGCGAAGGCTGATGGATGAATTCATTATCGGCGCGGACTATCAACGCAGCATCAAATCCGCGCCCGGCCGCCGGGACCGGCAGGGCCCCGCGCATCATGTACAACACGTTGCCAGCCAAGGACAACCCGGCCCGCGGCGCCAGCGGCCGCTGGTGTTGGCGGAGCCGGTGGATCGCCGCCACGAGACCGGCCATCCGGCCGATGGGGCGCGCGCCGGACATTCCACCCCGCTCCACCGTCGGGGAGGTAAACGACTCCTCGGCGGCCAGCGTGGCCACGGCGACTTGCAGGAGCCCCACGGGATCGCCGGAACGAGGGGCGGCCCGGAGGGTCCTCGACGCGACTGCCGGCACCTTGGCGCCGGCCCGCACCTCAGCGCCGAATTCCCGCAGCGCAGCGCGGGCCGGGAGGCAGGCATGGAGGAGAACAAACGCGGTCTCTTCGTACGTGGAGTGGCCAGCCGGCCCGGCGACGTCGTCCCCCCGATAGCTGAGGCCGCCCTGGGAGGCCCCCAGATCGCACACGGACGAGGCCAGGTCCAGGGAATTCGATTCGGTCATCCGACGCCAGGCCTGAGAGGGGCGGAAGCTACACCCGCTCTCCGCCATCCGCTAT
>JBMOPM010000056.1:0-1215 GCA_049323575.1 Gemmatimonadota bacterium | reverse complement strand
GCCGGCGCGTCTTTCTCGGGACATCGGGATGATCTTCACACGACCGGTTCATGACGATTGGACGAGCCCGGAGGCGTGACAACACCGACCGCCTCGTGGGCGTGGTCTCGAGTAGCGACATCGTGACTCCGTCGTGTTGCCAGCCACGGCGCGGCGCGGTCCCCGGACCGACTGGCGCGGACGGACACCGAGGACCGGTCACCCGGATCAGCGCGGCGGGCGGGCGAGAACTGAAGGTTCGGCGATGGCGGGAGGTACTATCGGGACTGCCGGATCGGAATGCAAGAGAATGGGCCGTGCCATGCGCCGATTCGTGCCCATTTGCGACAATTCGGCCTATCGAGCGCCACGTGTGGGGCAGCGAGCGTCGAACGCGCAGTGGGCCGCGGTGGGGGCGGGTGCCCGGCGGCGAAGGCATGTCGATGCGCGGCGGGACGCTCGCGGCGCACGACCGGCCCTCCCCCACCCCACCCGGTGCTTGACAGCCAGCGTACCGGGCCGCAGCATGTAACCATATGGTTACCAACCATGCACGCGTCGGCACCCCGGATGCCGTCTTCCGCGCCCTCGCGGATCCCACGCGACGCGCCATCCTCGACAGCCTGAGACGCGGAGCCGAGCCGGCGGGCCGGATCGCGGCTCGCTTCGAGATCACGAGGCCCGCGGTCTCCAGGCACCTCAAGGTCCTGCGGTCGGCCGGCCTGGTGCAGGAGCGCCGAGCGGGGCGCCACCGGATCTATGCCTTGCAGCCGGCCCCGCTCCGTCATGTGGATCGCTGGCTCGAAGAGTACCGCCGCTTCTGGCCCGCTCGGCTCGCACGGCTCAAGCGCCACGTGGAAGCCCACCCCTGAGCGCAGGAGATCGCCAGGTCTCCCGCCTCGGTCACGGCGCCCGCGGATTCCGCGTCCGACACCATCGACCCGGAACTGGACATCACGGCGCCGCCCGAGCCGGTGTTCCGCGCGTTGACCGAGGCAAACGAACTCGACGCCTGGTGGCAAGGAGAAACGGCCGGGGCCTGGAGCCGGCGGGAAGTGGATCTCTGCGTGGGGGGCCGCTGGCGGGCTGCGGGCACGAGGCTCCATGTCCGCCACGGCGGCTTCGGCAAGAACACGGCGGTCCGCGACGAATACCGCAACCGATGGCCGGGGGTGATGGCGCTGCTGACGGCGTATCTGGGGAAGTGAGTGGTGGTGCCGGGGCGCTCACGCGCCC
>JBMOPM010000055.1:0-13008 GCA_049323575.1 Gemmatimonadota bacterium | reverse complement strand
CACAGGCCCGTCACCACCACCAGCACGGCGGCGCCGAGGTACAGGTAAAGGTTGAGGCCGCAGTGATTGGGATAGGGCCAGATCCACACCGCGCCGGCCAGCAGCACGCCCAGCACCACGCGGAACCACGTGCCGATCGCTTCCTTGGCGCCGGCCCGAGCGGGCGGGAGCGCGCGCTGACCGCTGCCCGGCGCGGACGGGCGGGCGGCGGGACCGACGGCCTTGTCTGCCGGCGCCCCCGGGGCCGGCTGCTGGCCCAGCAGCTTGTCGATCTCGGCCAGTTCCTTGTCCCAGTCCCGCGGCTGGTCGCTCAACCGTCCTCCCGCCTGAGCCCGTAGCGCTCGATCTTCTTGTACAGGTTCGACCGCGGCATGTCGAGCGAGCGGGCCGTCTCGGAGACGTTCCAGTCGTGCTCCCGCAGCTTCTGGAGCAGGAACGCCCGCTCGGCCTCCTGCTTGAACGCCTCGAACGTGGTGCTGGCGAACGGGTTCGCCTGGCCGGCGGGGCGGCCGTCGCCAGCCGCGTGCATCGGGCCCGCGGGGCCGGGCACGAGCCGCGCCACGTCGCCCGCCGTAATGACCGGTCCCGGGCTCAGGATGAGCACGCGCTCGACCGCGTTCCGCAGCTCACGGATGTTGCCCGGCCAGCTGCGCTGTTGCAGCGCCTGGATCGCCTCGGACGCGAAGCGCTTCGGCGCGAGGCCGCCTACCGTCACCAGCTGGGCGACGAAGTGCTCGACCAGCGCGGGGATGTCTTCGATCCGCTCGCGCAACGGCGGCACGACGATCGGCACCACGTTGAGCCGGTAGAGCAGATCCTCCCGGAAGCGGCCCTCGGCGATCTCCTTCTCCAGGTCCTTGTTGGTCGCGGCGATTACCCGGACGTCCACCTGCACCGCCTTGCTGCCGCCGATCCGGGTCACCAGCCCCTCCTGCAGCACCCGCAGCACCTTGGCCTGTGCCGACGCCGACATGTCGCCGATCTCGTCGAGGAAGATGGTGCCGCCGTCGGCCTGCTCGAACTTGCCGGCGCGGTCCGCAAAGGCGCCCGTGAACGAGCCCTTCACGTGGCCGAAGAGCTCGCTCTCGATCAGTTCGGCCGGGATCGCCGCGCAATTGACCTCGATGAACGGCTTGGTGCGCCGCGGCGAGGCCTCGTGCAGCGCGCGCGCCACCAGCTCCTTGCCGGTGCCGTTCTCGCCGGTGATGAGGACCCGCGCGTTGGTGGGCCCCACCCTGGCCACCAGCTCCTTCACCGCCATGAGCGCCGGGCTGGTGCCCACCATCGCATAGCGCTGGCGGACCGCGGCGCGGAGCCGCTCGTTCTCGCCCGCCAGCTCCGCCTGGGCGATGGCGTTGCGCAGGGTGACGAGCAGCCGGTCGCTGTCGAGCGGCTTCTCGAGGAAATCGAACGCGCCGCGCTGGGTCGCTTCGACGGCCGTGGCGATGGTGCCGTGGCCGGAGATCATCACCACCTGCGCCGCCGGGTCCAGCTCGCGCAGCCGGCTCAGCGTGTCGAGCCCGTCGCGCCCTGCCATCTTCACGTCCAGCAGCACCACGTGCGGCCGGAACTCGGGATAGACGGTGATCGCCTCGCCACCCGAGGTGCCGACGCGCACCTGCATGCCTTCGTATTCGAGCACCTGGCGCAGGGCCTCGCGCACGCCAGGCTCGTCGTCCACGATCAGGACCCGGGCATTCATCTCGACCGGTGTACTCACTGCGGGTGACCGAGGGTGATGGAGGCGAGCGGCTGGTGCCGCGCACCCTCGGGGCCCGGCCGGCTCTCGTACAGCACCACCTCCGCGCCAAGGAAGCCCACGTGCATCGGCTCCTGGCCGAAGCGCCGCGCGGCACCGGCGGGCAGGCGCGCCCCGTCGCGCACCCGGCCCAGCGTCACGTGCGGCTGAAACGGGCGGCCGTCGCCAGGAAACCCCAGGCGCTCCCACCGCTGTTCCAGCCGATGCTGCAACCGCTCCAGCTCGGCCGGGGCCGAGAGCCCGAGCCAGATCACGCGGGCGCGCCGCGGATTCGGGAACGCGCCCAGATGCGTGAGTTCCATCGGGATCATGGAGACACCGCCGGTCTCGTCGCGCAGCACCGACTCGATGGCGGCGGCACCATCCGCCGATACCTCGCCGAAGAACTTGAGCGTGAGGTGCAACTGCTCGGGTCGGGTCCAGCGCACCGGCCAGCCGAGCCCGGCGAGCTGGCTCATCACCTCGACGGCCGCCGGTGCGGCCCCGCCCGCGAGCGGAATCGCAGCGAACAGACGCATCAGCTCCCGACCGGCAGCACCGTGAGCAGGCTTCCCCGGCGATAGCCGCGCGGATCCAGTTCCACGTCCGCCATGCCCAGCTCGCGGAACCGCGCCGTCACGGCGTCCCAGGCCCGCTCCACCAGCGGAATCTCCGGCGGCGACACCTCGATGCGCACGCGCTCGCCGTGGTGACGGACGCGCAGATCGCCGGTCACGCCCAGCCGCCGGAGCCACGCCTCGCCCGCTTCCACCTGACGCAGCCGCTCGTCGGTGATCCGCAGTCCGTACGCGATGCGGCTCGACAGACAGGGCGACGACGGCGCGTCCCACACCGGGATATCGAGCGCGCGTGCCGCCTCGCGTACCATCGCCTTGGTCCAGCCCAGTTCCGCGAGCGGCGAGCGCACCTGGCGCTCCTCCGCGGCCCGGAGGCCCGGGCGGTGCTCGCCGAGATCGTCCGCATTGGTGCCGTCGAGGATGGCCGCGAACCCCAGCGCCGCGGCCACGTCTCCCAGGCGCCGCCACAGCTCCGACTTGCAGAAGTAGCAGCGATTCGTGGGATTGGCGCGGTAGTTGGGGTCGTCCATCTCGCGCGTGTCCACCTCGCGCACGGGCACGTCGAAGCGGGCCGCGATCTCGCGCGCCACCTGCCACTGCGCGTCGGGATACGACGGGCTCCGGCCGATCACCGCGAGGAAACGGCCCGGCCCCAGGGCCCGCGCGCCCACGACCGCGAGGAGCGCCGAATCCACGCCGCCGGAGTATCCGAGCAGGGCGGAATCGAAGGACGCGAGGCGGGCGTGCAGCGCGTCGAGCGGGGAGGTCGACATGGCGGGAAAATAACGGGTTTGAGCGGGCGACGGTGAGCCCACTACCACGGCCCCCGTGCCCCGACCAACTTGCTGCCATCGGCCATCGATCATTCACACGAGCCCCGGACCGCGTGCCCGAGCCCACCCTTCCCATCACCGCTTCCGTCAGCGTGCCGCTCGCCGAGCTGACCTATCGCGCCACCCGGGCGGGCGGGCCCGGCGGGCAGCACGTCAACACCTCCGCCACGCGGGTGGAGCTGTGGTGGCATCCGGCGAGCAGCGGGGCGTTAAGCGAGGATGAGCGCGCCCGCGTGCTCGCCGGGCTGGCCCGTCGGCTCGACGGCGAGGGCTGGCTCCGGCTCACGTCCGCCTCGCGGCGGAGCCAGCTCCAGAACAAGGAAGACGTCACCGAGCGCTTTCGTGACGTGCTGGCCCGGGCGCTGCACGTGCCCAGGAAGCGGAAGGCGACCAGGCCCTCGTGTGCGGCCAAGGCCAGACGGCTCGAGGCCAAGCGCCGGCGCGGCGCGATCAAGCGCGAGCGGCGGCGGGTGGACGACGAATGAGCGAGACACTGGTCGTCGATCCGGCGCGGCCCGATCCCGCAATCATCGCGCGCGCGGCCGACGTGATCCGCTGGGGCGGGCTCGTCGCCTTCCCCACCGAGACGGTCTACGGGCTCGGCGCCAACGCGCTCGACGCCGCCGCGGTGCAGCGGATCTTCGACGCCAAGGGGCGGCCCGCCTATAACCCGCTCATCGTCCATGTCCCCAGGGCGGAGGCCGCACGGGAACTGGTGACCGACTGGCCGGCCGCGGCGGAGCAGCTGGCCACGGCGTTCTGGCCCGGGCCGCTCACGCTGGTGCTGCCCAAGCGGGACCTCGTGCCCGATCTCGTCACTGCCGGGCTGCCGGCCGTGGCCATCCGGATCCCGCGGCATCCCGTGGCGCTGGCCCTGCTCGCGGCGAGCCAACTGCCCATCGCCGCGCCGAGCGCCAACCGGTTCACCCGCGTGTCGCCCACCACGGCGCAGCACGTGGAGCGCGGGCTCGGAAATCGGGTCGATCTCATCCTCGACGGCGGCCCCACCCAGGTGGGCATCGAATCCACCGTCGTCGACCTCACCGGCGACCCGCCGCGCGTGCTCCGCCCCGGCATCATCGCCGTGCCCGAACTCGAGCGCGTGCTCGGCAGGTCACTGGGCCTCGCGCCCCCCACCGCCCCGATGGGCCAGGCGCGGCTCTCGCCAGGCATGGTGGACCGGCACTACGCGCCCCGCGCCCAGGTGCGGCTCTTCGGTGTGGCGGATCGCGCCGAGGCCGAACGCGTGGCGCACGAGGCAGCACGGCGTGGCGAGGTGGTGGGCGCCATCGTCCTCGGCGACGCGCCGGGCGCGGTGGAACACGCCATCCGCCTGCCCCCGGATCCCATCGGTTACGCGGCCGGGCTCTATGCCGCGCTGCACCGGCTCGACGAGCTCCGCTGCCATCTCATCCTGGTGGAGCAGGTGCCGCCGGCGCCGGCATGGGACGGGATCCGGGATCGGCTGGCGAGGGCCAGCCGGTAGGCATCGAGTGTGGACCGTGGAGCCGCACGGATCCCTACACCCCCTGCACCTCCGCCCGCTGCACCCTTCGCCCCATCATCGCGCCGCCGCGATCCAGACTCCGGTACTGGACCGCCTCGGCGATGTGCACCGGCGCAATGGCGTCGCTGGCCTCGAGATCGGCGATGGTCCGCGCGACCTTGATCACCCGATGGTAGGCCCGCGCCGACAGGCCGAGGCGCTCGATCGCGGCCCGGAGCAGCGCGTCGGCCGCGTCGTCCAGCAGGCAGTGGCGGCGCAGGTCCCGGGCCGCCATGTGGGCATTGGCATGGATGCCGGGCTGCCCTGCGAAGCGCCGCCGCTGGCGCTCGCGCGCCTGCTCCACCCGGGCCCGCATCGCGGCGCTCGACTCGCCCGGCGGGCCGCGCCCCAGCTCGGCCACCTGGACCGCGGGCACCTGGAGATGCAGGTCGATCCGGTCCAGCAACGGGCCGGAGAGGCGCATCTGATATCGATCAATAGTCATCGAATCGCAGCGGCAGCGGCCGGACGCGTCCCCGTGGTAGCCGCAGGGACAGGGGTTCATCGCCGCGGCCAGCAGGAAGCGCGCGGGAAACGACAGCGCGATCGCGGCCCGGCTCAGATGCACCACGCCGTCTTCCAGCGGCTGGCGCAGCACCTCCAGCACGTTGCGGCGGAACTCGGGCAACTCGTCGAGAAAGAGCACGCCGCCATGCGCGAGGCTGACTTCGCCGGGCCGCGGGATGGGCCCGCCGCCGATGAGCCCGGCGTCGCTGATGGTGTGGTGCGGGGCACGGAACGGGCGCACGGTGCAGAGGGCGGTTCCGGGCGGGAGCGTGCCCGCCACGCTGTGAATGCGGGTGGTCTCGAGCGCCTCCTCGAGGGTGAGGCTGGGCAGGATGGTGGGCAGCCGGCGGGCCAGCATGGTCTTGCCGGCCCCGGGCGGCCCGATCATGAGGATGTTGTGGGCGCCGGCGGCCGCGATCTCCAGCGCCCGCTTGGCCGCGGCCTGGCCCCGCACGTCGGCGAAGTCCACCACGTCGGCCGCGCGTTCGGCCATCAGCGCGCGAACGTCCACGCGCTGGGCCGGGAGCTGGATCCGGCCCGCGATATGCATGCATACGTCGGCGAGGGTGTCGGCCCCGCGCACCTCGAGTCCCTCCACCACGGCCGCTTCGGCGACGTTGCCGGCCGGGAGCAGGATGCCGCGGGCGCCGACGGCCCGGGCCGCCAGCGCCATCGGCAGCGCGCCGCGGACAGGGCGCAGGTCGCCCTCCAGGCCGAGCTCGCCGAGGACGACCAGGGGGTGCAGCGGCGCCGCCGGGAGCTGGCCGCTGGCGGCCAGGATGCCCAGCGCCACGGGCAGATCGAAGGCCGAGCCCCGCTTGACCACGTCGGCCGGCGCGAGATTGACGGTGATGCGCTTGGGGGGAACGACGAAGCCGGCGTTGACCAGGGCGGCGGTCACCCGTTCCCGCCCCTCCTTGACCGCGCCCTGGGGCAGGCCCACCGTTGAGAACGACGGCAGGCCGTTGGTGATGTCCACCTCCACATCCACGGGATAGGCATCGATGCCGAGCACGGCGGCGGATCGGATGCGGGCGAGCACGGCACGACTCCGGAGCGGGCGACCCACCAACGGTACGCCCGGCGTCGTCCCTGCCCGGTATCACGAACCGCCGGCGGCGGCGCAACAAGACGCGCGCGCGTGTCCGGTGGGCGCCCCGTGACCGGCGCCCACGACTCCCCCTTCACCGAGGACCTGCTCGCCCGGACCGAAGGCTTCCTCACCCCCGAGGAGGCGGCCCTCCGCATCCGGCTCGCGCTCGAGCGCCGCAGCGGCCGGCCCTGGGTCGTCGCGGTCAAGCCGGAGGGACGCGGCTGGCTGCACATCACCGTCCCCATGGATCGCGTGGTGCGGGAGCGCCCCGACGTGCCCATCCGGCTGCACCTGCCCGGCCAGCCGTTCCTGAGCGTCGCGGACGAGCGCGAGCTGACCCAGCTCCTCGGCCTCTGGCCCGAGTACCCCTACGGCGTGCCGATCCCGCCTTCGAACGAGTTCTACTGGGAGTTCATCGACCGGGCCGAGACCGGCGGATCGA
Organism: Gemmatimonadota bacterium; assembly: GCA_049323575.1. Classification (GTDB taxonomy): domain Bacteria; phylum Gemmatimonadota; class Gemmatimonadetes; order Gemmatimonadales; family GWC2-71-9; genus JBMOPM01. Next base: position 6,271 of record JBMOPM010000055.1, on the reverse strand, counting down.
CCCGCCCGGCGGCCTGGCCCGTGGACTAGGCGGTCGAGCCGTCGGGCAGGTGAAAAACCCAACCCTCCGGTGCCAGGGCATCGGAGGGTTCACTGTTTCCGCACTAACTTACCGCGCGTTCCTCTTCACCTGACCATCTGCTCGGAGCCGTCATGGGACGCCTGGTCAATCTCTTCGTGCGCGGCCTCATCGTCACCGCGCCGGTGGCGCTCACGCTGTACATCTGCTGGGCCGTGTTCGTCCGGGTGGACCGCCTGCTCGGCATCCGGATCCCCGGTGTGGGCTTCCTCGCGACGGTCGCCCTCATCACGCTCATCGGCGCCCTCGCCTCCAACCTCCTCACCCGCACCTTCGTGGCCGCGGTGGACCGCGTCTTCCACCGGCTGCCGTTCGTGCGCCTGCTGTACACCGCGAGCAAGGACCTCCTCGACGCGTTCGTGGGCGAGAAGAAGCGGTTCGACCGGGCCGTGTCGGTGACCCTGTTCCCGGGCAGCGGGGTGCGGGTGTTCGGGTTCGTGACCGCCGATACCCTGGCCCGCTTCGGCCTCGACGACCACGTCGCCGTCTACCTGCCCCAGTCCTACAACTTCGCGGGCCAGCTCCTGCTGGTGCCGCGGGCGCAGGTGACACCCCTGAGCCAGGACAGCTCCGACGTGATGACGTTCGTGGTCTCGGGGGGCGTCAGCGGGCGGTAGATCTCGACGGCAGCGGCCGGGGGCGGGAGACGCGGGACCTTCGGGCCCCGGGCGCCTTCCAACATCCGGCCCGGCTCATTCGTACTCTCGGCATCATCCACACAACCACGGAGTTTCGCGTGAACCGACGCTCTCCCCACCGGGGCGCCCTGTGTCTGGCAGCCCTGCTGTCCGTCCTGACCTTCACCGAGGACCTTCGAGGCCAGTCCCCCGCCCCCGCCACGATCGACACCAACGCCTTCGCCGCTCTCACCTGGCGTTCGCTGGGCCCCGCGCGCGGCGGCCGGTCGGTCGCCGTGGCGGGCTCCGACAAGCGGCCGCTCGAGTACTGGATGGGCACGACGGGCGGCGGCGTGTTCAAGACCACCGACGGCGGCATCACGTGGGCCCCGGTGTCGGACCGGTTCTTCGGCGGCACCATCGGCGCGATCGCGGTGAGCGAGTCGAACCCCGACATCGTCTACGTGGGCACCGGCGAATACCCGATCCGCGGCAATGTCTCTCACGGCGACGGCGTCTACCGCACCGATGACGGCGGCAAGACCTGGCGCTACCTGGGCCTGGTGGAGACCCGGCAGATCTCGCGGGTGCGGGTGCACCCGAAGAACCCGGACGTGGTCTACGTGGGTGCCCTGGGCCACGTGTGGGGCCCGAATCCCGAGCGCGGCGTGTACCGCTCGGTGGACGGCGGCAAGACGTGGAAAAAGATCCTTTTCCGCAACGACTCGACCGGCGTCAGCGACCTCGTGCTCGACCCGTCCGATCCCAGGGTGATCTACGCCGCCTTCTGGCAGGCCGGCCGCAAACCGTGGCAGTTGATCAGCGGCGGCGCCGGCAGCGGGATCTTCAAGTCCACCGACGGCGGCGACACGTGGAAGGAGATCACCCGGAACCCCGGCCTGCCCAAGGGCCTGCTGGGCAACATCGGCCTCGCGGTGTCGCCCGCCAATCCGAAGATCGTGTGGGCCCTCATCGAGGCGGACTCCGGCGGCGTCTTCCGCTCCGCTGATGGCGGCGAGACGTGGACCCGGGTAAACGACGAGCGCAAGCTCCGCCAGCGGGCCTGGTACTACTCGAAGATCTACGCCGACCCGAAGGACACCAACGTCGTCTACGCCAGCAACGTCCAGTTCCAGAAGTCCACCGACGGCGGCCGCACCTGGCGCAACATCCGCACGCCGCACGGCGACAGCCACGACCTCTGGATCTCGTCCACCGATCCGCTCCGGATGATCGAGGCCAACGATGGCGGGGCCAACGTCAGCGTGAACGGCGGGCGGAGCTGGACCAGCCAGGAGTACGCCACCGGCCAGTTCTACCACGTCACGACGACCACGCATTTCCCCTATCGCGTCTGCGGCGCCCAGCAGGACAACAGCACACTGTGCGGGCCGAGCCGAGGGGATGGAGAGTGGTACGACGCGGGAGGCGGCGAATCCGGCTACATCCAGGTGCGCCCGGACAATCCCGACATCATGTATGCGGGGAGCTACGGCGGCTACCTCACGCGGAAGGACGCCCGGACCGGGCTCGCGCGGAACATCAATCCGTGGCCCATGAACCCGATGGGCCATTCCGCGGGCGACCTCAAGTATCGCTTCCAGTGGACCTTCCCGATCCTGATCTCCCCGCACGATCCGAACACGCTCTACGTGGGCGCGAACGTCCTCTTCAAGACCACCGATGACGGCACCACCTTTGTGCCGATCAGCGGCGATCTCACCCGTAACGACCCGCGGACGCTGGGCCCTTCGGGCGGGCCGATCACCAAGGACCAGACCAGCGTCGAGTACTACGGGACGATCTTCGCCATCGCGGAATCCCCGAAGCAGCAGGGCGTGATCTGGACCGGCTCGGACGACGGGCTGGTGCACGTCTCGCGGGACGGCGGCGCCACGTGGCGCAACGTGACGCCCCCGGACATGAAGGAGTGGACCCGCGTCTCGATCATCGACGCGTCCCCGCATGATCCCGGTACGGCCTATGTCGCGGCCAACCGCTACCAGCTCGACGACATGGCGCCGTACATCTGGAAGACCACCGACTACGGCGCGACCTGGACCCGCATCGACAAGGGCATCACCCGGACGGAGTTCGTCCGCGTGGTGCGGGAAGACCCGAAGCGCAAGGGTCTCCTCTTTGCCGGTACGGAGCGCGGCGTGTGGGTCTCCTTCGACGACGGCGGGCACTGGCAGAAGCTCCAGCGCAACCTGCCGCCGGTCGCCATCAACGATCTGGTGGTGAAGGACAACGACGTGGTCATCGCGACGCTCGGCCGCGGTTTCTGGGTGATGGACGACATCTCGCCGCTCCGGGAGATCTCGGCCGAGGTAACGAAGAAGCCCCGGCACCTCTTCCAGCCGGCCGACGCGTATCGCGTGCAGTGGGGCGGCGGGTTTGCCGCCATGATGGGCGGTGGCAGCGGCGGCGCGCCCTCCGGCGCCGTGATCCACTACTGGCTGGCGCGGCCCGGCCAGGAGGTGACGCTCGAGTTCCTCGACGCCAAGGGGAACGTGATCCGCTCGATCTCGAGCAAGCAGGACTCGGCCACCGCGGCCGACAGCCTCCGCAACGTCGCGAAGGAGCGCGCCCGGCTCGACAGCCTGGCGGCCCTGGGCGTGATGCCGGCGAGCGTGGCGAAGCCCGCGGCGGGCGGCCCGGGCGAGGTGGACTTCGAGGCGCTCCTCCGCCGTGGCGCGCCGGCGCCGCGCGCGCCCAACAAGGCGGGGCTCAATCGGTTCGTGTGGAATCTCCGATACCCCGACGCCTCACGGTTCGACAACATGATCCTGTGGGCTGCCAGCACCCAGGGCCCGATGGTGGTGCCCGGCACCTACAGCGTGCGGATCAAGGTGGGTGAGGCGACGGAGACGAAGACGTTCACCGTCCTCAAGGATCCCCGGACCAGCGCCACCCAGGCCGACCTCGAGGAGCAGTTCGCGCTGCTCATGAAGATCCGCGACCGGACTTCGGAGGCCAACGACGCGGTGAAGACGATCCGCAACGTCAAGCAGCAGCTGGCCGAGCGGAAGGCGAAGCTCACCGGCGCCAGGGCGCAGGCATTCGCGCGCGCGGCGGATGCCCTGGCCGGCCGGCTCTCGGCCATCGAAGGCGAGATCTACCAGGTGAAGAACCGGAGCGGACAGGATCCGCTCAACTACCCCATCAAGCTGAACAACAAGATCGCGGCGCTGGCGGGCGTGGTGGCCAGCACCGAGGCCAGGCCGACCAGACAGTCATACGCCGTGTTCGAGGAGCTGTCCGCAGCGCTCGACCGGCAGCTCGGCCTGCTCAAGGCCGCCCTGGCCGACCTCGCGCCGCGGAACGAGCAGCTCAAGGCGGCGGGACTCGAGGCCATCGTGCCGGTGCCGGTCTGGAGCGAGCCGGATTCCGGTGGCGCCGCCGACGGCCTCACGGCCGAGCAAGCCCAGGATCTCTGGGAGGTCATGCAGAAGGCCGAACACAAGCGATGGTAGATACACACGATGGTCGATACACAGAGAGGGGCCGGGAATTTCCCGGCCCCTCTCTCGTCGGGAGGCACGCGGGCCCGTGAGGTGCACAATGTCACGTCCACGGACCCGTGCGGTTCAGCGTCGGGTCGGATCGTGCTGGCCGCGCCTGGCCGCGCCCTGGCGCATGGCATGGCGCCGCTTCGCGTGGAGCCGGTCGAATTTCTGCACCTGATCCGGCCTGAGGAGCGCGCGCAGATCGCGGTGGAAGGTCTCGTCGGCCTGGCGGATCTGGCGCATGGCCTCCTGCACCGCGGGCCGCATGGCCTGGAGGGAATCGCGCGGGGCACCCGCACGACGGGCCTTCCGCATGGCCGCGATGGTTTCCATCGGCTGCGCCACCGCGGTGCGTCGCGCCTCGAGCAACGCGCCCACCTGCGCCGCCTGCGCGCTGTCCAGATCGAGCGCCGTCTTGAGCCGCTCCAGCGACGGCGGCCCCATCCTCTCCGGCCCGCCTGCCGGATTCTCCTGAGCTGATGCGGGCAACGCGGCGACGGCCGCCGCGAGCAGAGTAAGCATGATGCGTTTCACGTCACGTCTCCTTGTGGATCGTCCACCTGCATTCGGGAGACGCGGTACACCACGTGGTGTTAAGCCGCGAAGCGGATGGTGACCTGCGTGCCCTGCCCCGGCTCGCTCGTCACCGCGATCGTGGCGCCCCACTCCTCCACCAGCCGCCGCACGATGGCGAGACCGAGTCCCGAGCCGCGCGTGGTGGTGGAGAACCTCGGCTCGAAGATGCGCGGCAGCAGCTCGGGCGGAATGCCGCGACCGTCGTCCACCACCCGGAGCATTCCCGGCGCCACCTGCACCAGCACTCGCCGCGACTCCGCCGCGCGGGCATTCTCCACCAGGTTGACGAGCACCTCGCGCAGCTCGTCGGCGCGGGCGGCGACATACGCCTCGGCCGGCGCCTCGAGCCCGACGGTGGCGCCGTCCGCGGTCTCCCCGCCCAGCGCATAGAGCTGCACCACGTCGGCCGCGACGGCGCGGAGATCCACGCGTTCCATGGGCTCGGCGCGCCGGCCGGGGGCGCCGAAGCGGCTGAAGGCCCGGGCGATTCCGTCCAGCCGGTCGATCTCGCGCAGGATGCGGCCGAACGTCTCTTCCAGCACCTGGTCGAAGTCGCCGCGGCGGTCGCGGTGCACGCGCCGCAGGTGCTGCACGCCGAGCCGTAACGGCGTGAGCGGGTTCTTGATCTCGTGCGCGACCTGGCGAGCCATCTCGCCCCAGGCCAGGACCCGCTCCGCGCGCGCCACCTCCGTGATGTCGTCGAGCGCGAGCACGACGCCCGCCAGCTCGGGCCCGAGGGGCGCGACGCGGAGTGCGAACCGGCGCGTATCCACGTCCACTTCGGCGGTGACCACCGTTTCGTCGGGCTGCGTGATGGCGCGGAGCGCCACGTCCAGCAGCGGCCGCCACGCGGGGCCGAGCTGGGCGGCGAACCGCTCGCCCGGCGCCAGGGTGGCGCCGAGCAACTCCTCGGCCTTGGGGTTGGCGAGGATGACCCGCGCCGACGCATCGAGCGCCACCACGCCGGTCGCCACCGTGGCCAGCACCGCGGCGGTGCGGCGCTGCGCGGCATCGAGCGCGGCCTGGCTCGCCCGGATGTCGGCCGCCATGCGCTGGAACGCGCCGAACACCGGCTGGAACTCGGTCGGCGCCTCCGCCGGCAGCACCGGCGGCGCCTCGCCCTGGCCTAGCGCCATGGCGGCCCGGCGCAGATCGGCCACGGGACGCGCGAGGGCCCGCGACGCACGCTGCGCGGCGAGCGCCGCGGCGCCGACGCCGAGCAGCGTCGCGAGCAGCAGCGCATAGGCCAGGTCCAGTTGCTCCACCGGCAGGTCGGCCGTCGCCACCGCGCGCGGCGCCGCGATCACGCCGAGCCCGCCGGGCGGCCCCGGTCGCGCCACGCGGTAGCCCACGCGCACGCCGTGCATCGGACCCTCCACGTCATGGGTCACCTCGACGGCGCCACCCAGCGCCAACTCGGGGAAGACGTGCGGGTCGAGCAGCGGTTCGAGCAGCGCCACGTCCTCGAGCACCGGCGCGCTCGTGCCCACG
>JBMOPM010000054.1:0-13122 GCA_049323575.1 Gemmatimonadota bacterium | reverse complement strand
TCTTTCACGGGAGCAGGCATGGCCAGACCCACCGCGGCGATCGTAGGGCCCGGACGCATGGGGCAGGGTATCGCGCTCGCCCTGAAGCGCAGGGGCTACGCCATCGTGCTGCTGGGCCGCGGCCCCCGGCCGGTGCAGCCCGGACTGGACCTCCAGGTCGGACACTGGGGGGACGCCGTGGCGGCGAGCGAACTGGTGCTGGTGGCGGTGCCCGATGACGCCATCGAAGACGTCGCGCGGCGCCTGGCGGACGAGGGCGTGGTGGGATCGGGCCACGCCGTGCTCCACCTCTCCGGCCTCAAGGACCGTTCCGCCCTCTCGGTGCTCGATGCCACGGGCGCCGCGCTGGGCTCGTTCCATCCGCTGCAGACCGTGGCCGACCCGGCCACCGCCGCGGAGCGGCTCAAAGGCGTCTACGTCGGCATCGAGGGCGACGCGCGGGCCATCGATGCGGCCGACCGGCTGGCGAAGACGCTCCGCATGACGCCCGTGGTGATCCCGGCGGCGGCCAAACCGGCCTATCACGCCGCGGCGGTGATGGCGGCCAACTTCACCATTGCGCTGGCCGGCACGGCCCAGCGGATCGCCGAGTCAGCCGGCGTGCCACCCGACATCACCGGGAAGATCTATCTCCCGCTGCTGCAAGGCGCGGTGGCGAACATCGTCGAGCTGGGCGCGGTCCGCGCGCTCACCGGGCCCGTCCGCCGCGGCGATGTCACCACGATCGAGGGCCACCTGCGAGGCCTCGGCCCGGACGACCAGGCGCTGTACCGGTTGCTGAGTCTGGCTGCGCTCGATCTCGCGATCAAGGCCGGGCTGGAGCCGGATCGGGTTGCCGCGGTGCGCGCGGCGCTCTCCGGCGATGGCCCGCCGGCCAGGGCGGCCAAGCGGCCAAGCAGGACGGCGGCGAAATGAAGACGGGACGGCTCGAGGCCGCCCCGTCTCGCGTCTATCCGTGGTCGACGACTCGCACGTCTTTGGGCACGGTGAACTTGAATGTGCCCGGGCTCACGTTCTGGTTGGTGCGGATCCGGTGGAGCGAGATGGTGCGCTTGAGCCCGGTCCGCTCGTTGATCTCCAGTCTGCGGGGCAGGGCGTCGCCGCGGTCGAGCCAGACCAGCGCGCGGGTGAACGGGAGATCGGGCACCGTGGGGATGAGCTCCACCACATCCGCGAGGCGGCCGTCGATCCGTTCGGTCCTGAGCAGCGTCGAGCGATAGCGCTCGGCCGGCTTGTCCAGCAGCCAGGAGAGCACGTTCACACCGTAGACCGGCGTGCTCGGCAGGTTGAGCCGCAGCACCTGCCCCGGCGTGGTGCTGGGCGTGTAGACCCAGAGATAGCGGCCGTCCGCCACGATGGCGTCGCCGTCGGGGTCGGAAAACCGCATCGCGAGCCGGGACGTCCCCGCCTGCACCAGTTTCCCCTTGCTCTTCATCTCCCCCAGCATCCTGTCCTCGATCACCTGATCGAAGTCGGCGGTGAGCGAGGTGAGGCGCTGATAGACCTGCGCCGAGCGACCGACCACCGCGGGCCCGTCCTGCGCGGCGGCCGGGCGCGCTGCCGTGCCGGCGGCCAGCACCAGCGCGGCGGCCAGGGCATGGAATATCGCCCCGCGGTGCGGACGGGGCTTCATACCGCGGTCTCCGCCAGCGCAGCGACCCGCCGGCCCAGCGCTTCGGCGATCACGCGCGTCTGATCCATCATCCGGCGGAACTCGTTGGGGTCGAGGCTCTGCGCGCCATCGGACAGCGCGCGCTCGGGGGTCGGGTGCACCTCGACGAGGAGCCCGTCCGCGCCGGCGGCCACAGCGGCGCGCGCCATTGGAATCACCATGTCCCGCCGTCCGGTGCCGTGACTCGGGTCGGCGACGACGGGCAGGTGGGAGAGCTGCTGGATGATCGGGATGGCGCAGATGTCGAACAGGTTGCGCGTGGTGTTGTCGAAGCCGCGGATGCCGCGCTCGCACAGGATGACGTTGGGGTTGCCCTCCGCCAGGATGTACTCGGCGGCGAGGAGCAGTTCCTGGATGGTCGCGGCCGGCCCGCGCTTGAGGAGCACCGGCTTGCGCGCGCGGCCGGCCAGCCGGAGCAGCGAGAAGTTCTGCATGTTGCGTGCGCCGATCTGGATGATGTCGGCCACCTCGGCCACGGCCGACATGCTCTCGGTGTCCAGCGCCTCGGTGACGATGAGGAGCCCGGTGGCTTCCCGTGCCTTGGCCAGGAGCTCGAGTCCCTCGCGCCCGAGCCCCTGGAAGGAGTAGGGCGAGCTGCGGGGCTTGAAGGCGCCGGCGCGAAGCACGGTGGCGCCCGCGTCGCGGACCTGGGCCGCGGCGTGCATGATCTGGGTCTCGGATTCCACCGAGCAGGGGCCCGCCATGACCACCACCTGCCCGTCGCCGATCGTGAGCCCGCCGGGGAAGCGGATCACGGTCTGTTCCGGCTTCCACTCCCGCGACACCTGCTTGTACGGCTTGGTGACGTGGATGACCTCCTGCACGCCCGGCAGACAGGTGATGCCGGAGCTGTCCACGCGCCCGTCGTTGCCGACGACTCCCACGGTGGTCCGCTGGCGGCCCGGCATGGGGCGCGCCTGAAAGCCCATTTCCTCGATCGTTTCCACGACGCGCCGGATTTCCTCCTCGGTCGCGCCGTGGCGCATGACAATCAGCATTCTCGTTCCCGCCCTGGCATGGCTTGCGCCGCCTGATTCGTGACGTGTGACGTGTCGTGGTGTGCCGCTGCGACGTGTGACTCCCTCATGATACTCCCTCCCGGTCCCCCAGGCGCACCCCCACGATCGTCGACACACCCGGCTCCTGCATGGTGACGCCGTACACTGCGTCCGCCGCCTGCATGGTACGCGGGTTATGGGTGATCACGATGAACTGGCTCGAGTGCTTGAACTCGTCGAGCAGCCGCGTGAAGCGGGTCACGTTGGCGTCGTCCAGCGGCGCGTCCACCTCGTCCATGAGGCAGAACGGGCTCGGCTTCGTGAGATAGATCGCGAAGAGCAGGGACGTGGCCACGAGCGTCCGTTCCCCTGACGACAGCAGGTGGATCCGCTGGGTCCGCTTGCCGCGGGGCGCGGCGTGGATCTCGATCTCGCTCTCGAGCGGGTCGTCGGGATTGGCCAGTCGCAGTTCGCACTCGCCGCCGCCGAAGAGGGTCTGGAAGACGTTGGTGAAGTTCGACTGCACCGCGGTGAACGTCTCCATGAACATGGCGCGCGCGGTGCCGTCGATCTCCCGAATGGCCTGCAGCAGCGACTGCCGGGCGGCCACCAGGTCGTCCCGCTGGCTGATGAGGAACTCCAGCCGCTTGGTCTCCTCGGCATGTTCCTCGACCGCCAGCGGGTTCACCGGGCCGATCGACTCCAGCGCCGCGACGATCCGGGCCGACTCCGATTCCAGCGTCTCCAGGTCGAGGTCGAGCACGGGGGCCGTCTCGAGCAGCTCGTCGAGCGGCTTGCGCCATTCGGTTTCCACCCGCTCGGCGATGCTCCGCCGCTGGCCCGCGATCTCGGTGAGCCGGAGCTGCAGCCGGTGATCCTCCTCGCTCAGCGTCTCGAGTTCCGCCCGGGTGATGGCGAGCCCCTGCTCGGCCTCGGTGAGCGCGGCGCCGGCCGCGGCCAGGGCCTGATCGGCGTCGGCCGCGGCGGCCTCGAGCTCCAGCGCGGCCACCCGCTTCTCGGCCCGCTGGTCGATCCACTCGGCCTGCTGCGCGGTGCGGGCCGCCGAGTCCGCTTCCAGGCGGGCGATCTCCGCCCCCAGCGTCTGGATCGCGGCCTCGGCTTCGGCGCCCAGCTTGCGGGCCCGCTCCACCCGCTCGGCCGCGGCGCGCAGCCGCGCGGCGACGTGCGCCTCCTGCACCTGCCAGTGCACCCGATCCTCCCGGGCACGCTCCTGCTCGCCTTCCAGTTCGGCCAGCGCGGCGCGGGCAGTGCCCAACGCCTCGTCCTGGCGGGCCCGGGCGATCTCGCGCTCCTTGAGCTCCGCGCCCACCTGCGCCAGGCGCTGCTCGGCCCTGGCGAGGCGCTCGCGCAGGCGCGTGAGCTGCGTGTCCGCCTCGCCGAGTTCGCGGGTGATATTCTGGACGGCGCGCTGGGCGTCCTCCCGCAGGGCCACGGCCGATCGCTCGGCGCCACGCGCGGCATCGGCCACGGCGGTGGCGTGCCGCAGCGCAGCCTCGGCCTCGGCCAGACGAGCGGTGGCCGCGTCGAGTTCGGCCGTGGCTGCGGCCAGCGCGTCCGAGAGCCGCTCGCAGTCCTGCACCAGCGCGGCCAGCTCGGCCCGGCGGCGCAGCGGGCCCGACGGGCTCGCCGCCCCGGAGAGCAGGATGGCGCCGTTGCCCCGGCGCAGCGCGCGGCCCGACGGGTCGAGCACTTCGGCGCCGCTCAGCAGCGCGGTAACCCAGCTTCCGGCCCGGCCTTCGGCGCGGAGCCGCTCCTGCAGCGGGTGCTGCGCGGCGCCGGGGTCCAGCGTCGGCTCACCCGGCAACAGGACGATCATTCCCGGCTGCGTCTCCGCATGCCACTGCTGGATGGCGTGCGCGGTGTCGAGATCGCGCACGAGCACGGCGTGCACCCATTCGCCGAGGAGCCGCTCGGCCAACTCGGCATCGTCCCGGCTGGTAGAGAGGAAGTCGGAGAGCGGGCCCAGGATGCCGTCCCCGAAGCGGTCGCGCGCGGCCAGCAGCGCCGCGGCGCCAGGGGCCAGGCCCACGCGGTCACGCTCGAGCTCCTCCAGCGCCTGGCGTCGCGCGGTCACCTGCGCGAGCGACTCCTCCGCCTGGCGCCGTGCGGCCCGTGCGGTGGACTCGTGCTCCCGCAGTTCGGCCACCTGGTGCCGCAGCCGCTCCACCTCGGCCGCTGCGAGCCGGGCCTCCTCTTCCCGCTTGGCGGCTTCCGCCGCGGTCTGCTCCCGGCGCTCCTCCGCCACGGTGAGCTCGGTCTGCCGCTGGGCGCGGAGGGCGGTGCCCCGCGTCTCCTGCTCGCGCAGCGACGCCAGTTCGGACTCGAGCGCGGCGCGCTCGCCCTCCAGCGACTTGATGGCCTGGGCCGACTGGTACAGCTCGGCCTCCAGCTCGCGGAGATGATTGCGCGCCGCCGCCAGTCGCTCCCGCACCGCCGCTTCCGCGGCGGCACGGGTGCCCAGCTCGCGCTGGACCGCGCCGTGGTCGGTCTCGGCCGCAGCGCGTTCCGCCGTGGCCTCCTCGACTTCCAGGGCGGCCTGCTGTACGCGCGCCGTCATCTGCGCCTGCTCCTCGGTGGCCCGCAGGCGCCGCTGGGCCGCGTTGGCGAGCCGCTCGGCGGCCAGTGCGATGTCGCCGTCCAGCTTCCCGAGTTCGACCCGCACCGCACCGAGCCGGCGGGCGATCTCGGTGCGCTCGGACTCCGCGGCGGTACGGGCCTGCGCGGCCGCGTCGCGCGCGGCGGTCTGCCGGGCCAGCCGTTCGCGCGTGGCCGGCAGCAGGGTCGCGAGTTCCTCGCGCCGTTGCGTGAGTGCGGCCGCTTCTTCCTCGAAGTGCTCCAGCCGCCGCCGCGCGAGCGTGAGCTGCACGGCGAATTTTTCCTCCATGAGCTTGGCGTGCCGCTCGGCCTTGCCCCGCTGGCGCGCCAGGCTGCGGAGCTGCGATTGCACCTCGGCGATGACATCCTCCACCCGCTGCAGGTCGGCCGAGGTCTCCTCGAGCCGCCGCTCGGTGGTGTGCTTGCGGTCGCGATAGAGGCCGATGCCCGACGCCTCCTCGAACAGCGACCGCCGCTCGTCGGCGCGGTCGGAGAGCAGGAGGTCGATCATCCTGGCTTCGATGACCACGCCCGCGTCGCCGCCCAGGCCGGTGCCCCGCAACAGGTCCTGCACGTCGCGGAGGCGAACGTTGGTGCCGTTGATCAGGTATTCGCTCTGTCCCGAGCGGGACAGCCGCCGCGTGATCACCACCTCCTGATACGCGATGGGGAGGTCGCCGTCGCTGTTGTCGAGATACAGCGACACCTCCGTGACGTTGACCGGCCGGCGGGTGGCCGCGCCCTGGAAGATCACGTCCTCCATCTTCCCGCCGCGCAGCAGCCGCGCGGACTGCTCGCCCAGCACCCAGCGCACGGCATCCGATACGTTGGATTTGCCGCAGCCATTGGGGCCCACGATGGCGGTCACGCCCGCGTCGAATGACAGCGTCACGGTGTCGGCGAACGACTTGAATCCGGAGAGTTCGAGCTTGGTGAGCCTCACTGCTCGTCGTCCTCGTGCGGTATGTAGATGAAGAACGGCCGGCCGAGACGCTTGCCGGTGGCTTCGGCCTCGTCCCGCGAGGTGAACGGCCCGATCACCACCCGGTAGCCCTCATCCGGGCCGGTGGGGTCGAGCACCTGCGCCCTGAAGCCCGATTCGATCAGCTCCTGCACCAGTTCCTCGGCCCAGGCGGGGTTCTGCGAGCTGCTCACCTGCAGATACACCTGCGCCTCGGCCGGTGCCTTGGCCGTCGCTGCCTCGCCGGTGTCTGCCGCGGCCACCACCGTGGTCTCGGGCGCCGCCCGGGGCGGCGCCAGCCTGGCCGAGGGAGACCACAGCACCGTGGTCCAGATATCGTCCGCGCCGCCGGTCACGGTGCCCGTGATGGGGAACGCGGCCTTGGCGAGATCACGTGCCACTACGTCGCTGCCGCGGCGCGCGACCAGGATGCCCTTGCCGGTGACGATGGGAAGGTCCGCCGCCCATGGCGTGGCCACTGCGCCGGCCAGTTCGTTGCGCGTCAGGTTCACGACCCACACTGAGTCGCCGCGCGGGGCGCGCGCCAGCAGCCAGTCCCCGAAAAAGGCCATGCGCAGCGCGCCCGGTGCGCCGGGCAATTCGATCCTGGCCACGCGGTCGCCCGAATAGCGGTCGAACACCAGCAGCTCGTCGTCGTCCCGGGCCACATAGATCCGGTGGCCGGACGGCGAGAACGCCACGGCCTTGACGGGGCCACCCACGTCGAGCGAGCGGAACGTCGTCTTCCCCGGATCGAACAGCACCAGTGCCGTGTCCGTGGCGATGGCGATCAGATCGCCCTGGGCCGTGGCGATGGCATTGCCGGTCGGACCCGTCGTCGCGGTCGGAGGCTGGTCGGCCTCGAGCACCATGATCCGCGAGGGCGACCCGTCCAGGAGCGCGGCGAGCCGGCCGCGCTGGATGCCGAAGATCGCCCGCGGCGGCGACGGCAGCCGGGTGCGGAAGCTGATCGGCGCTCGCCGCTCGATGGCGGTGACGCGGAGCGCCGTGTCCACGGCGTACAGGACGCCACCCGGTCCCACGACGGCCCGGGTGACCCCCGCCAGAAAGGTGCGGGGCCGGCCGCTCTCCAGATCGAGGCCCACGAGCCCGCCGCTGCCGCTCGTCGCGAAGACCAGGCGCTGGTCGGGGTCGTTGCCCACCACCGCCGTCACCGGCTCGAGGAGGCCGCTGCCCTTCCACTCCGCACCGGCCAGACTGGGCAGCCGGTACAGCAGCGCGGCGCCTCCCGCCCGCGGCAAGCGCAGGAGGCTGACACTGGGGAGCGACTGGGCCGTGGGGGGCAGTTCGGCGAGCGGCTTGGCGGGGGGGCCGCAGGCACTCAGCGCGACACTGGCCCCCGCCACCGCCGGCATCCATCGCAATAGCACGGCGGGAAGATAAGGCGCCCGGGGCGACGTGTCAGGATCCAGGTTTCAGGTCCCATGGCAAGGGCCAAGGGCCAGGTGCCGGGCGGCTGCCCTGAGTCCTGGCTCCTAGAACGTCGGCCCGACCGACAGGGTCCACAGGCCGCCGAAGTTCGGTCGCTCCTGGGGCACCGCGTAGTCGAGCCGCAGGACCGCGAAGCCGAAGGCGTTCATGCGGACCGAGAACCCGATCGACTGCAGGGGCGCTCGCACGATGGAGGGATTGTCGCCCGGCTGGACCTTCCACTTCACCTTGCTCCGCGCGTCCCAGGCGAGGCCCGCGTCGTAGAACAGCGCCCCTTCGATGGGCGGGATGCCCGAGGGCACCCAGCCGAACTGCGGACTCAGGATGGGGAAGCGGATCTCGGCGTTGAAGACGCCGACATTCGTGCCGATCAACCGGTCGAGCGACGGGCAGCCGGTGAGCGAGGTCGGGTTGAACTCGCGGAGGCACTCGTTGTTGCGGTACGAGCCCGAGGTATTGCCCCGGAGCAGTTCCGGGACGCCGAGAAAGATCGGGTACAGGTCGGCGTCGCGGCCGTTGCGGCCGAAATAGTAGGCGCGCGTCGCGAGCACGATCGGACCGACCAGCCGGTCGTAGCGCCGGTAGTCCGCCGTGGCCTGGAAGAAGCGCCAGTCGCCGACCGTGGGGGCGACCTCGAACCGGTAGCGCGAGCCGATGAACGGGCCCACATACCCGAACAGGGTCTTGTCGTACACCAGCGCGAGCGAGGGCCGCACGAAGTTCACCGAGGGCAGGTTCAGCTCCCGCACCGCCGGATCGCGGGTGGGGAAGCCTGACAACGGGTCATACGCCTCCAGGATCTGCTGGACGCCGTCATCGACCCGCGAACCCTGGATGCCGGCCTCGACCCGCATGAACCGGTTGAATGGCCGGGCGGCCACGAGATTGACCGATCGGAACACCAGTCGCCGGATATTGGTGACGAACGTGTTCTCCGCCGCCGTCGGCTGACCCACCAGCGTCTGGCTCTGCTGGATGAAGAACAGCGGGGCCTGCGACACCCCGATCGCCCAGTTGGTCCGGCTGCTCAGGTTGACGTAGGCCGCGGAGATGTTGGCCTCGCTGATGCGGCCGTTGATGAATCCCGAGAAGAGCAGCTGCTGGTTGCCGAGCATGTCGCTCAACTGCACCGAGGTGCCGCCAAAGAAGCCGCGGCCGAAGTTGTCGCGCACGAAGCCGATGGTCGGCTGGGCGACGTAGTCGGCCTCGAACTTGGTGCGGTAGCGCCGCAGCTTGAATTCCGCCGTATCCGGCAGATCGAAGAACGAGGTCGAGTCGATCAGCTTCCGCACGGTGAGCTGGGGGGGCAGCGCGCGGTTCAGGCTGTCCCCCGGCAGCGCCAGATCGTTCGCCGGCCGGAAGCCCGACGGCGAGCGGTAGAGCGAGCCGCCCTCGCGCACCTGCGGATTCACCGGCGGAGCCGGCGCGTCGACCCCAGCGAGGCTCGGCGCCGCGGTGTCCACGGCGGCCGCCACGTACGGCTGGCGCCGCAGCGCCCGCGGATTGTTGATGGCATAGACGTCGAACTTGCCCTTCTCGTAGTACACGAAGGCCAGACGGTCGGCCTTCCGGGCCCACGAGAGCACGGGCGAGAGCGGCGTGAAGCCCGAGACGCCGGTGAAGAAGTTGGTGATCTGGTAGACGGCGTTCTGGTCGAGATCGTAGAGGTAGATGTTGCTCACGCCGTCGCGGTCGGAGACGAACGCGAACGACCGGCCGTCAGGCGCCCACTGCGGATTGGCGTTCCGTCCCTGGTCCATGTGGGGCAGGTCGCGCACCCGGCCCGTCGCCACATCGAGCAGGGCCACGCGGTAGTTCCCGAAGACCAGCCTGGTGAAGTCGGTTCGGGGTCCCCGGTCCGTGGTGAACGCGATGGTGGTCCCGTCCGGCGACCAGACGGGATGCAGGTCGGCATACCGGTCGTCGGTCAGTTGCTGCAGATCCGTGCCGTCCCGCCGGATGGTGAAGAGGTCGGACACGCCGTTGTGGTAGCCGGTGAAGACCAGCCGCTCGCCATCGGGGCTCCAGGACGGCGTGGTGATGCTGTTGAGTTCGACCGTGATCCGCTTGATGACCTTCCGCTTCTCCAGGTCGAAGATGTTGATGTCGTCCCGCTCGCCGTGCTTGGCGGCGAAGGCGAGGTAGCGGCCGTCGGGCGAGAAGCTCGCGGCCGAGTTGAGGAAGCGGAACGTCTCGTAGTCGGGGTTGAGCGTCGAGCCCAGGAGCTTCCGCTTGACCTTGCCCGTATTGCCGTCGGCCAGCCAGAAGTCCACGAAGAAGCCGTTGCGCTCGCTGAAGTACGCCACATCGGCGCCGTCGGGGGACATCGCCGGCGCGAGGTGCAGCGACCCGCCCGACTTCTCCTCCGTGAGCAGCGCCTGGGCGATGGCGTTGGCCTTCACCCGGTCGCCCAGCTCCGGCAGGTACTGCTTCTGCACCGCGTCGCGCCACAGATCCGACAACTGCTTCTGCGTCACCCCCAGCACCCGGCGGAGGGCGCCATCCAGGCCGCCCGCGTTCATGCTCTTGAGGATCGCGCCGAGGGCCTCGTCGCCCCAGCGCTCGGCGATGAACGAGAGCACGGCGTGGCCGTAGCGATAGGGGAAGATGTTGGGGTCGTAGGTGAGCTGGTCGATGGTCGGCAGGCGGTTCTCCAGCACCGCGTCCCGGAGCCACATCGCCGTCTCCACGGTCACGGGGCCCAGGGACATGTACTCGGCCATGCCCTCGCCGAACCACAGCGGGGCATTGGCCGCGATGATGCCGGCGATGTTGCCCACCTTCCCGCGGGACCACACGTCGAACTGGAACTGGTGCGTCATCTCGTGCGTGAGCACGTGCTCCAGATCCGCATACGAGCCGGTGAACGGCATCACGTTGCGGTGCTTCAGGAAGTCGGTGAAGCCGCCGGTGCCCTCGCCGATGTCGCCGGGCGTGGTGTTGGTCTGCTGGAAATCGTTGGGCGACGCGTAGAGGATGATCGGCTTGCGCTCCTGGAACTCGTGGTTCAGGATGCGCGACAGCCGGGCGTACGAGCGCTCCGCGATGCGGGCCGCATCCATCGTGGCCGCGCGCGTCTCATCGTAGAAATAGATGTCGAAGTGCTCGGTCTGCAGCACTTTGAAGCCGAACTTCTTGTAGTGGACCTTGTTCTGGCCGAAGTACTGCGCGGACGCGCCTTGGGGGAAGACGGCGAGGCAGGCCAGACTCAGCCCGAGGACGATGCGTGGGGCGGCAAGGAGACGGCGGATCATGGCGGTCCTGATGGTGGGGTGGAACTGCGCACGACCGGCGCATCGCTCCACAGTCGTTCCAGTTGATAGAACGCCCGGAACTCCGGATGGAACAGGTGCACCACGAACTCCACGTAGTCCAGCAGCACCCAGCGGCCGGTCGGCAACCCCTCCACGTGGTGCGGGTGGACGCCCCGGCGGCCGAGCCGCTCCATCACGGTGTCCGCCAGGCCCCGGACGTGCGCGTCCGAGGTGCCTGAGGCAATCACGAAATAGTCAGTGGCATCGTTCAGGCCACGCAGGTCGAGGACGCTGAGCTGATTGCCCTTGAGGTCCTCGATCGCATGCGCGGCCAGGTCGGCCAGCGCGGCAGGTGATGGGCCTGCGCCCCGGGCGGACCCGGAACGGGACTCAGGCGTCGGTGACCGCTCCGCGGCCGGGGTTCTTCGGTGTGCCATCCTCGATCTGGTAAAAGATAGCCCAGGCGCCAGGCCCGACGTGCGTGCCCAGCACGCCGGTGGCGAGCGACACGAAACAGTCCCGGGGCCGGTAGGCGGCCACCAGCGCGTTCCGCACGCGTTCGGCGATCTCCGGCGCGTCCGCGTGCACCACGCCGAACCGTACCACCTTGGGACGCGGCGTGAGCCGCTTCTCCAGCAGGGACAGCACCCGCGGGACCACGTTCTCGCGGCCGCGCACCCGGTCGATCGGCACGACCCGGCCACCGTCGTCCAGGCCCAGGATCGGTTTCACGTCGAGCATGCCAGCGAGCCAGGCCTTGCCTCTGGACACCCGCCCCGAGCGGAGCAGGTTCTCGTAGGTGTCCACCGTAAGGAACGCCCCTGACTGCTTCCGGATACGCTCGAGCTCGCGGACGATGTCCGGGGCGCTCCAGCCCGATTCCCCGAGTTCTGCGGCCCGGAGGGCCAGCATCCCGAGCCCGAGCGAGGCCGAGAAGCTGTCCACGATATGGATCCCTTCGAGGCGCGCCGCAGCTACCGCCGCCCTCGCTGCCTGAAGCGTGCCAGACAGCGCGCCCGAGAGCAACACCGCCACCACCTCGTCAGCCTCGGCCCGGGCATCCCGGAAGACCCGCACGAAGTCGGCCGGCGTGGGCTGCGACGTGGTGGGCAACTGCCTGGCCCGCCGGAGCTTCTGGTAGAACTCCTGGGGCTTGAGCTCGACGCGGTCGCGATAGGTTTCGTCCCCGAACATGACCTGGAGCGGGACCAGGCTGATGCGGTGGCGGTCGAGGACCTGGTCGGACAGATCGGCCGAGCTGTCCGCCACGATCGCCACCGGCCGCGCCTCGGGGTGCGCCAGCCGCCGGTGCTGCGCCCGCATATCCTCGGCCTTGGTGGCCTCGATGGTCCCCCACCGCTCGGCGCAGGTGTAGACCGCCTCGGGGGTGTCAGTGTGCACGTGGATCTTGAGGATATCGCCCGCCACGGCCACCACGACGGACCCGCCGAAGGCGTGCATCGCCTGGCGCACCTCGTTGGCCGGCGGCAGGTGCTCCCCGCGCACCAGCACCTCGGTGCAGAACTGGAAGTCGCGCTCGTTCTCGACCCGGGCCAGCGCCGCCGGGGCCGGCACATCCGTGGCGACGGCCGCGTCGTCCACGGGGAGGATGGGGTCGCCCTTGATGAAGCGCACCACACCTTCGACCATCCGCACGAAGCCCTTGCCGCCCGCGTCCACCACGCCGGCCTCCTTCAGGGCCGCGAGCAGCTCCGGCGTGCTGGCCAGGGCCACCTCCGCCCGGGCCAGCAGCCGGCGCATGAAGACGGCGATGTCGGGGGAATCGGCGGCCGCCTGATCGGCGGCATTGGCCGACTCGCGCGCGACCGTCAGGATCGTGCCCTCGCGCGGCTCGTCCACGGATCCGTAGAGGGCATTGGCGCCGCGCCGGATGGCGCGGGCGATGTCCTGGGCGGTGGCCTTCTCGTTGTCGCCCACTTCCTGCGCGAAGCCCATGAGGAAATGGGCGAGCATCATGCCCGAGTTGCCCCGGGCGCCGAGCACGGCCGCACGGGCCATGGTGCGCGCGGTGTCCGGAAGCGGCGCGTCGCCGAGCGCGCGGAGCGCGTCGGCGACGGCACGGAGGGTCAGGCTGAAATTGGTGCCCGTGTCGCCATCGGGCACGGGGAAGACGTTGAGGCGATTGATCTCGTCCCGACCGGCGCTGAC
>JBMOPM010000053.1:0-13199 GCA_049323575.1 Gemmatimonadota bacterium | reverse complement strand
TCGCTTCCCTTGCTCGTGCTCTGGGATCGGCCCAGCCTCCGCCGGCTTCGCTGGCTCCCCGGCTCCCTGGTCGTCGTCGTGCTCGGCGTGCTTCTCAACGAGGCGTTCCACGCGCTTGCCCCGGGGCTCGCACTGGGGCCGGCGCACCGGGTGGCGCTGCCGGCGGCCGGTTCGCCCGCGGAATGGCTCGGGCTGCTCACCCTGCCCGAGTGGTCGGCCCTTGCGCGCCCCGACACCTGGCGCGTGGGTGTCACCATCGCCCTCGTGGCGAGCCTCGAGACGTTGCTCTCCCTCGAGGCCACCAACAAGATCGACCCCTTCAAGCGCGAAGCGCCGGCGAACCGGGAGCTCTTCGCGCAGGGGGTGGGCAACACCCTGGCCGGTCTCGTGGGCGGCCTGCCCATGACCGGCGTGATCGTCCGCAGCTCGGTCAACATCGATGCGGGCGCGCGCACGCGGTGGTCGGCGGTGACCCACGGGGTGCTGCTGGTCGTCGCCGTGCTCTCGATTCCCGGGCTTCTCAACCGGATCCCGCTGGCGTCGCTCGCCGCGATCCTGCTGTACACCGGCTACAAGCTCGCCCATCCGCGGCTCTTCGCGACGGCCTACCGGATCGGGTGGAGTCAGTTCCTGCCCTTCGCGGCGACCGTGCTGGCGATCCTGGTCACCGACCTGCTGATCGGCATCGGGATCGGGCTCGCCGTCGGCGCGTTCTTCGTGCTGAAGAACAACTACGAGACCGCCTACCACCTGGAGACCGGGCAGCAAGGCGATCGGACGGCCGTCCGGCTGACGCTGAGCGAGGAGACGTCGTTCCTCAACAAGGGCAGCATCGCTGCGACGCTCGCCACGCTCCCGCCCGGATGCGCGTTGACGGTGGACGGCTCGCGGGCGAAGTACATCGACTACGACGTCCTCGAGATTCTCAACGACTTCCGGGAAACCGCCAAGCTTCGCGGGATCGACCTCCGGTTGATCGGGATTCCCGAGGTCGCCACCACACCCCACCACTGAGGAGGCGCTGCGATGCCGACCCGCTACGACGAGATCTTCGAGAGGAACCGCGCCTGGGTGGCCGAGATGCTCCGGCGCGACCCCGACCACTTTCACCGGCTCGCCGAGCGGCAGGAACCCACGTTCCTGTTCATCGGCTGCTCGGACAGCCGCGTGCCGGCGAACGTCATCACGGGCACCGGCCCGGGCGAGATGTTCGTACACCGGAACATTGCCAATCTCGTGGTCCCGACCGACTTCAACGTCCTCAGCGTGATCGAGTACGCAGTGGGGGTGCTCGGGGTGCGCGAGCTCATCGTCTGCGGGCACCAGGGGTGCGGCGGCGTGCGCGCGGCCATGGGAGAGCGGCGGCCCGGACTGGTGGACCATTGGCTCGATCACATCCGCGCCGTCATCCGCCTGCACCAGGCGGAGCTGGACGCGATCCCCGACGAGCAGGCCCGATACGAGCGGCTGGTCGAGCTGAACGTGATGGAGCAGGTGCGGCATCTCCGCCGCTTGCCGATCGTCCAGTCGGCGCTGGCCGGGGGGATCCCGCTCCGGCTCCACGGGCTGGTGTACGACATCCGGAATGGGCTCCTACGGGAGCTCGAGGTCGAGCCGGTGCCCGTGGGCGGGTAGCGCCCGACCGCATTGACCAGCACGAGCGCCACGGGCGCCCCGTGCGGCGGCGGGCTGGTGCTGGTCGGGCTCCCCACCCGGCCCGCGGCGTTCGTGATGGCCGGCGAGATGGCCGCCGCCTACTTCGTGGCACACGCCGGCCATGGGCTTCTGGCCCCTCCTCAACCGGGGCGAGCTGGCCGTGCTGTTCTGCTTCGTCTGGCTCTTCGTCGCCGCGGCCGGGGCGGGTCCGGCAAGCCCTCGACGCCGTGCTGGCCCGGTCGCGCGCGCGGGCGGCGGGAGGGCGCGTCTGACCGCCGGTCCGGAACCGCTGTCACATCCCTGCGCGATGTTGACGCTGTGACACGATCCCCCACTGGCGGTGCCGCACGGTGACGGTTCTGTCATCGCCGATCGATGCCCTGGGGCCCCTGCTGCCTGCCCTCACGGCGCGCTTCGGTGAGGCCGCCGTGCAGGCGCAGCTCGAGGCCCTCGCGCGCCACGGCGACGCAGTGGACAACCCGGTGCTCTGGCTCACGACCGCGCTCGAACGGGGCTTCCGGTTCATGCCGATCACCGTGCGCGAGCGCTGCGCGTGCGGGAGCTGGGATTTCCGGCTGGTGGGCCGGCACATCTACTGGAACCTTCTCGCGACCCGCGAGTGCCAGGTCTGCGGCGCCCTCTTCGTCTCGCCCCGCCTGGCGCCGGAGGCGATGGAACGCATCTTTTCGCACTTCTACTTCGACGCCTCGCCCCAGGATCTTGCCTTCTGGGGCGAGCGGCGCAGGCCGGTGTTCGAGCAGGTGCGGCGGCTGCTCGCGGCGCGCGGGGTGACGAGCGTGCTGGACGTCGGCGCGGCCTACGGGCATTTCGTGCACCACCTCAGGGCACATGGTTTCCGCGCGTCCGGCATCGATCTGTCGCCCGTCGCGGCGGAGACCGCCCGAGCCGTGCTCGGCGTCGACGTGCGGACCGGCCGGCTCCCGGAGCTGAATCCGCTACCTGAACCGGTGGATGCGGTCGTCTCGCTCGACACGCTCTATTATGCGGACGACCCCGGCGCCGAGCTCACCGCATGCCACGCCGTGACGCGCCCCAGAGGCTGGCTGGTGCTTCGGCTGCGCAACGGGCTCTGGAGCCGGGCGAAGATGGTGCGTGCCACACCCGATCGGCCGGGTCCGCGCGTGATGCCAGCGGAACATCTCTGGTCGTGGACGCCAGAGGCGATCCGGCGGCTGCTGGCGCTGACCGGATGGCGGCTCGAGGCGATCGAGCCCGGCGCCTGGCCCGACACGCCCCGGTCGCGGTGGCTCAACCTCGCGCCACGGATCATCCGCCGGCGGCGAAGGCTCGCGCGGCACATGCCCGTCCTGGCGCACAGCTTCGTGGTAGTGGCACGACGGTGCCGGTAGGGCCTGGCTGGTCCGGGAGCGGCTGATGCCTTCCCCGGCTCCCGCCGGCCCCGACTCAAGTTCTGGCCGCCGCTGCCGATCGTTCTCCGGTGTCGCGTTGTAGCTCAGGCCAACGACCCGCGTCTCCCTGGTCCGGATCGGGCCCGGGGCCGTGGGCCCGTGCCATTGAAAGTCGAGACCGCTGTACATGACTGCGCCCGCGATTCCCTCCGCTCCCGACGCCGATCTGTTCGTGGCCCGCCAGCCGATCTTCGACCGTGCCGGACAGGTCTACGGCTACGAGCTGCTCTTCCGCTCGAGTCTCGAGAACGTCTGCCGCTTCTCCGATCCCGACGCGGCCGCGACGGACACCATCGGCACCGGCCTGCTGGGCTTCGGGCTGGACCTGCTGGTAGGCGGTGCGCTGGCATTCGTGAACGTGACCCGGGAGGTCCTGCTGGGCGACGTGGTGACGCTCTTGCCGCCCGAGCGCACGGTGCTCGAATTGCTCGAGCACATCGAACCGGACGACGAGGTGCTCGCGGCCTGCCAGCGTCTCAGGGCCGCGGGGTACCGGCTCGCGCTCGACGACTTCTCGGGCGAGGCCAACGTGGCCCGGTTCGCGCCGTACGTGGACCTGGTGAAGATCGACTGCCTCGACGCAACACCCGACGGCATGGCGGCATTGGCGGCCCGGGGCCGGGCCACCGGCAAGCCCTATCTCGCCGAGCGGGTGGAGACGCGCGAACTCTGGCGCGCGGGCATGGACCACGGCTTCAGCTGGTTCCAGGGCTATTTCTTCTGTCGCCCGGAGGTGGTCGCGGGGCGCCGGGTCCCGGCCAACCAGTTCGCCCAGCTCGAGCTGCTGCAGGCGATCGCCGCCCCGGACCTCGACTTCGAACGGCTCGAGGGCATCATCCGGCGCGACGTCGGCCTGTCGGTGACGCTGCTGCGCTACCTGAATTCGGCGGCGTTCGGCTGGCGCGAGCGGGTCGATTCCATCCACCACGCCCTGCGGCTCCTGGGCGAGACCTCCATCAAGCGCTGGGCCCTGCTCGCGACGATGATGCACCTGGGCCGCGAGCAGCCGGTCGAACTCGTGACGATCGCGCTGGTGCGCGCGCATTTCGCGGAGGCGCTGGCTGCCGGCGCGAAGCTCGATGTGCGCCGCCTCGATGCCTTCCTGACGGGACTGCTGGTCGGGCTGGATGCGGTGCTGGGCCGCCCGCTGCCCGAGATCCTGGCCGGCATGTCGCTGCCCGACCCCGTGCGCGATGCGCTGATCGACCGGCAGGGCGTGCTGGGCGAGCTGCTGCGCTACGTGCTGGCCTACGAGCGGGCGGAATGGGAGGAGGCGCAGCGCACGGCCACCGCACTCGGGCTCGATGAAAGCATCAGTCCGCGGCTCTACGCGGAATCCACCCGCTTCGCTCACGTGATCAAGCTGGTCTGATCGGCTGCGGCGTCGGACCGCCGATCGGGAGGTCCCCGGCGTCATGGTGCCGCCGGGGCGTGCCGGGGCAGGGCCGAGCCCCGCATGCGGCCATGCGGACTCACACGTAGATGTGCCGGAGCATCTCGGCCGCCGACTCGTCCAGCAGGTCGGCGGTGCGGAGGGCCTCGAAGCAGTCGCGGAGATCGTCGACCCGCAGGGACCGCTTCTGCGGGCCGCGGAAGTCGTACGCGATCCGGCCCCGGTGCATCATCAGGACCCGGTTGCCGAGGGTCACCGCCTGGTGCATCGAGTGGGTGACCATCAGCGTGGTGAGCTTGTGCCGCTCGACGATCTCCTCGGTGATGCCGAGGACGTGATCCGCGCTTGTCGGGTCGAGGTTGGCGGTGTGTTCGTCCAGGAGGAGGAGGGTCGGGCGGACCAGGGTGGCCATGAGCAAGGTAAGGGCCTGGCGCTGACCGCCCGAGAGGTCGCCCATCCGCGCGTCGAGGCGGTCTTCGAGGCCGAGCCGCAGTTCCTTTACCCGCTGCTCGAACAGCGCGCGGATTTCGGGCCGCAGGGCCGAGCGCACCGGGCTGCGTGCCTGCCCGCGGTTGGCGGCGAGGGCGAGGTTCTGCGCCACGGTGAGGCGCGAGGCCGTCGCCGCAAACGGATCCTGGAAGACCCGGCCGATCAGCGCGGCGCGCCGATGCTCGGGCCAGGGCGTCACGTTCTGGCCCGCGAGCCGCACTTCGCCCCGGTCGAGCTGCACGGTCCCCGCGATCGCGTTGAGCAGCGTGGACTTGCCCGAGCCGTTGATCCCCAGCACCACGACGAACGCCCCCGGTTCGAGCACGAGGTCGATGCCGGCCAGCGCGAGTTGCTCGCCCGGCGTGCCGCGGTTGAACGTCTTCCAGAGTCCTGCCAGCTCGAGCACGGCATCAGGCACGAGGCGCCTCCGGCTGCTCGGGCTTCGCCCGCTTCGCGAGCAGGACGGGGATGGCCAGCGCGACGAGCACGAACGCGGCCGTGGCGAGCTTGAGCGCGCTTGCCGGGAGGCCCGCGCGGAGCGCCCCCGCGACCAGCAGGCGGAAGAGGATCGCCCCGGCCACCACGCCCGCGATGCGCCGGCTGAGCGTCGGCCGCCCCACCAGCGCCTCGCCCAGCATGGCGCACGCGAGGCCCGTCACCAGCATGCCGAGTCCCATCTGGACGTTGGCGAACCCCTGGTACTGCGCGAACAGCGCGCCGCACGCCGCGATGAGCGCGTTGGCGAGCGCAAGCCCGCGGAGGACCATGCGGTTCGTGTCGATGCCCAGCGCTCGCGCCATCTGCGGATTCTCCCCCGCGGCTCGCATCGCGAGGCCGAAGCTCGTGCGGAGGAAGCGGAAGAGGAGCCAGGCGCCCGCGATGCCGAGGCCGAGGAAGAGCCCGAGCGCGCTCAGGTTGTTCGCGTGGACCTGGGTGCCCCACAGCGTGATGCCCCCGGGCGCGCCGCCCAGCCCGCGCCAGAGCGCCTCGGCCAATCCCGGCACCGTACTGGTCGAGGCGAGGGAGATGTCGCCGCCGCCCATGATCCACAGCGTGATCGAGTAGAGCGCGGTGGTGGTGAGGATGCCGGCCAGCAGTACCTGCACGCCGAGCGCGGTGTGGAGCAGCCCGGTGATCGTTCCCGCCGCGGCGCCGGCCGCCGCGGCGAGGAGCGTGGAGGTGACCGGATCGATACCGCGGAGCAGCAGCGCGCCCGCTGTGGCGGCGCCGAGGCCGAACGCGCCGTCGGCGGTGAGGTCCAGTGTGCCGAGGACGCGGTAGGCGACGAAGACGCCGAGGGCGAGGAGCGACAGGAGGAATCCCATCGCCAGCGCGCCGACGAGGAGGTTCATGCGAGCCCCTCGACCTCGGGGATGGGCCCGGTCCAGCAGAGGCCCCGCCGGAACTGGCTCTGGCCCGCGCCCGCGGGGCGCGGATCGGTGTTGAGATGCAGCACGCCGCGAATCCGCTGCTGGCGGAGCAGGCGGCTGAGCAACGGCGCCAGCGCCACGGTGCGCTGCGGGATCGGGCGGTAGGTCATCGCGACGGCGTGGAAATGGCCCACCAGTTGGGCATTCCCGCCCAGCGGCCGGAGGTGCGGCGCGAGGTCCGGCGGTGCCCGCCGCGCAACGACGCCGACCACGAGCGCCGTGGACTCCGGATGACTGCGTTCGGGCGTGAAGCCGAACCACTCGCGCACCTCGGGCACGTCATACGAGATCCGACGCGTGGTCCCGCCCGGCGAGCGGAGCAGCCAGGCACCCACCAGCCCGCGCACCTCGGTGAGCATCACGATGCCCGCCACGTCCGCCGCGCTGATGTCGAGGCACACCCCGGCCAGCTCGGAGAGCGGCACGGCGTCGCGGTCGGGCAGGGTGGAGAAGCGCACCATCCGGGCGAACGGGCCGCGGCAGACGATGCCGGTGGCGAGGCGGGCCAGCGGGACGCGGCCGCCCCCGCTCAACTGGAAGTCCGGCACGCGTCCGCCCTCGGTGGGCAGGTGAATCGCGCTGCCGCCGGCGGCCACCAGTTCCCCGAGGCGGGCGATACCGTCTTCCGCCGAGAGGCCCAGCGCGCCGATCCCGAGGCCGAAGGCATCCTCGGGAAAGGAGGCGGTGGCGAGATCGCGCGGTGTGACCGGCGAGGCGGTCAGCCGCCCGGGCGAGCCGATCACTTCGCAGCGCAGTACGGCATCGGCCTGACGGACGGCGACGTCGTAGAGGCCGCTGTCGGCCAGGGCAGTCGATCTGTCCCACGTGCTGGTGCCGCCCGACGGGACCCGCCAGGTCGCCGTGTCGGCGAGCCCGCGCTCCTCCGGCTCGGCGGCGCCGGGCGCCATCAGGCGCTCGCGCAGGTCGGCCTGCGTGAGCGCGTTGATGACCGCGGGCGACGCGTAGCGCACGCGCAGCTCGGCGCGGAGCACGCCGAACTCGTGCTGCCAGCGCGCCAGGGCCTGCATCCCGGCCGAACTGGCGTAGGCCACATCCTCCATGTCGAGCACGACGGAGCGGACCCCCTCGCGCAGCTGGGCGTCGAGGATCTCCGACAGTTGCTCGCCGCCCTCGCCGTCCAGCCGTCCGGCGAGGCGCACGACGATCGACGGCCCGTCGTGCGCCGTGCTGACCTTCATTTCGCCTTGGCCGAGTCCGCGACCTGGGTCTTCGTGCTGGTGAGGCGGAAGAACGGAATGCTGGCCGGGCTTTCACCCTTGAGGATGCGTGCGATCATCTTGCCTGCCTCCACGCCGCCCTCCTGGAAGTCAGGGTAGATCGCCGCCGTGGCGCCCTTGAGCACCTCGAACGGCGATGGCGAGAAGACCGGCACCTTGTGCTCGTTCGCGACCTTGATGACGCTCTCGAAGGCGCTGTGTGCCGCGTTCCCGAAGATCTCGATCGCGTCCACCTTCTTGTCGATCAGCGCCGTCGTGGCTTCGGCGCCCTCCGTCGCGTTGTTGATCGGTACCGCCACCACCGTGAGACCCGCCTTCTTTGCCGCGGCCGTGAGCCGGTCCTTGAGATCCACCGACCACGGCTCCGCCGGGCTGAACAGCACCCCGACCCGCCGGGCCTTCGGCACCACCTTCTTGATCAGCTCCACCCGCTTCTCCTGCTCCGGATCCCCGAAGCCGGGAGAGTAGACGCCGGTGATGTTGGGCAGGTGGACGGAGTCGCTCGTGCCCGCCCCGGCTGCGAACGGGTCGGAGAGGATGTGGAAGACGATCGGCGTGTCCTTGACCCGCTGCACCGCGACCTGGAGCGTCGCGTCCTGCAGGGTCACGATCACCCTGGCCTTGGCGTCGACCGCGGCGTCGATCAGGCTCGGCAACGTGGCGAGGTCGCCCTGCGCGCTCGACACCTTGAACTCATAGTCGCGGCCCCGCTCCAGCCCGGATTCCTGCAGGCCTACCTTGAGCGCATCCTCGGTCCATTCACTGCCGATCCAGTCGGCGGCGCGGATGATGGCGATGGTCGCCGGCGCTGCCGCGGCTCCTTGGGCGGGCGCCTTGGCCTGCTCGCCGCCTTTGGTGCAGGCGGCCGCCAGGGTTGCGGCGAGCCCCAGCGCCGCCACGTTTCGCGTCCACGAATGCCAGCCCAGCGTGTGCTGCCGGATCATGTGTCCCCCAGAAACTGGAAGTTTATGTTGATATAAGAATTACGAAACGTCGCCAGCAGCTGCCGGCGACGTCGTCGCGAGACATGCCGTTGCCCGTCGACGGGCATGGCCTCGTTCTTATCTAATGCCCATTGCCGCTTTCTGCCAACGGGGCTTCCTCTGGCGTGGTGTCAGGGCCATCCTTGAAGCCTCTCTCCCGCACTCCTTTGCCTGGCGGGCGATGCCCTGACGGATGAACACCGACTGACCATCCCCGTGGGCCCGCGCGACCACATCCTCGGACCGGCGGACGCGCCGGTCACGCTGGTCGAATACGGCGACCTTGAATGTCCCGACTGCGCCCGCGCCCATCCGATCGTCGAGGCGGTGCGGGGCTACATGGGCGACCGGCTGCGCTTCACATTCCGCCACTTCCCCCGGAACGAGAGTCACCCGCACGCCATCCGCGCGGCGATGGCGGCGGAAGCGGCCGGTGCGCAGGGCCGATTCTGGGAGATGCTGCCCCGGCTCTTCGCCCATCAGGACGCACTCGACGACGCCGACCTGGTGGGCTACGCAGCCGCAATCGGCACGGACGAAGACCGGGTGGCGCGCGAACTCGCCGAGGGGACCTGGCGGGCCCGCGTCGACGAGGACTTCAGCAGCGGCGTCCGGAGCGGGGTGAATCGTACGCCGACCTTCTTCATCAACGGCCGGCGTCACGACGGCCCGTGGGACACCGGCTCGCTGATCGGCGCCCTGGAAGATGCCCTGCCCCGCTGACCTCTGCCAGCGGGGCAGCGGAGGCTGACCTCGTCAGCGTGCTATCGGACAGCGAAGGTCAGCGTGGCCCATTTCGACTCGTAGTCGACGCCGGCGCCGGCCGGCGCCTTCTCCCTGTGGATGAACTTGACGAACCACACGCCCGGGCGAAGCTTGATCGTTGCCTCGCCCTGCGCATCGGTGCGTACCTCGCTCACCGGCAACCGGGCGCCGGTGTGCGTGCGCCCGCCGATCTGAAGGAGCTGATTCGCCCGGGGCCGGCCATCCACGAGCGCGCGGACGCGGATCTCGGCGGCGCCCGGCGCGTACGGATTGGTGAGGGCGACGAGCTCGGCCGGATAGCCAAACACGGCGCCGAAGCCGGCGTCCCGGGTGTCGCCTACCTGCACCAGCGTCTTCAGGTGCTTCGAATACTGCTCCCGGGCCGGCTTGCCCAGTTCGCCAGCGCTCCGCCGCGCGGCCAGGACGTCCCGCACGCCGTCGGAGCGGAGATATTCGTTGAACTGGTCCGCGGTGAGGTCGATCCGATTCGGCTTGACGGAGACCCCGATGGCGTAGGTGCCCGCCGCGCCCGCCGTCACCGTCACCTCGTTCATCTTGCCCACCGATTTCCACTCGTCGATCGGGAGGGACGTCCGCCCGGATGCGGTCGCCACGGAGAGATCGGCGATCCGGTCGCCGGTAACGGCGTTCTCGCTCGTGGTGAAGGTCCCGTTGAGGCCGGCCACCTTGAATGTGGAATTGGGAGCCGGGAAGAAGTTCACGGGCTTGAGGAACATGTCGTGGGCGCTCAGGACGCCAGCCGCCAGAGCGAGGGCGGCGGGAAGCATGACGCGGGCGAATTTCATCGGCACGGGCTCCGAACAGGACGTGGCGCGGCAGAAAGCGCCGCCAAGGTGGTCAATGGGTGGCTTGCCATGACGGGGGCACGACACCGACACGGCGCGTGCCGTCGGGTCTACCCGAGGCCGCCAACGGTAAATCATAATGGATCGATGGAGGATCCTGCATGACCCGACGCCGCCGGCGAGCCGGATTCAGCCTGATCGAAATGCTGGTCGTGTTCGTGGTGATCGGGCTGCTCATCGCCATCGCAGTGCCCCGGTACCAGCACCACGTGGCGGAGGTGCGTCAGGCTACCACGATCACCACGGCGCGGAACCTCGTTACCGCGCTGGAGCTGGCGGTCCAGGGCGGCGACCGGCAGAGCGCCGGCATCACCGGGCTCACGATCGACCGCCTCGGCGTCCCGGTGCCCGACGAGGTGGAGGCCGTGCTGGATGTGAGCGACGGGCGCACGGCGGTTCTGTGGGTGGCGCACCGCAAGCTCCCTCTGTCCTGCCTCGCCTCGATCGGCGCGGATCCGAGGCCCCTCGCCTGCCAGCGCAGTCAGGTGACGCCCCCGTTCAAGCTGGGGGTAACCCCGGGGGGCGGCGCCGCGGGGGAGAAATCCCGTCCTGATGAGCCCCGCTGACCCCGGAGACGGTCAGGTCCGCACCTGCACGGAGTATTTTCCGGTGCCGCCTGCCCGGTTGAAGTGCCGCACCTGCACGAGATAGTTGCCCGGGACCAGATCGGCGACCACCCGCGCATTGGCGCCGCGCCCGCTGTCGTCGTCCTCGGCGATGAGCCGGGTCGGGCTGTCGGGTCCGAAGAGCTTGACGTACATGTCGGTCTCGCCACCCGTCTCCACCATATGGCGGCCCTTCCGCGCCACCTTGAACGCGTACAGGTCCTCCTCGCCCGGGGTGCCGATGTCGCCTCGGGTGGCGCGCGACGCGTTTCCCTTGAGCGCGATCGGCTCGACCGCGGCGCCTTTGGGATAACCCTGCTCGCTGCCGATGAAGCTGGTGTCGGTCTCGGACAGCACCTCGTTGGCCTTGGTGCCGTGGTGGTCGGTGGTGAATGAGGGCGGGTAGGCGTACAGCATGATCGAGTCCGGATCGAATTGCGTGCCGCGGATCTGGTCGACGGTGTACTTCGCGAGGATGTTGAAGCGTGTCTCTTCCGGGCTCCAGTAGTTCGGGGGGCCCGCCATCGCCCTGGTGACCACGGCCTCGTTCCAGTGCATGCCGCCGAAGGGGCTCTGGTGCTCGTGCGCGAGGCCCAGCGCATGGCCGAACTCGTGCGCGGCCGTGCCGCCATCGAGGAAGCCGAGATTCATCGTCGCCTGGCCCCGCGGAATGTTGCGGGCCTCGGTGCCGACGTAGGACCATGCGCCATCCTCCGGGTCGAAGCTGACCCGGATCTCGGCATCGTCATCGTCCGTGAATGCGAACGAGGTGTTGGCGAACGGCGTCCACCAGTTGGCCTGTTCCATCGCCGTCCTTTTCTGCTGCATGGTGCCCTCGAGGAACCGCACCCGCAGGGCCGATCCGTTCACCCACATCTTGCGGAATTCGATTGTTGCACGGACTCGGCCGCGGGTCGACCGGGTGGGGCGAGGGCGGAACAGCTCGCGCGGGAGCATCCGGTCGAAGCACATCTTCGGAGCGGCGGGCGACATGGGAACCTCCGCAAGGGAAATCAGGTGCCCGGGCCGGGCAGGAGGCGGCTGGTAGTTGCCGGGCCGTACGCGGCGCGGGGGGACCGGCGCCACACGGCTGGCGACGAGCGGCCAGCCGCCGCATCGTCATGTCCTCATGGCCTGGATCCAGAGCGCGGTGAGCGCCCCTGCCGGCGCGTAGCCCAGGGCGGTGAGCAACAGGCTTATCGGATCGGGCTGGCGCGCCCCGAACTCGCCCAGCGCCGGATCGCTGCGGAGCAGCGCAAACTGGCGCGCCGTGGACGGCACCGTCCACGCCAGCACGAGGATGGCCAACGGGACCACGCCCCGGCCCACGACCGCCTGGAGCCATGGCAACCAGTACCCCGCCGAGAGCACCATCGTTCCAGCCGACGCGACGAGATCCCCTGCGATGAGCAGCGGGGAGACCCCGCGGCGGTGCTGATAGGCGGCGCCGAACACCGCGCCGACTCCGAGGAAGACCAGGTACCCCACGACCCACCACGGCATCGTGTCAGCGTGAGATCTGCATCGTCTGGCAGGCAGCGTCGGCGGCGGGTTGCCCGTACTGCGAGCGAATGAGCCGGGCCGGGCCGCCGCCCGGCGGGATCACGACCGTGAACAGCTCGGAGTAGTCGCCGTCACACAGGTCGGGGAGCCGGGGGCCCGGCACGCCGAGCGCCTCGACGATGCGGGTGACGGTGTTGCTGTGCCCGACGACCAGGACATTCCGGCCGGCATGGCGGTGCACGGCCGATGCCACGGCCGCGATGTGCGCATCGAGGCTGCCGCCCACCGCCACGGTGTCCACCGGGATCGGCGCGGCGCCGGACGCGGCAGCGACCGTGGGCCTGGCCGTCTCGATAGTGCGCCGGAACTGGGTGACGACGGCCGCGCCGATGCCGGCGCCCGCCAGTGCGTGCGCCAGATCCTGCGCGCGAAGCCGGCCCGCCTCGCTGAGTGACGGGTCGCGATCGGCAGACGAGGCCTTTTCGGCGTGACGCACCACCACGACCACCGTCGGCGCCGGCGTCTGTGCGCTGCCGGGGACGCCGAACGCGACGGACGCCAGCGCGGCCAACGCGCCGGCGAGGCGGAGGCGGCGCCCCATCAGACGAGCTCGATCACGCCGTCGACTGTCTCACGGAGCGGTACTCCCTCCAGCTCGAGCGTCACGCGCGCCTTGAGCCGCTGTTGTCCGCCGAGCGTGCCGGCCTCCTCGGCGCCGCGTACCGCCTGCTCGATGGCGCGCTGCGCCTTCACGCCGAACTGCTTGAGGAATTTGCGGACGGAGAGATTGAATGCGTCTTCGTTCATGGGAACCTCCGAAGCTGCTGGAACGCTAACCGGG
>JBMOPM010000052.1:0-13383 GCA_049323575.1 Gemmatimonadota bacterium | reverse complement strand
TGGTCTGATAGATCGGCACCGCCCGGGCACCGGTGACGGCGTCGGGAATGTGGCCCGCATGGACCATGCGGGTTTCGAAGCCGAATTGGCGCTGGCTGGTCATGGGTCGGTGGTCATGGGTCGGTGGTCATGGGTCGGTGGTCATGGGTGGCTGGTCACGGGTCGCTGATCGCACGGCGCTGCCCGGAAGGTACTGTGGCGCGCCATGTTGGCCACGGCCCCGGGGATGGGCGGGAGGATCAGGCGGGCCAGGACTGGACCGTTTCCCAGATGTCCCGGCTCACGGTGGCCGCGCCACCGAAGTGCGCCGCGAAGTCGGCGCGAAAGCGGGCCGCGTGGTCGGCGAGGTAGCGTTCGAAGTCCGCCCGGGTGGCGGCGTGATAACAGGTGCGGAAGCGCGTCGGCCCGGCCCGGTCGAACCGGATGTGGGCAAAGCAGCCCGTGGCGAGAATCTCCGGGATGTGTTTCGTGCGCATGTACGCCTCGAAGTCCGCGGCGCGCGGCTCGGGCATGTCGACGGTCACTTCATAGCGGATCATGCCCCAATCTAGCGCCGTGTGGTCCTCCGGTGATCCCGTCTCCCGCGCCCGGACGCCGTCGGACCGGCTGGCACCGGCGCGATGCCGCGCTCGTAGATACGTTCCGGTGCGGGCGCCGAGGCCGGCGCCCGTCGGTACGTCGTGAACGCGGCTCGCGCGGCGGGATCCATGCGCAGATGGTGCGGTGTTCTCACGGTGATGTCGCTGGGGCTCGGCGCGGTGCCCGACCGGGCTCGGGCGCAGGCGCTGTCGGGCCAGGTGGCGGACAGCGCGACCGCCCGGCCGGTGATCGGCGCGCTGCTCACGCTGCTCGATGCCAGCGGCCGGAGCGTGGCCCAGGGGGTGAGCGGTCCCAGTGGCAGGTTCACGCTGTCGGCCCCGGCGCCGGGGCGCTATCGGCTCCGCATCGCGCGCATCGGCTTCGCGCCGGAGATCGTGGGGCCGTTCGAGCTGGACGTGGGCGGCACGTCGTTCCGGCGCGTGGTGCTTCCGGGGCGCGCGATCGTGCTCGCCGGAATCGAAGTGGAGAGCGGGGTGAGCTGCGGCGCCGATTCGCTCCGGGGCGCGGGTCGGCTGGTGGCGGTGTGGGAGCAGGTGCGGACCGCGCTCCAGATCCAGCGCTGGTCCGAGCAGCAGGGCGGGTCCGATCTGCGCGGGCGCGTCACGCTGCGCACCATCGACCGCGGCGGCAAGCTGATCGAGCAGACGGCCAGCACGCACCTGCTGGGCGGCCGCGGGTTCGAGAGTCTCGAGCCCGAACGCCTGGCGGCCGACGGGTGGGTACAGGCCGAGCCGACGGGATTCCGCTATTACGGACCGGATGCGCCGGTGCTGCTCTCGGAGGCCTTCCTGCGCACGCACTGTCTGCAACTGGTGAACGACGAGCGCCGGCCCGCGCTCATCGGCGTGGGCTTCGAGCCGGTGCCGGGGCGTACCATTCCGGACATCGGCGGCGTCATCTGGCTGGATGCCGTCACCGCGGAACTGCGCCGGGTGGACTTCACGTATCGCAACCCGCCGGCGACGCAGGACACGGACGGCCCGCGCGCCGGCGGCGACGCGGAGTTCACGCGCCTGCCGGATGGCCGGTGGGTCATCTCCCGCTGGCGGATCAGGACGCCCTGGTTCCGCGGCTATCGCGAGAAGCAGGGGGAATTGGTGGACTTGCCGCGGATGATGCTCCAGAATCCGGGGCAGTGACCCGGTCTTTCGAATTTTTCGAGCCCTCAGGATGACAAGGGACAACGGTCAACGGTCAGCGGACATGTCCCCGCGTCGCCATCATGCCGGCGGCACCCGCCGGGAGTCGCTCGTCGGTTGCTCGCGGGCCGTACGCGCCGGCAACATCGTCCACGTCGCGGGCACGACGGCCACGGGGCCGGATGGCCGGATCGTCGGCGTCGGCGATGCCTGCGTTCAGACCCAGCAGGTCCTCGCCAACATCCGCGCGGCGCTCGCGGCGCTCGACGCGCGGATCGAGGACGTGGTGCGCACGCGGATCTACCTGACCGACATCAGCCGCTGGGAGGATGTCGGCCGGGCCCATGGCGAGGTGTTCCGCGACGTGCGGCCGGTGGCGACGATGGTGGAGGTGGCTCGCCTGATCGATCCGGCGATGCTGGCGGAGATCGAGGCGGAGGCGATCATCGATGGGAGGGGAGCAGGTGTTAGGTTCCAGCGCCAGGTGACCGGCTCCGCTATCCGTGGTCCACGCCGCACAACCGCGAACCCCGTAACCCGTAATCGCTGATGCTCACACTCGCTCTTGCTTTCGCCTCTGTCCTCCAGCAACAGCCGGCGACGGGATCGTCCCCCGCCAACGCCGCCTCGAACCCGGTGGCCCGGATCGTCATCTCGCCGGCCAGGCCGGTGGTCGAAGCGCAGGATACGCTCCGGCTCACGGCAGAGGCCCTGGACGCCGACGGGCGCCCGGTGCCCGGCGTCAGGCTCAAGTTCGTGCCGGTGGGGGGCCGATTCGAGGGATCGGTCGATTCCACCGGTCTGGTGCAGTCCTACGCCACGGGCTCACTGCCGGTGGCGGTGGCGGCGATCGTCCCGGGCGCCAGGCCGGTGATCAGCCGGGTGGTGGTGAAGATGGTGGCGGGCCCGGCCGCCCGCATCCGGGTGTCGCCCGCGGTGAGCCGGCTGGTGGTGGGTCAGCGCCTTCGCCTGACCGGCACCGCCTTCTCCAAGGCCGGCGACCCCCGCGAGGATCGGCTCTCGTGGAAGAGCTCGGCCCCCTCGGTGGCGCGGGTGACGCCCGATGGCGTGGTGACGGCGCTGGCGCCGGGCCGCGTCACCATCACGGCGACGAGCGGCGCCGTCTCGCACGCGGTCAACGTGACGGTCGTGGCGGCCACGATCGCCACGCTGGAACTCGCGCCGTCCACGGTCGAGGCCCGCACCGGCGACGTGATCCGGTTCACGCTGAAGGCGAAGGACGCACACGGCCGCGAGATCACCGGCCTTACCCCCACGTGGACGTTCTCGCCGGGGCAGGGGATGATCGACCAGGACGGCGCCTTCGTGGGCTATGAGGCCGGGCCCTACACGGTGACCGCGACCATCGGGAACCGGAGCGCGGATGCGGCCATCACGCTGCGGCCCCGCGACGTGCGCCGCGCGGCGACCGTGGTGGGCCGGCTGCCCCGCAAGCTGTTCTCCACCGAAGAGGTGTGGGTCCATCCCAACGGCAAGTACGCCTACCTCGGTACCGGGATGGGCGGCGACCGCATGTACGCGATCGACATCAGCGATCCGTCCAGGCCGGTCGTCACCGACTCGGTGGTCGCCAACACCCGCCGGGTCAACGACGTCATGACCGATCCGGACGGCAAGTTCCTCGTCTTCACCCGTGAGGGCGCGTCGGACCGCAAGAACGGGATCGTCATCGCCTCGCTCGAGGATCCGGCGCATCCCAGGGTGATCGCGCAGTACACCGAGGGGCTCACCGGCGGCGTGCATTCCGCGTTCGTATACCGGCAGGCGAAGTACGGCACCCACGTCTACGCGACCAACGACGGCACCAACGCGCTGCACATCATCGACGTGAACGACCCGGCCAACCCGAAGACCGTGGCGATCTGGAAGACGCCGAGTGTGGGCAGCGGCGGCACGCTGCACGACATCGACCTGCGCGACGGGCTGCTGTATGCGAGCTGGTGGAACGACGGGCTCGTCATCCTCGACGTCGGCAACGGGATCAAGGGCGGCAGTCCCTCCAATCCGCAGCTCGTCTCCCAGTACAAGTACAACCTCGACGCGCTCTACCGGCAGGCCGAGGTGGACGGGGGGCCGGGCTACATCCGCGGGACCCACACCGCGTGGCGCCACCGGAACTACGTGTTCATCGCGGACGAGGTCTTCCCGGCCAGCAGCCCGCAGGGGACGAAGGACGCGTCGGCCATGCGCGCCTACGGGCGGCTGCAGGTGATCGACGTGAGCGATATCGAGCACCCGAAACCGGTGGCCTGGTACGAGCCCGAATTCGGCGGGGTCCACAACGTGTGGGTGGCGGGGGACACGCTGTACATGGGGGCGTACAACGCGGGCTTCCATGCCTTCGACATCTCGGGCGAGCTGCGCGGGGATCTGCGCGCGCAGGGGCGGGAGATCGTGCACCTCAACACCGCCGACATGGACGGCTGGGTGCCCAACGCGGCGATGACGTGGGGCGTCGTGGTAAAGGACGGGCTGGCCTACGTCAACGACATGAACAACGGGCTGTGGATCGTGCGGATGGAACCGAGGAGAGACGAGCGGGAACTCATGCCATGATCGATCGTCAGGGCGCGGCCGCCCGGCGGCCGAAGGAATCCGGGATGCGCCGCCCGCGCCATCTGCTCCGCGCGCTCGCCACGCTGCTGCCGCTCGGCGCCACGGCCCTCGCGGCGCAGGCGCCGAGGGCCGCTCAGCCCGAGCCGCCCGCGAAGGACTACGTCGCGCTGGTGGCCTCGGAGTCGGTGGACCGGGTGACGAAGATCCGCTTCGGGCCGCTCGGCGTGAAGATCGAACAGGAGATTCCGGTCGGCGTGATGCCCACGGATCCCGACGGGCCCCATGGGGTCGCCGTGGCGCCGGATGGGAAGACCTGGTTCGTCTCCACCGCGCATGGCACGCCGTTCGGCTATCTCTGGAAGATGGATGCGGTCACGGGCCGCGTGCTGGGCCGCGTCACGCTCGGCAGCTTTCCCGCCACCGTGCAGGTGTCGCCCAAGGGCTACCTCGCTTTCGTCGTGAACTTCAATCTCCACGGCGAGATGGTGCCGTCGTCCGTGTCGGTGGTGAGCACGGACGAAATGGTGGAGGTGGCGCGGATCCCGACCTGCACGATGCCGCACGGCTCGCGGCTCAATCCGCAAGGCACCAGGCACTACTCCGCCTGCATGATGGACGACATGCTGGTGGAGATCGACGCCGGGACGCTGGAGGTCTCGCGCCACTTCATGGTGGGCGCGGGCCGGGAGCACGGCATGGCCGGCCCGCCCCGCGCGATGCGTGCGGGACCGGGAGGGCACGACCAGGGCGGCCACGGC
Organism: Gemmatimonadota bacterium; assembly: GCA_049323575.1. GTDB lineage: Bacteria > Gemmatimonadota > Gemmatimonadetes > Gemmatimonadales > GWC2-71-9 > JBMOPM01. The sequence continues at coordinate 8,309 of JBMOPM010000052.1, read as the reverse complement.
ACGGCGGCGCACCCTCCGGGCGACGTCTCCTGCTCGCCCACCTGGGCCCAGCCGTCCGCCGACGGCTCCAGGGTCTATGTCGCCTGCAACCAGAGCAACGACATCGTCGAGGTGGACGTCGCATCCTGGACGATGACGCGCCGGATTCCCGCCGGCGACGGCGTCTACAACCTCGCCGTCACGCACGACGGCAAGCTGCTGCTCGGCACCAACAAGCGGGGGCAGTCGGTGTCGGTCATCGATCTGGCGTCCGGCAAGGAGCTGGCCCGGCTCCCCACCAGGCGGAAGGTGGTGCACGGGGTGGTGGTCACGCCGGACGATCGCTACGCCTTCGTGTCGGTCGAGGGCGTGGGCTCCGAGCCGGGGACGGTGGAGATCATCGACCTCAGGGCGCTCGTGACCGTCGCCACGGTGGACGTCGGGCAGCAGGCCGGCGGCATCGATCTGCTGCCGTAGGGTCGAGCGATGCGCCCCATCCTCTGGCTCGCCGCGTCCGTCCTGCTCGCTGCGCCGCTCCGGGCGCAGGAGCCCGCGGCCGACACGACCACCGCCTCCATCGTCGGGGTGGTGACCGACTCGTTCAACCTGCCCGTGGCCGGCGCCGAGGTGGGCGTGGTGGGTACCGCGCTCGAGGTGGTGACGGACGCAGCCGGCCGGTTCCGTCTGACCGGCATCCCGCCCGGCCAGCACACGATCCGCGTGCGGGCCATCGGATTCGAGCCCAAGGCCTTCGCACTGACACTGGCCGCGGGCCAGACCGCCGAGGGGCACATCGCGCTCACGCGCCTGGCGGTGGCGCTGCCGGAGATCGAGGTGGCGGGCGTCGCCAATATCGGTCGGGTCGAGGGCTACGAGCGCCGGCGACGGTCGGGCAATGGCATCTTCATCGACCAGGCCGCGATCCAGAACCGCAACGCCTTCAGCACGGCCGACCTGTTCGACGGCATTCCCGGCATCAAGGTGCGGCGGGATCCCAATTCGCCTGGCGGGGTGTCGATCGTCTTCAACCGTTGCCCCACCGGACGGATCGCGGTCTACTACAACGGCCTCCGGATGAGCGGCCCGGTGGGCCAGTCCCTCGGGCTCATTCCCCCGGGCGACATCTACGGCATCGAGGTCTACCGGGGAACGTCGGAACTGCCGGGCGAGTTCGGCACCAACGCCTGCGCGGCCATCGCGGTCTGGACCAGGTAGGCGGGAAGAACCGGCAACGGCCGCCAGCGATCAGGGCGTGGCGTGCTCACCCTTGATCGATCTGATGGCCTTCTTCGCCGCGTGGACGATGTCGTCGTTGCGATCGTCGAGCAGTTGCTCGAGCCGCGGCAGCGCGGCCCTGGCGCCCGGGCCGATCTCCCGGAGGGCGACCAGCACCGCGTAGCGCACGGTGTTCGGGGTCGTGTCATCGAGTGCCGCGATCAGCGCGGGCGTGGCCGATGCCGCGGCCGGGCCCATCGAGCTGATGGCGTAGGCGGCGGCGTTGCGGACCGATGGCGGCCGGGACTGGAGATCCGCCAGCCAGGCACTGAGCGGCCGGCCGTCGAAGACCGGCTCCCTGGCCGGCTTCTGCTGGGCGGCGGCCGGCACCGCGGCCGCGGTGAACAGCGCGGCGGCGAGGACGAGTAGGAGGGAGCGCATGGGACGAAATGTAGTACCATGGCGGACGGACAGGGGGAAGTGGCACGGCCGCCGGCGGCAGGGCCGCGGCGGCCGTGGGGTCGGGCCTGGTGCCGGATGACGGCGGGGTCAGGCTATCTGTCGTTCCAGTTGGCGATCGCGTTCCACACCATCGGGAACTCGTGGTGGTTGAGGAACCGATGCAGCGGGTTGAAGGTGAACGCGATCACGCGACCCTTGCTCACGGGCACGTCGAACACGGCGCCCTGACCCACGATCACGCCCTCCGAACGCACCATGCCGGACAGCACGTAGCCTCCGCCACCCGCCGGCCGTTCCCCGCCCGCCGGTCTCGCGGCGGGCGCCGGCCGATCCTCGGGAAGGCCGAGCATCGGCCCCTCGTTCGCGGGCTCCTTCTCGTCGGCGGGCGGGGTAGTGCCGTACTGCAGGACGATGAAGTCGCGGTTCCGCTTCGGCACCTGGTAGAGCGGGCCGTTGCCGCGGAAGACGTGCGTCGTATCGGGGAAGCCGTACATCACCGGATGGGTCGGGCGCCGCGCCCTGGCCCGGACGATCGAACCGGGATGGAAGAGCTGTCCCGGAGGGAGGGGCGTGAGTTCCCGGGCGATGCCCGTTTCCGCGGCGAGGCGCGTCGCCGCGCCCAGCGTGATGAGCGTCCCTCCCTGCTCGACGAACCGCTGGAGTTCCGCGAGGCCGACGAAGCCCGGGCCGCCGGTCATGTCTTCGGTCGCCGACGGCGTGCCGTGAGACGGGAACTCGGCGGTTCTGGTGTAGGGCATGGGGCCGAACCGGGATGGCACCTCGTGGATCAGCGCATCGAGTGACGCGCCTCCCGTGCTCGGCACGACGATCACGTCGAAGCGATCACGCAACCCGCCGGCTCTGAGATCGTCCTTGTGGATGGAGGTGTAGGGAATGCCCGCCTGTTCGAAGGTGTAGCGGGCCCAGCCTTCATCCTGCGTGTAGACCCACGTGTGGTAGATGGCGACGCGGGGCAGGTCGAGCGCGTGCCGCGCCACGTCGGGCGCGCGGACCAGCGCCACGAGCGGCAGCGCGAACCGGGCAGCCAGTTCCTTCGCCACCGCGGCGTCGAGGCCGGTGAAGACCACCGAGCCGGCCGGGAACGAGTCGCGTCCGGCCACGAATGGCTGTTCGGCCGCCTCGGCGGTGGTGCCCGGCGAGCGCTCCTCGAGCCAATAGAGCGCCGGCAGCAGCTCGGCCTGACCGCGGTAGCGCAGCGCGTAGACGGCGCCCGAGCCGGTCACCGCGGCGGTGGCGGCGACGGTGTCCGTGACCGGCTCCAGCGCCCAGCGGAACACCGAGGTGTCGTTCACGGCGCGCACGTCCACGCCATACATCAGGCCCAGCGTCCATGCGATGTCGTCGTAGGGCACGTTGGGCGCGTTCGCGGGGAAGTTCTGCCGGCTCAGCAGCGTGAGCGCCAGTTGCCGGTAAGGCTGGTCGAGCCGCACCACGAAGTCGCCGGCGGAGTCGCCGCTCGCGCGGCGGTGGACCTCGATGCCGTGGCGACCAAGCTGGTTGACGAGATAGGCGGCCCGGCGCGGGTCGCGCTGCCGGGCGAGTCCCGGGATGACGAACGCGTGTGGTGCGTCGGTCCGGCCCCGCGCCACGGCGTTGACGCCCCGGCGATAGAAGCTCCGGAGCAGCTCCTTCCCGTTGGTCGCCGCATAGCCCAGCGACGCGATCACGCCGGCCTGCATGTAGTTCACGTTGTCCCGCGCCGACCACTTGAGCCTGCGGGTGGGCGGGTCCGGCCGGTACCACTGGCGGCTCGTCGCCGAGTCGCCGGCGTAGCGCTGCTGGGAGAGATCGCGGATGTAGGTGTTGGCGCCGGCGTTACCGAACGTCTCGTAGAACCGGCCCACCGCGTTGTGGTTGTTCGAGATCCAGAGCAGGTAGCCGGGCCACCAGCCGTCGTAGAAGCCCCAGGTCCACACGCCGGGCAGTCCCTGCCCGGCGAGCGAAGCCACGTCATGGTTGGCCAGGAGCTGCCACTCGGCCACGGTGGTCGGGTCGATCGCTTCGTTGTATGGGCCGGTGCCGGTGGACACGTAGAGCAGCGGCACCGATTCGTGGAGATCGAGCGACAGGGTCGGGTGCCAGCGGAAGAACTCCCGATACACCGCCTTGGTCAGCTCGCCGGTGACCTGAATACCGTCACGGTTGTTGTCGTGGAACATGTACTTGCCCCAGTACGGCGGGCTCCGCGGGAAGCCATCGTCCCATTCCGCGCGGGCCTTGGTGTAGCGGTAGTACCAGTCCACGGTGCGGTCGCGTCCGTCGGGCTCCGACACCGGGTTGATGGTGACGATCACCTCCGAGCGGATCTTCGCGATGCCCGGATCGTCGCTCACGGCGAGCCGGTAGCCCAGCTCCATCAGCATCTCGGGCGAGCCCATCTCCGTCGAGTGGAGCCCGCCGTTGAGGTAGTAGACCGGCTTGGCCCTGGCGATGATCGCGTCCGCCTCGGACGGGGCGAGCCCGCGCGGATCGGCGAGGCGGGCCGTGTAGCTGCGGTATTCCTCCAGCCGCCCCATCGTGGCCTCGTCGGCGATCGTCACCAGCACGATCTCGCGGCCCTCCTCGGTCCTGCCGATGGTGTCCACCTTCACCCGCGGCGTAGCGGCGGCGAGGGCCCGGAAGTAGCCGTACACCTCCGCCGAGCGATGCATCACGCCGGGCGCGCCGATGATGGTGCCGAAGTACGTGCGGGGAGACGGGATCCCGGGATGGTCCGGGAGCGACGCCACCGACGCCGGCAGGAACCGGGGATCGGAGGTGTACTCGCGGATCTGGCGCACGTATGCGGTGTCGGGTTGCTGGGCGGGGAGCGAAGCGGCCGCGGCAAGGGCCGCTGCAGCCAGGACGGCGCTGCGGACGAGACTGGACGCCAAGAGACTGCTCCGTGTGTGGGGAAGGATATCCGGACCTACGGGCAGGTCCCGCCTGGCGTTGAACGACCGTGGGTCCGATGCGACGAGGGCTCGGGGTGAGCCCGAGCCCTCCGCGATTCGCCCTGCCGTCCCCGCCGGGTCTAGTACCGATAGTGGTCCGGTTTGTACGGCCCGTCGACCGGCACGCCCAGGTAGTCGGCCTGCTCCTTGGTGAGTCGCGTGAGCTTCACGCCCAGCTTGTCGAGGTGCAGCCGGGCCACCTTCTCGTCCAGGTGCTTGGGCAGCGTGTAGACCCTCTTCTCATACTTCTCGGCGTTCTGGTGCAGTTCGATCTGCGCCATCACCTGGTTGGTGAAGCTGGCCGACATCACGAAGCTCGGGTGCCCCGTCGCGCAGCCCAGGTTGAGGAGCCGTCCCTCGGCCAGGATCATGACGCTGTGGCCGTCGGGGAACACCCACTCGTCGTACTGCGGCTTGATATTGATCCGCTCGATCCCGGGGCAGGTCTTGAGCCCGGCCATGTCGATCTCGTTGTCGAAGTGGCCGATGTTGCCGACGATCGCCTTGTCCTTCATCCGCCGCATGTGGTCGACGGTGATGATGCCCTTGCACCCCGTCGCGGTGATGAAGATGTCCGCCGTCTCCACCACGTCCTCGAGCGTGGTGACCTGGTACCCTTCCATCGCGGCCTGCAGCGCGCAGATCGGGTCGATCTCGGTGATGACCACCCGGGCCCCCTGGCCCCGGAGCGCCTGGGCGCAGCCCTTGCCCACGTCGCCGTAGCCGCACACGACCGCGACCTTGCCCGCCAGCATCACGTCGGATGCGCGGAGGATGCCGTCGGTGAGCGAGTGCCGGCAGCCGTAGAGGTTGTCGAACTTCGACTTGGTGACGGCGTCGTTGACGTTGATGGCGGGGAAGAGCAGCGTCCCCGCCTCCATCATCTGATAGAGCCGATGCACGCCGGTGGTGGTCTCTTCGGACACGCCGCGGATCCCCGCGGCCACCCTGGTCCAGCGGCCCGGATGCTTCTTCTGTTCGGCGCGCAGCAGCTCGAGGATGATGCCGTACTCCTCGGACTCGGTGGACGGGTCATGCTCCGGCACCCGGCCGGCGCGCTCGAACTCGACACCCTTGTGGACCAGCAGCGTCGCGTCGCCGCCGTCGTCGAGGAGCAGGGTGGGGCCCGAGCCATCGGGCCACATCAGCGCCTGCTCCGTGCACCACCAGTACTCCTCCAGCGTCTCCCCCTTCCACGCGAACACCGGGATGCCGCGGGGATCGGCCACGGAGCCGTTCCGGCCGACCACGACGGCCGCCGCGGCATGGTCCTGGGTGGAGAAGATGTTGCAGGAGACCCAGCGCACATCGGCGCCGAGCTCGGCCAGGGTCTCGATCAGCACGGCGGTCTGCACCGTCATGTGCAGCGAACCCATGATCTTCGCGCCGGCGAGCGGCTTCCGGCCCCGGTATTCGGCGCGGATCGCCATCAGCCCGGGCATCTCGTGCTCGGCCAGGCGGATTTCGTTGCGGCCGAAGTCCGCGAGCGTCAGGTCGGCCACCTTGAACGGCTCGCGCCCCGCCGCGCGGGCGGCGTCGAAGGGATGGAGGGTGGGGGCGATGGTGGTCATGCACTGCTCCTTGAGGTGACTGTCATTGCGAAGGCCTGGAGCGCCCGAGGCGATCGCGCCGTGCGACGGCCGCGAACAGCGTCGGTCCCCGGGCCGCGGTGTCCGCGGGGAGCGGCCGATAGCGCGCGCCAGCGAAGCCGGCGTCGCCGAGCCAGCGGATCATCTGCTCCGCGCTGAAACCGAGCCAGACGTGGCCCATCCGGCGGCGATAGTCCTCGCGATCATGCGGCTGCATGTCCACGACCAGCAGCCGGCCGCCGGGCCGGAGCGCCCGGTGCGCCTCGGCCAGCGCGCGTTCGGGCTCCGGCACGTGGTGCAGCACGAGGACAGCGATCGCGGCGTCGAGCGCGCCATCGTCGACGGGCAGCGCCTCCAGCGATCCCTGGCGCAGCTCCACGTTGGACCGGCGGGCCAGCCGCTTGCGCGCGGCGCCGAGCATGGCGGCGGATTCGTCCACCGCGATCACGCGGGCCACGAACGGCGCCAGCGACGCGCTCACCTGCCCGGTGCCACAGCCAAGGTCGCCCACCGTCCACGTCTCGTCCAGCAGGCCGGGCAGCGCCGCCAACTCGAACCCGGTGCCGAACAGCTCGGCCCGCATGCGGTCCCACTGGCTCGCCGAGCGCGAGAAGAACGCCTGCGACTTCCCGTGCCGTTCCGCGAGCACGCTCCGCAGCCGCTCCGCGTCCTGCGCGGCGCTCCGCGTGCCCGTCAGGTCGTTGCGCACCAGCGTCCAGAGCTGGCGGGCGGACGGTTCCAGCCGGCCGCGCGCCATGCTGTACCACCGGCTCGTGCCCTCCGCGCGCGCCACCACCCAGCCCTCGTCTCCCAGCACCTTGAGATGGCGGCTCACGGTGGACTGGGGCAATTGCAGGACCGCGCACAGTTCACTCACGGTGAGCTCGTGCCGCTCGAGGGCGAGCAGCAGCCGGGTGCGCGTGGGGTCCGCGAGCGCGGTCAGGCGGGCGAGAATGGGTGGCTGCGCTTTCATCCTATCATCCGGATGGAACGGTTAACTCGCGGCGGGCCGGTGTCAAGGGCGGCAGCGGCGGGTCGGCGCCGCATCGTCATCACGGCCGTTTCATGCGGTCTTCATGCGCGCTGCGGGGCGCGTTCCGTACGTAGTCCACCGGAATTGACCCTGCTTTCCGACGGACGGTAGAATGGCGCCACGATCGCGAACGTCCGCTTCCTCAGGAGCACGTCAGCTCATGCGTACATCCATCCGCCCGTTCCGCCGCGTGCCGGCTCCGAGCCGCCGCGCTGGCGTGAGTGTCATCGCCCTTGCCGCCATCACGCTCGCGGGATGTGAGAGCGATTCGTCCGGCCCGACCATCGACTCGACACCCGGTGAGGTGGTGATCGACGCGAGCTCCACCACCACGTTCACCTATTTCAGTCTCGATCAGGGCAGGACGGTCGGCGTCACCGACCCGCAGACCGACCAGTCGTGGGATCTGGCGTTCCGCCGGTTCGAGATCCGGACCAACAGCGGCGTGGCCGGCACCAAGGGGGTCCTGGGCTACAATCTCGCCGCCGCCGCGCCTCCCACGGTCGAGCAGGTACTCACGCGGACCGCGGACAATCAGCTCCAGCCGTTCCTCGCCGTGACGGCCGCGCAGATCCCGGCCGATGCCCAGTTCCAGCCGGACGATCTGGGCCCCGACTTCACGTCCTGGTTCCGCGCGGTGAGCACGTCGCTGATCGTGGCCAATCCGCAGGCGGTGTGGAAGGTGCGGCTGGCCGGTGGCCGCGGCTACGCCGTGGTGCGGGTCGACAGCATCCTCGTGACGGGCGTGGCCTCGCAGCCGTCGCTCGGGTACCTGCGCCTGAGCTACCGCCTGCAGACCGGCGGCGCCCTGGGCCCCGAGCAGAAGGTGGGCGGCGCGGTGCCGGCGGGGGGCGAGGTCTACTTCAACCTGACGACGGGCCAGGCCACCACGACACTGCCCGCCGGGTGTGACTGGGACTTCAAGGCCACCAGCCGCGTCGAACTCCAGGTCAACAACGTGACGGGCTGCAACGGGGGCACATTCCCGGTGGACGTCACCCAGCAGTTCGCCGCCCTCACGCGGGCGGACGATGCGCCCAAGTACGCGTCCTACCTGAGCCGTGTGAGCGGCCCCAT
>JBMOPM010000051.1:11309-13610 GCA_049323575.1 Gemmatimonadota bacterium | reverse complement strand
TCACGGGGTTTGCGGAGAAGACCGGAGGGAGAGCCACCACAACGCCAGATAGGTCACTTCACTACAGCGATTTCGGCGGTTCGGTCCGGCTGCGGGCGTAGGAAAGAAGCCTTGCATAGGGCCATAAAGATTGCGCGGTCGTGAGCCGTAGGCAACGTGGCAGGGCAGGCGCTCCGGAACGTGCCGCCCGATTTCCGGGCCCCGCCGCCCGGCCGCTCTCACCGGCTCCTGGCATAGGCCCGGAGCCGCCTCAGCATCCGCCGGTCATTCGTCACCTGATCCTTGCCTTTCGGGGTCTCGAGGATCTTGAGCATGCGGTCGAAGCGGGGATCGGTCATGATTCGGCGGAACGGCCCGGCGCCGAGCGAGCCCTCGGCGATGAGCTCGTGGCGGTCCCGGCGAGACGCGAAGGGCGTGCTGGAATCGTTGAGGTGGAGCACGTGGAGGTGCTCGAGGCCGATGATCCGGTCCCACTGCTCCCAGACGCCGTCGAAGTCGTGCACCAGATCATACCCGGCGGAGTAGAGATGGCAGGTGTCGGCGCAGAAGCCGACCCGGTGCCGGACGCTCCGGCCGATGCGGCTCCTGAGCTCGGCCAGCTCCTCGAAGGTGGCGCCCAGCGCCGTCCCCGACCCGGCCGTGGTCTCCAGGAGCACGCTCACGTGTCCCGGGACGGCCTCGAGACATTCGGTGCAGGCGTCGGCGTTGCGGGTCAGGCCGCGGTCCCGGTCGTCGATGAAGTTGCCGGGATGAGAGACCACGAACGGCACGCCGAGGGCGCGGCAGCGCGTCAGCTCCGCGGTGAAGCTGGCGATCGAGCGGGCCCGGACCGTCCGATCCGGCGACGCGAGGTTGATGAGGTAGGAGTCATGCGACGTGATGCCGTTGAACCCGCCGGCGGCGTACGCCTCCCGGAAGGCCTGGATGGCTTCGTCGGTGAGGACGGGCTCGCGCCACTGGTTGGGCGTCTTGGTGAAGATCTGGAGCGCCGTGGCGCCGATCGCGAGGCCGCGGCCGGGCGCGTGCTGGACACCGCCCTGGATCGAGACGTGCGCGCCGAGGCGCTCGCCGTGCTGTCGGAGGCTCACCAGAGGATTCTGTCAGTGCACGTGGTGCCATGAACCCGCGGGTGCTGCTCATCGGCCGCCGGCCGAATCCCGCCCCGCTCGGCCGCAGGACCGTGCCGGGGCGGGTTCTCCGTCCTCGGGGACGGCGACTCGCGGGCCGTCAGGGGGACACGGGCGTCCTGCTGTCCCGCGGGGCCGACGACGACCTCGCCGCCGAGCTGCATCGGCTCGGGGCAATGTATCGCGCCGACATTCATCACGAGACTCTCTGAGGTCGGTCGAACATTGATGCGACTGTCGCATGCGCTTCCGCACCGCCGCCATCATGGCCCTGAGTCTCCTTCCGGCGTCGGCGTGCACCTCCGAACCGTACGTCTGTACCGCCGAGCCTCGCCCGGCCATCATTGCGGAAATCCGCGATCCGGTCTCTGGTGCTCCGCTGGCTTATCGCGCGCTGTTGCGGATCCGGGATGGCAGCTAGGCCGATTCGAGCATGGGGACGTTCGCGGCAAGCGCTTCCGCCACTCGGGCCGAGCTTGCCGCCGCGCACCGGGCCGGATCCTGCGGCGTAACCGTGGAACCGGCCGGCGTCCGACCGTGGCACCGGTCGAGCGTCAATGCACCGTCTGATGGCCGCAATGTCGTGAGCCAGCGACGGACGGTTCGACTCCAGCGATAGCCCGAGGTTCGGCGGAGCGTGGAGCCTCACCTTCCCCTTCGTCTCAGCCAATCGGCCGGGTCCAGCGCGATCTGATTGTCGCCCCGGATCTCGAAGTGCAGGTGCGGGCCCTGGTCGGAATTCTGCCCACCCACGGCGCCGATCACCTGCCCGCGGGCGATGGTGTCGCCCGGCTTCACGGTGGCGTCGTTGAGATGCGAATAGACGGAGTAGTATCCGTTGCCGTGCTCCACGACGACCGTGAGGCCGTAGGTGCTGAGCCGCTGCACCAGGCCCACGCGGCCGGCCTCCACCGCCTTGACCGGGGTCCCCACCGGCGCGCCGATGCCGATGCCGTTCCAGCGGATCACACCGCCGCTCGGCAGGGTATCGCGGCCGAAGCGATACACGATCGGCCCCTCGACCGGCCAGTCGAGCTTGCCGAGGTCCGCCGTGGTGATCGAGCCGGCCAGCGGGGCCCGGCCTCCCGCGCGCGCCGCCCCCGCTGCGCTCTTCCGCGCCCGCTCGAGTGACGCCAGCAGCTCGTTGAGCCGGGCCTCGTCCCGCTCGAGCGCG
>JBMOPM010000051.1:0-11299 GCA_049323575.1 Gemmatimonadota bacterium | reverse complement strand
GACAGGCGACGCTGCGTAGCCCGCGCCGTCTGCCGCAGCTCGGCCAGCTTCCTGGCCCTGGCCTGGGCGAGCGTGCCGAACTTCTGCAGCTCCGCTTCGCGTTCCTGCCTGCGGTTGTCCAGCTCGGTGCGCACGGCGAGCAGCTTGTTCCGGTCGGCGGTGACCCGCTTCCGCAGGGTCTCGATGTCGGCCACGAGCGCGCGGTCCTGCCGGCTGGTGAGGTAGAGGTACTTGTACCGGCTCAGCAGGTCGCCGAATGACTCGGCGGCGAGGAGGGCCTCAAAGGCGTACATCGGCCCGCGCTTGTAGATCTCCACCAGGCGGCGGTGCAGCACCGCACGGCGGTCGGCGAGGTTGTCCTCGGTGAGCTGCAGCTCGGCGCTGGAGCGATCGAGTTCGTTGTTGAGACCGCTGATCTGCCGGTCGATCTCGTTCACCAGCCGGCCGGTGATCTCGCGCTGCCGCTCGAGAGTGACCAGTTCCTCGCTCACGTCGTGCGCCTGCCCCTCGAGCTGCTGTTGCCGGGCCCGCAGCCGCTCACGCTCCCGGCGGATCTCCTCCAGCCGGCGGCGGGATTGTTCGAGCTCGGAGGGCGTCTGGGCCTGGGCCCGAACGGCGGGAACGACGGTAGCGGCGGTCGCGAAAACGATGGGAGCGGCGGCAACGACGGCAATGCGGAGAAGGGTCGCGACCGTCGTTCCCGCCGTGCCCGTCCTGCCCGTCGTCACCCCGTCAGACATTCCTCAACTGCCTCCCCACGCTCACCAGGCTGCTGCCCAGGCCGAGGGCAACGCCGAACGCCAGCAGCAGCAGCATCTCCGCCGGCCGGAAGAACACCAGCGTCTTCAGTCCCGCGACGCCGGTCGTGGAGAAGAGCCCATAGACGGCCCAGGCGAGCCCGAGGGCCAGCGCGCCGCCGAGCAGGCCCTTGAGGGCGCCCTCGATGAGAAAGGGCCCGCGGATGAACCAGTCGGTGGCGCCCACCAGCCGCATGATCTGGATCTCGCGCGCGCGCTGCAGCACCGTGAGCCGGATGGTGACGCCGATCACGACCACGGCCACGAGCGCAAAGGCGAGTCCGATCAGGAGACCCACGGCGAGCCCGACGTTGCGCAGCCGGTCCAGCTTCTCCACCCAGTCGCGGCCGTAGCGGACGTCGTCGACGAAACCGAAGCCCTTCACCCGCTCGGCCACGGCCTGCACGTGCTTCGCGTCCCGGAAGCCTTCCTTGAGCTTGATCTCGAGCGAGGCGGGCAGGGGATTGGTCTGCAGGTCGCGATAGGCGTCGCGAAACTCCACCAGCTCGCGGCGGGCCCGCTCGAGGGCCTGGTCCTCCGAGACGTAGCTCACCTCGAGCACCTCGGGGAACGACTCGATGTCCTGCGCGGCGGCGGTGATGGCCTCGGGTGCGGTGCCCCGCAGCACGAACGCCACGACCTCCACGCGTTCCTCCACGCCGCGCAGCGCGTGGCGAAGGTTGAGCGCGATGAGCCCGAACAGCCCCACCGTGAAGAGGGAAAAGGCGATGGCGGTAACCGAGAGCGCCGAGAGCAGGGGATTGCGGCGGAAGTCGAGCAGCGCCTCGCGGGCGACGAGCCTCACCGGACGAGCTCCTCCCCGTGCTCGTCGCGCGCGCTGTCGTAGACGATCTCGCCCTGGCGGAGCTCGATGGTGCGGAACGGGGCCTGGCGGACCAGGTCCATGTCGTGCGTCGCCATGATGACCGTGGTCCCGCCCGCGTGGATGTCGCGGAGCAGCTGGAAGACGCCCCGCGTGGCGCGTTCGTCGAGGTTGCCGGTGGGCTCGTCGGCCAGGAGGATCGAAGGGTCGTTCACCAGGGCGCGGGCGATGGCGAGCCGCTGCTGCTCGCCGCCCGACAGCTCCCGCGGGTAGGCCTGCCCCTTCGTGCTGAGCCCCACCTGCGCCAGCACGCGCCCGACCTTCGCGGGAATCATCTCGCGCCTGGCGCCGGTCACTTCCAGCGCGAAGGCGATGTTCTCCTCCGCGGTGCGGTCCTCCAGCAGGCGGAAGTCCTGGAAGACCACGCCCAGCCGCCGGCGCAGCTTCGGAATCTCGTGCTTCGGCAGGGAGGAGACGACGAGCGCGGCGAGCCGCACCTCGCCCGCCGTGGGTCTGATCTCGCCGAACAGCAGCTTGAGAACCGTCGACTTGCCCGCGCCCGAGTGGCCGGTGAGGAAGACGAACTCTCCCTTGGCCACCTGAAACGACACGTTCCTGAGCGCAGTGCCACCCTTGGGGTATGTCTTCGAGACGTTCTGCAGGCGGATCAAGTTCGCTAGTCCTCCAGGGCCTGACGCAGGTCTTCGATCAGGTCGTCGGCATCCTCGATCCCGCAACTGAGCCGCAGGAATCCGTCGGGGATGCCGATTCTGGCCCGCGCCTCCGCGCTCATGCCTTTGTGGGAGCTGAGCCGGGGCTCGGAGATGAGGCTCTCCACGCCGGCCAGGCTCGGCGCGTGCGCGATGAGCTCGAGCCGCGAGAGCAACCGCAGCGCCGCCTCGACACCGCCTGCCAGCTCGAGCCCCACCATGCCGCCGAAGCCGTCGAGCACGCGCGAAGCAAGCGCGTGATCGGGGTGCGAGGCGAGGCCGGGATAGTGCACCCGGCGGAACGCCGGATGCTGTTCGGCCCAGCGCGCGACCGCGAGGCCATTCGCGTTGTGCCGCTGCATGCGGACGTCGAGCGTGCGCAGTCCGCGTTCCACCAGCCAGGCGGCATGCGGATCGATCGCCTGGCCCCACAGCCGCATGAGCCGGTTCACTTCCTCCACGAAGGCTGCCGTCCCGGCCACGGCGCCCGCGATCACATCGCTGTGGCCGTTCAGATACTTGGTGGCGCTGGTGATGACGACGTCGGCGCCATGCTCCAGCGGCCGGAAGTTCACCGGGCTCGCGAAGGTGGAGTCCACCAGCAGCGCGATTCCGAATTCCCGCGCCACGCCCGCCACCGGCCCGAGGTCGATCACGCGCATGAGCGGGTTGGTGGGCGTCTCGACGAAGATGGCCCGGGTGCGATCGCGGACGGCGCGGCGCCAGTTGCGCGCCCCGACCGGATCGACGTAGGTGACATCGATGCCCATGCGGCCGAACTCCTCGTCGAACAGCCGCCGGGTGCCGCCGTAGATCCATTCGCTGGAGACCAGATGGTCGCCCTGCCGGAGCACGGCCAGGTGGGCCAGCGCCGTGGCGCCCATGCCGCTCGCCAGGAAGATGGCGTCTTCCGCCCCCTCCAGGAGCGCGTACTTCCGCGCGAGCCGCACCTGGTTCGGGTTGGTCCCGTACCGGGTGTACATCACCTCCTCCTCCGACCCGACGGGGTTGGTGAAGGTGGTGCTCTGGACGATGGGCTCCACGATCGGCGTCCAGTCGCCGCGCGGTCCGGGCTCGCCGTGGATGGCGATGGTGGACAGGCCCCGGCGCTGGCGTGTCATGCGGCCGTCACGGGGTGCACCTCGCCGCCCGCCAGCCGGGCCAGCCGCCGGTGGACCAGTTCGCCGATGGCGGCGCGGGTCCGCTCCTCGGGCCAGGCGAGCGCGTGGGCCAGGTGGCGGGGCGTGCGGGGCTCGACCTCATGCAGGCGCCGCCAGGCGAGCCGCGCGTCTTCGGCCACGGCGCCGAGCAGCTCGGGGGCGCCGCCCCCCGCCGGCAGGATCGCGATGGCGATCCCGTGGTATTCGAGGACGTGCTGAATCGCCTCGCGATGCGCCTCGCTGACGCCGGTGAGGGCGAGGTAGTGCTCGCCGCCGGGCGGGCTCAGGAGCAGCTTCGCCACGATCTCGTCGGCGCAACTGAAGTCGATGCAGCCTACCGCGGAGAAATCGAGGCAGGCCCGGAGCGGCGGGGCAGGCACCGGGGCACGGCTCGCCGCGGCCGCCAGACGGGCCTCGATGCGGCGGCGCACCGCCGCCCCGGTCCGGCGGGTGACGAGGTCGCTGTACGGCGTCGCGACCGCCTCGCGCAGCACGTGGTCGATGGGGATGGTGACGATCATCGCGACGGCGGATCCTGCGCCGGAATGGTCACCTGAAGCTGGGCTCCCGGGAAGAAGGGAAGATGATCGGCCAGGGGGACGTCGTTGTCCCAGGCTGGGACGATCGCGAGCCGCGCCGTGCCGCTGCGAATCGAGATCTTGCCGTTCCAGCGCGCGAGGTAGCGCTTGATGCCCGCGAGGCCCTGGCCGCGGCCGGGATCGCGGAACCGGCTCACGCCCTGGATCAGGGCCGCCTCGAGCGCGGTGGCGTCGCTCCAGCGATCGCCGAAACGCTTCGCCTGGACCGCCTCCAGCGACCGGCGGAACCCGATCCCGCCGTCGCTCACCGCGATCACGACCACGCGGCGGCCGTCGAGCCGCACCCGGTACGTGTACGCGCGTACCGCGACCCAACCTCCCGTGCCCGCGTGCTCCACAATATTCTGGCACGCCTCCGAAAGCGCCATTGCGAAGCCGATGGTCGCCTTCGCATCGATGTGGAGCTCACCGTGCAGGATGCGCGAGGCGCGCTCCTGGATGCGGCCCACCACGTCGTGCACGTCCTCCGACGCCCGGATGGGCGTGACGTCGAGCAGCACGTCCGACGCCTCATCGGGCGCCACCCGCGGTACCTTGCCATGCACCTCGAACCAGGAGGCGGCGTGGCGGAAGAAGCCGGCGCGGGCCCAGTAGCGGCGCACCTCCTCCGACTCGGGGACGGTGAAGAGCGGCCGTTCCCCGCCCGCCTCCACCAGCGCCTGGCCCAGGGTCAGCATCGACACCAGCCCGTAGGGTGACGCCCACTGCGCATTGCGCGCGTCCACCAGGATGCGCTCGGTCGGCGGCCAGGTCCCGCCCAGCGCGTGGGCGAACTGGTCGAGCGCCCTGTCGTCGAACGACGCCGGAACCTCGACGACCCGCGTCACGCTGCGATGAGCTCGCCACGAAGGTACAAAGCCAGTCCCGACGCCCCGCGGAACGCGGCGTTGCGCGCGGCAATGCCGTTGGCAAACGCCACCGCCGGTCCGATCGTGTCGCCGGCCAGCAGGCGGCTCATGAGCGCCGCGCCGAACACGTCGCCGCAGCCCGTGGGATCCAGCGCCTCGACGGCGGGGGCGGGGACGAGCTCGGTCCGGACGGGGCCTCCCGCAAGGGCCTCGACGGGCGTCCTCCGGCGCCCGCCCCGCGCCAGCCGCTCCGTGCCCGGTGCCGCCACGTAGATCGCGCCTCGCGCGCCGAGGGTCACCACCAGGAACGATACGCCCTGCTCCAGGGCCACGACCGCGAGACCGAGCGGGTCGGGGGAGAGCTGTCGCATTTCGTCCTCATTGAACTGGACTGCGTCGAAGCACGAGAACCACGACGGTGCATCGGGCAGCGGGCGCAGGATGCGCGTGCCGTCGTGCTGCATGCCGAGCAGCAGACTGTGCACATCGGCATAGATGGGGCCGGCGAAACCCTGGCGGAGGGCCTGGGCCGTGCCGAGACACATCTCGAATCCCGAGATGAAATTGACGTACAGCGCGTCGAGGTCCCGCACCATGGGACCGAGTTCCGTCCAGTGCCATCCCGGCACCCCGCCCGCCATGCGCTCGCAGCGCCGCTCGCCCGCCTGGTAGCGCAGCACCACGCGATTGTTGGGCGCGGGCACCTCCACGAACCGGCTGCCCGGCGCCACCCGCCGGAGCGTGCTCAGAAACTCGGCGGCGCGCGGCGCCAGATCGCGGCCCACCTTGATGAGCGGCACGATCTCCCAGCCGTCGGGCAGCGTGGCGTCGAGCGCGCCCAGCGCGTAGGCGATGCCGCCCCACTCCTCGACCGGCGCCGCCAGCGGGTCGCGGCCGTGGATCTCGTCCCACACCATCGAGCCGATCACGCCGAGTCTAGGCAATGGTCCCCGTTTCCCGCTGCTCGATGAACGAACGCGCCGCGCCGTAGACGCCCGCCATGCCGGTCAGCTCCCCGGGCACGATGCGGCAGGTGCGGACGGCGGGCCGGAACGCCCGCCGGATGACTTCACGGCGGAGGGGCGTAAACAGCCGATCCCCCGCGAGGGTCACCCCGCCGCAGATGACCACCACTTCGGGGTTGAAGATGTTGATCAGGTTCGCGATGCCCGCGCCGAGGAAACGGGCGGTGTCGCGTACCACCTCCAGGGCCAGGTCGTCGCCGGCCGCCGCGGCCTCGTAGACGGTCTGCGCGGTGAGCGTGTCGAGGTCGCCGTTGACCATCTTCGGCAGCAGCGACTCCTCGCCCGCCTCGATCCCCTCGGCGGCGCGCCGCGCGATCGCGGGGCCCGATGCGTAGGCCTCGAGGCAGCCGTAGTTGCCGCATTTGCACCTGCGGCCCTGCGCGTCGATGGTCGTGTGCCCGATCTCGCCGGCGCAGTCCGAGCTGCCGCGGTAGAGCCGCTCGTGGAGGATGAGGCCGCCGCCGACGCCCGTGCCGATCGTGATCCCGATGGCGTTCTTCGTGCCGCGCGCGGCGCCCTGCCACCACTCGCCGAGAATGGCGCAGTTGGCGTCGTTGTCGAGGGCGGCGGGGAGGGTGAGCCCCTCGTGGATCCGGGCCCGGAGCGGCATGTTCACCCAGCCGAGATTGGGGGTGAGCAGGACGACGCCACTGCGGGTGTCCAGCGGTCCGGGCGCGCCCACGCCGACGCCCCTGATCTCCGCGCCCGGCACGGCGGCGCAGGTCTCCGCGATCGTGGCCCGGGACATCTCGAGCAGCCGCTCCACCACAGCATCGCTCCCCTGCTCCGGACGCGTGGGCGCGGTGCGCAGGCCGTGCAGCGCGCTCCCGTCCTCGGCGACCGCGCCGACGACGATGTTGGTCCCGCCGATGTCGATGCCGATGATGAAGCGTCGGGTCATCCTACCGTCCGGTCTCCTCCAGCACCCGTTCCACCGCGTGGTGCACTTCGTCCACCGTGACCAGCGCCAGGCACTCGCGATCGGCCTCGTCGAGAAACGTGCCGCGCCCGCTGCGCGGACAGCGATTCTTCACGCACGGCACGCACGGCAGTTCGGCGTGGCGCACCATCCGGTGCCCGGGGCCGAGGGGGCAGGTCTCGCGCGGGTTGCCGGCGCCCCACAGCGAGACGGTCGGCGTGCCGACCGCAGCGGCCAGGTGCATCGGGCCGCTGTCGTTGGTGACGAGGACCCGGCAGTCCGCGAGCCCCGCGGCGAGGAGCGGCAGATCGGTAAGCCCGCCCATGTCGAGTCCGCGATCGCCTGCCACCTCGCGGGTCAGGTCACGTTCGGCCGGGCCGCCGAACACGATGACGCGGTGGCCGTCGTCCGCCAGGCGCTGCACCAGCTCGCGGAAACGGTCGGGATCCCAGCGCCGGCTCGACGCGTTGCCCCCCGGGAAAACCCCGATCGCGTCCCGGGTTTCCTCGCCGACCAGGGCGCGCCACGCTCCCCGCCGGGCGTCGCTCAGCTCCAGTTTCGGCCGCGGCAGCTCCGGCGGCGCCGTCTGGCACACGAGCACCATGTAGGCGGTCGCGCGGTGGAGACCGGCGAGCGCCTCCGGGCTCACTGCCTCGGTGAGCAGCGGGCCGCGGTGGTCCGTGCGGGTGCCGCGCCGCTCCGGCAGCGCGGCGAGCCGGAAGATCAGCGCGGCCGAGAGCGACGGCGTGAGCAGCACCCCGCGCCGGAACCCGGCGTGCCTGAGCTCGGCGGCGCACCGGAACATGCCGCCCGGGCCGGGATCGAGCGGCACGATGCGGGAGGGCAGCCGCGCCAGCTCGAGCAGCGGCACCAGATGCCGGCGAACGACCACCGCGCCGGCCGCCGCGCGGTGCAGCGCCGGCAGCGCCAGGCAGAGGTCGCCCAGATGATTGGGCGCGCGCACCACGAGCTCCGGGTGGCTGCGCACGGGATGAAAGCTGCCGCGGTGCGTTCGACCCCCATCGTTCATGTCGAGGGACGCTCTTCGATCACTCCACCTGCAGCACGGCCAGAAATGCTTCCTGCGGAATCTCCACGGCGCCGATCTGCTTCATCCGCTTCTTCCCCTCCTTCTGCTTCTCGAGGAGTTTCCGCTTGCGGGTGATGTCGCCGCCGTAGCACTTGGCCAGCACGTCCTTGCGGAACGCCGAGATCGTCTCGCGGGCAATGACCTTGTTGCCGATGGCCGCCTGGATCGCCACCTGATACAGCTGGCGCGGGATGAGCTCCTTGAGCTTCTCGGCCACCTTCCGGCCCCACTCGTACGCCTTGTCGCGGTGGATGATCACGCTGAAGGCGTCGATCGCGTCGCCGTTGATGAGCATGTCGAGCTTGACGAGATCGGACTCACGGTAGCCCGCCATCTCGTAGTCCAGCGAGGCATACCCCTTCGAGATCGACTTGAGCCGGTCGTAGAAGTCCAGCACGATCTCGCCCAGCGGGAACTCGAAGTCGAACTCCACCCGGCTGGGGTCGAGGTAGTGCATGCCGTGGTAGATCCCGCGCCGCTCCTGACCCAGCTTCATGATCCCGCCGATGTATTCGGCGGGCGCCATGATGCGCGCCTTCACGAACGGCTCCTCGATCCGGTCGATCGACGCCGGATCGGGGAGGTCGCTCGGGTTCTCGAGGACCAGCATCCGGCCGTCCGTCTTGTACACGTGGTATTCCACGGTGGGGACGGTGGTGATCAGGTCGAGATCGAACTCGCGCTCCAGCCGCTCCTGGACGATATCCATGTGGAGCAGCCCGAGGAAACCGCAGCGGAAGCCGAAGCCCAGCGCGGTGGACGACTCGGGCTCGTAGTGCAGCGCGGCGTCGTTGAGCACGAGCTTTTCCAGTGCGTCCCGCAGCGCCTCGTACTGCTCCGAGTCGGTGGGATAGACCCCGGCGAACACCATGGACTTCACGTCGCGGTAGCCCGGCAGGAGCTCCGGCGCGCGATCGTTGGCGTTGAGGATCGTATCGCCCACCCGCGCGTCGCGCACGCCGCGGAGGCTCGCGACGACATACCCCACCTCGCCCGCTTCGAGCCGGCGCGTCGGCCGCTGGCCCAGCTGCAGATAGCCCACCTCGTCCACGTGATAGACGTCGTCGGGATGCGACCCGAACGCGATCTCCATCCCCTCGCGCAGCACGCCGTCCACCACCCGGATGCTCGGGATCGCGCCCCGATACCGGTCGTAATAGGAGTCGAAGATGAGCGCCCGGAGCGGCGCGTCCTCCTTGCCTGCCGGCGCCGGAATCCGCTGCACGATCGCCTCCAGCAGCTCCGGAATGCCCGTCCCCTCCTTGGCCGACACCGCCAGGATCTCCTCGCGCTTCGCCCCGATCAGGTCCATGATCTCCTTCGCACGGCGCTCGGGTTCGGCGCCGGGGAGGTCGATCTTGTTGAGGACCGGGATGATCTCGAGTCCCGCGTCCAGCGCCAGGAAGAGATTGGACAGTGTCTGCGCCTGGATGCCCTGCGAAGCGTCCACCACGAGGATGGCGCCCTCGCACGCCGCGAGAGAGCGCGAGACCTCATAGGTAAAGTCCACGTGGCCCGGCGTATCGATCAGGTTCAGCTCGTACTCGATGCCGTCCCGGGCGGTGTAATTCATCCGGACGGCGTTCAGCTTGATCGTGATCCCGCGCTCCCGCTCGAGGTCCATGGTGTCGAGGAGCTGCTCACGCATGAGCCGCTTCTCGACGGTATTGGTGACCTCGATCAGGCGATCCGCGAGGGTGGACTTGCCATGGTCGATGTGCGCGACAATACAGAAGTTACGGATTCGGGCCTGCGACATGGCGAGAATATAAGCGGGAACGGCTGGAACGACGGTAGCGGCGGCAACGCCCGCCGGTTCGCTGCCGCCGCTACCGCCGCACCGTCGCCAGCAGCACGCCCCCGATCACCAGCACGCCGCCGATGACGTGCTCGATGCTCGGCTGTTCGCCGAGGAACAGCATGGCCGTTCCCGTGGCCACGAGGGGCGTGAGGCAGGTCGTCACCGCCGCCCGGCTGGGCCCCAGCACCCGGACCGCCCGGTTCCACAGGACGTAGGCCGCCAGCAACGAGAGCACCGCCGAGTAGGCGAGGCCGCCCCAGGCCCGGGCGGAAACCGCACCCCAGTCGAGCCGCACGAGCTGCGGTACTCCGACGAGCACGAGGCCCGGCGTCCCGAGGTACATGGTCCACGCGGTGAGCCGGAGCGAGGACATGGGCAGGGGATGCTTCCGGAGCCCCAGGGTATAGGCCGACCAGCAGCCCACCGCCGCCAGCATCAGGAGGTCGCCCAGGCGCGCGCCGGAGACTTCGAGGCCCCGTGCGCCCACCACCACCAGCACGCCGGCCGTCGCGATGGCCACCGCCCACCGCTGTCTGCTGCTGATCCGCTCGAGCCCCAGGGCCCCGGACAGCACCGTCACCGCCGGCGGCATGCTGGCCAGGATCAGCGTGCTGTTGGTGACGCTGGTCCGGGCCAGCCCCTCCACGAAACAGATCTGGTAGATCGTGTTCCCGACCACGCCGAGCGCGAGGAGCGGCCAGAACGCGCCGGGGGGCAGCGGCTCGGGCTTTTCCAGGTTGCGCACCAGCAGCCAGAACAGACCCGAGGCCCCCCCGAACCGGAGCGCCGAAAAGGCGAGCGGCGGGATCTCCGCCAGGGCGAGTTTGGTGAACGTGAAGTTGCCGCCCCAGAAGAGGACGACGAGAAGCAGGCCGAGCGCGGCGGAGCGGCGGTTGGAGTCGGGCATGAGCGGGGAAACATAGGCGGGGCAGGAAGCCGGCCGTGGCCGCCGCTCCCCCTCCCGCCGTTCCCGCGCTACCAGACTCTCTGTTCCCCCTCGTCCCCCGCCGCAAAGTACAGCGTCTGCCGCCGGTTCTCGGGCAGCTTGAGCAGTTGCATGATGTTCTGCTGCGCGTTGAAGGCGTCGAAGAGCAGGGTGTTGCGGGCGATGAGCGTTCGGACCGGCCTGGGCGCGGTGAATTCGAGCGTGTACCACGCCACCTGCTGCTTGGCCTGGTCGACCTCGACGCCGGATTCGATCACCCGTCCGCTCAGGCGGACGCCGTCCGCGGTGAAGACCAGGCGGGTGGCCGCGTAGGCCTGGAACGCCGAATCCTGCCGCGCGGCGGGTGTGAGCGCGAGGGCGTGGTCACGCCGCGCGGCCCGGAGTGCCAGCTCCAGATCGTCCCGGAACAGCCGCACGCGGCAGACCACCGATGCCGCCTCGACCGCGCAGCGCGCGTGGGAGACGTGCGTGTCGTGACGGGCGGCGAGGCGGGAGGGCGGCAAGGCCGGCAGGGGCTCCGCGGCGGACGCAACGCTCCCTGTGCTCAGGACCAGGACGGCGGCCAGGGGCCGCAGCCACGG
>JBMOPM010000050.1:0-13888 GCA_049323575.1 Gemmatimonadota bacterium | reverse complement strand
ATCCGGGCGCGGCCGCGGCGACTGGATGCGGTGCTCTATACCCACGAGCACGCCGATCACATCAACGGAATCGATGACCTGCGCATGTTCTCGGTGCGCCAGCGCCAGGCGCTGCCGCTCTACGGTCCGGCGGAGACGCTCGATCGCCTGCGGCGTTCGTTCAACTACATCTTCGACGAAACGGTGCAGCCCTACGAGGGCACGTCCAAGCCCTGGTTGCTGACCAGTCCGCTCGAGCCCGACGTGCAGGTCCACGTGGCCGGCGTGCCGGTGCTGCCGCTGGCCTTCCAGCACGGCCACCTGCGCGTGTTCGGCTACCGGTTCGGCGATCTCGCATACCTGACGGACGTGAAGGAGGTGCCGGCGGCCCAGCGGGAGCAGCTCAAGGGGCTCAAGGTGCTGGTCCTCAACGCGCTGTGGTGGCGCCCCCACCCCACACACCTCAGCATCGGCGATGCAGTGCGCACCGCGCAGGAGCTCGGCGCCGAGCGCACGTACCTCACTCATCTCACGCACGAAACCGGCCATGCCGAGCTGGCAGCGCAGCTGCCGCCGGGCATGGAACCGGCCCACGACGGCCTCACGGTGGAGGTGTGATGATCCGGCTCCAGTACGGACGCCTGCTGCAGGACCGGCTCGACGGCGACCATGGCATCCCGCGGAGCCGCCTGGCCGACCTGCGCCAGCGCTTCCGCGACGTGCAGGCCGAAGTGCGGGCCCGCCGGAGCGCCGGCGAATTCGGCTTCACCCGTCTGGGCGAGCAGACCGACACGGTGCGCCAGATCCGGCGCTTCGCCGAGGGTCTGGGTCAGGCGTTCGACCACGTCGTGGTCCTCGGCATCGGCGGCTCGGCACTGGGCACGAAGGCGCTGCTCTCCGCCCTCAAGGCGCCGGCGTGGAACGAGCTGAGCGACGAACAGCGCGAGTTCTTCCCCCGCCTCACGGTGCTGGACAACGTGGACCCCACCACGCTCGCGGCCGCCCTCCGGCGGATCGATCCGCGGCGGGCGCTGGTGAACGTGATCAGCAAGTCGGGCGGGACGGCCGAGACGATGGCGCAGTATCTCATCGTGCGCGCCTGGCTGGAGGAGGCGATGGGCCCCGTCGCCTCGCGCCATCTCGTGTTCACCACCGATCCGGTGCGCGGGGCGCTGCGCGAGATCGCGACCCAGGAAGGCATTCCCGCGCTCGAGGTGCCGTCGGCGGTCGGCGGGCGGTTCAGCGTGCTCTCCCCCGTAGGGCTCCTGCCGGCAGCGCTGGTCGGCATCGACGTGGACCAGTTGCTCGAGGGCGCGCGCGAGGCCGTGAGCCGCGCGGATGCTGCCGAGCTGCTGGAGAATCCCGCGGCGCTCTATGCCGGGCTCCACTGGGCCGCGGACGCGTGGTTCGGCGCGCGTATCCACGTGCTCATGCCGTATTCCGACCGGCTGCGTGACTTCGCCGAGTGGTACCGGCAGCTCTGGGCCGAGAGTCTCGGCAAGCGGGTCGACCGCAGCGGCAACGAGGTCTTCACCGGGCCCACGCCCGTGGCCGCGGTGGGCGCCACCGACCAGCACAGCCAGGTGCAGCTCTTCATGGAGGGGCCGCACGACAAGGTCATCACCTTCATGACCGTGGACGACGCGGGTGAGGACCTTACCATCCCGTTCCGCGCCGGTCTGCCGCCCGACCTGGATTACCTCCAGGGGCACCTGCTGAGCCACCTGCTCCGCGCCGAGTACGAGGCGACCTCCGCCGCGTTGGCCCGCTCGGGACGGATGAACTGCACCCTCCGGCTGCCGCGGCTCGATGCGCGGACGCTGGGCGAGGCCATCATGTTCTTCCAGCTGGCCACGGGCTACGCCGGCGTCTGGTACGGCATCGATCCCTTCGACCAGCCCGGCGTGGAGCTGGCCAAGCGTCTCACCTATGCCGCGCTGGGACGGCCAGGGTACGCCACCGAACCGGCCGTGCCGCCGCAGGATGGGGATGAGACACCTGGCACGTGACACCTGACACCTTAGATTCCGGGCGTCTGCAGCCCTTTCTGCGCTCGAGGCCGACCCATGACTGATCTGATCCGGGAGGCGGTGGATCTCTTTGGCGGCGCGGTGGCGCTCGCCGGCGACGGTGTCGCCGTGCGCGACCCGGCGAAGCTCAGGTCCTCTGCCACCGACAAGCTGGTATCGCAGGCCGTCTTCGGCGCGCCGCCGGAGCGCGAGGCGGCGCGCTGGCTCTTGTGGGAACTGGCGCAGGCCACGGGCGTGCGGCCGGCGTCGATCAACGCACTGTACCTGGCGCGTGGTCGGGGCGAGTGTGGTGGATTCACGGTGCCCGCGATCAACGTGCGCGTGCTGGCCTACGACACCGCCCGTGCAATCTTCCGCGCTGCGGTGGCCGGTGACGCGGGCGCCATCATCCTGGAGATCGCGCGGTCGGAGATCGCCTATACGGACCAGCGTCCGGCGGAGTACACGGCGGTGATGATCGGCGCCGCGCTCCGCGAGGGCTACGCGCTTCCGCTCTTCATTCAGGGCGACCACTGCCAGGTGAACCAGAAGAAGTACCTCGCCGATCCCGAGGCGGAGGTGGGCGAGGTGAAGAAGCTCATCGGCGAAGAACTGGCGGCAGGCTTCTACAACATCGACGTGGATACCTCCACGCTGGTGGACCTCTCCCGCCCGACCCTCGCCGAGCAGCAGCGCGACAACTACGAGCGGGCGGTGGAGATCACGGCCTTCATCCGCGAGCACGAGCCGGTCGGCGTGACGGTCTCCGTCGGCGCCGAAATCGGCGAGGTGGGGATGAAGAACAGCACCGTGGAGGAACTCCACGCGTTCATGCAGGGGTACAACGGGGCGCTGGCGGCCCGCGGGAACCTGGCCGGCATCAGCAAGATCTCGGTGCAGACCGGCACGTCGCATGGCGGCGTGGTGCTGCCCGACGGTTCCATCGCCGAAGTGAAACTCGATCTCGACGCGCTGGCGGCGCTCTCCCGCGTGGCCCGCACCGAGTACGGGCTGGCCGGCGCGGTGCAGCACGGGGCCAGCACGCTCCCCGCCGACGCGTTCGGGAACTTCCCGCGGGTGGAGACGGCCGAGATCCATCTGGCCACCAATTTCCAGAACATCGTGTTCGATCACCCGCAGTTGCCGGCCGGTTTCAAGGCCCGGCTCCGCGCGTGGGTCACCGAGAACGCGGCGGGTGAGCGCAAGGCGGGTGACTCGGACGAGCAGTTCTACTACAAGGCGCGCAAGAAGGCGATCGGCCCCTTCAAGCAGGAGTTCTGGTCGCTGCCGGAGTCCATCCGGGCCGCGATCTCGGCCGATCTCGAGAAGACGTTCCGGTTCCTCTTCGATCAACTCAAGGTCAACGGGACCGCCGAGCTGGTGCGGCGGTTCGTGCATGCGCCGGTGCAGCACCGCGCCTCGCTCAAGCCGGCGATGGCCCTGGCTGCGGACGATCCGGACGCGGGCGAATAGGAGGCAGGCCATGGCTGGGCGAGACAGGGACCGCGAGACGGTCTACGTGGAGCGGGAAGAAGGCTCGACGCTCCGCTGGTTCATCACCGGAGCCATCCTCGGCGCCGGGCTCGCGCTGCTCTTCGCGCCGCAGAGCGGAGGCGAGACGCGCCGTGCCATCAAGCGCCGGGTCCGCCGGTGGCGTGCCGAGGCCGAGGAGAAGCTGGACGGCCTCCAGCACGCGATCGGCAGGAAGGCCAGTCGGCTCAAGGCCGCCCTCGAGGAGGAGGGCGAGGAGTGGGGCGACCGGGTCGAGTCGGCCCGCGACGAGCTCGAGCGGCGGCTCGCGGAGGTTCGCTCGCGCCGGCGCGGCGGGGCCGACGAGGAAGAGGAGCCCGTCGCCTGACGACTCCCGCTCCGCCGGCGGGGCCTGAGGCGGAGCGGCCGGCCCGCCACCGGTTCGGGCTCAAGGATCTGGTGTGGCGGGTCCTCGAGTCGGCGGATCGCAACAGCGTTCCGTTCATGGGCAGCGCGCTGGCGTTCGACGCCCTCCTCACGGCGCTGCCCTTTCTTGCGCTCCTGCTGGTGGCGCTCACGTTTGCCGTGGGATTCACCAATCACGCCCCGCAGCAGGAGATCGCGGCCCTGTTCGACCGCTTTCTCCCGCGCCGCCACGACGGCACCGACACGTTCCAGGTCATCAAGAACCTGCTCGCCAGCGTGGCGCTCAACCGCGAGCGGATCTCGTACATCGCCATCCCCACGTTCATCTGGTTCAGCACCCGGCTGTTCGCGAGTGTCCGCACCGCGCTGGGCCGTATCTACCACTCGGTCCTGCCGCCGCTGCCGCCCCAGCACTTCCTCCTGGCCTTCGTGCGCGGCAAGCTCCACGACGCGCGCATGGTGCTGGTGACGCTGCTCCTCCTGCTCGCCAACGTGGCGCTCACCACGGCGCTGGAGATCGCCGGAGCGCGGGGTATGGCAGCGCTGCCAGCGCTCTCCTTCTTTCTGAGCACGATCGGACGTGTGCTGGGCGCGGTGCTGGCGGTGGCGCTCGCGTGGTCGCTCTTCTACGTGCTGTACCGCTTCTCGACCCCGCGCCGGCCGCGGCCGCGCTCGGCGGCCATCGGGGCGCTCTTCGCCGCGGTGGCGTTCGAACTCGCCAAGCGGCTGTACGGCCTCTACCTCCAGCAGGCCGTGACCGTCCAGGGCCTTTCGGCCGCAGACAACATCGGCGCCATCGTCCTGTTCGTCCTGTGGATCTATTACACCGGCGTGGTGCTGCTGCTCGGCGCCACCGTCGCCGTCATCCTCGACACTCCTTCATCCCCGGCTCCATGATCCGTCGCATCGTCGTTCCCGTCGCCCTCTTCGCGCTCTTCGCCGCCGGACCGCTCGCGGCCCAGGGCTTCGATTTCTACACCCGCGGTCCCTACCGGGCGTCGGTGCCCCGGCCCGACACGCTCCTGGGCTATCGCCTCGGCAGCCAGCATACCATGTATCACCAGCAGCAGGCCGTGCTGGATCGCCTCGTCGCCGGCAACCCGGAGCGGGTGCGCACCGAGGTGATCGGGACCACGGTCGAGGGCAAAGTGATGCGCCTGCTGATCATCTCGGCGCCGGAAAACCTGGCGCGGCTCGACCGGATCCGGGCCGATCTGGCCCGTCTGGCCGATCCCAGGGCCACCGGCCCGGCCGAGGCCCGGGCGATCGCCGACCGGCTGCCGGCCGTGGTGCTGCTCACGCACTCGGTGCATGGCAACGAGCCGGCGGGTTTCGAGGCGGCGATGCAGATCGCCTACCAGCTGCTCGCCTCCGATGAGCCGGCCACGCTGGAGATCCTCAGGAACCTGGTGGTCCTCGTCAATCCGTCGCAGAACCCGGACGGCCACGAGCGCTTTGCGGCCTGGTACAACTCGGTGGCGGTCGGGACGGACGAGCCGGCGGCGCTGGAACACCACGAGCCGTGGAGCGTGCAGGGCCGGTTCAATCACTACCGGTTCGACCTGAACCGCGACATGCTGGCGCAGTCGCAGAACGAAAGCCGCGCTCTCGCCGCCACCCTGGCGCGCTGGCGGCCGCAGGTGGTGGCCGACCTGCACAGCACGGTGGCGCAGTACTTCTTCCCGCCCAATGCGGAAGCCATCAACAAGAACTACCCCGCGTCCACCGGACGCTGGCTCGAGACGTTCGGCCGCAATAACGGGGCGGCCTTCGACGCGTACGGCTGGCAGTACTACGTGCGGGACGTGTTCGACGCGTTCTACCCCGGCTACATCGATGGCTGGCCGTCGTTCCACGGCGCCATCGGCATGACGTTCGAGACCGACGGTGGCCCCGAGCTCAAGGTCCGCAAGGACGACGGCACCTACATCACGTTCGAGATGGGCATCGCGCACCACTACGTGGCGGCGATGGCCACGCTTGCCACCGCGGCGGCGAATCGCGCCGCGCTGCTCGCGGACTACTACGCGTTCCACGAGAGCGGCCTGGCGGAGGCGAAGGGCCGCGCGATGAAGCGCGTCGTGTTCTCGCCGGATCCCGACCCGGCCCGGGCGCTCTGGCTGGCCCGTCTGCTCGCGCGGGAAGGCGTGGAGGTGACGCGCACCACCCGGCCCTTCACGGCGCTCAAGGCGACGTCCTACCTCGGCGGGCCGGCGGTGAAGCGGGAGTTTCCGGCGGGCAGCTACGTGGTGGACCTGGTGCAGCCCGAGGCGCGCTTCGCGACGGCCATCCTCGAGCCGCGCGCCGTGTTCGACTCCAACTTCGTACAGGCCCAGCTCGCCCGGTACGACCGCAACAAGCTCCGCGGCGAGGCGGCCGACCGCGAACCCTACGATTTCTACGACATCACGGCCTGGTCGCTACCCCTGACGCTCGGGCTGGAGGCGTGGTGGACCGAGGACACCGCGCCGGTCACCGGGCACCGGGTGACGCCCGACGATTCGCTGCCCGGCGCCGGCGTGCCGGGGCGGGCACAGTCGGCCTACGTGTTCACCAACGCCACCGAGGCCGGCGCCAAGCTGGCGATGCACCTCGCCCGGGAAGGGTACAAGGTCGCGGTCGCCACGCGGCCGCTGCGGGCGGACGGCGTGTCGTATCCCCGGGGCACGTTCGTCGTCCGGCTGCAGCGCAATCCCGAGACGGTGCATGCCGCGGTGGCGCGGCTCGCGCAGCGATTCGGCGTGGCCGTCGTGCCCGTCCGGTCGGCGTATCCCGACAGCGGCCAGGTGGGCGTGGGGAGCGAGACCGTGGTGGCCGTGAACGTCCCGCGGATTCTGCTCGCCGGCGGCGACGGCATCGACCAGACGGCATTCGGCGCCACCTGGCACTATCTCGAGCGCGAGCTCGAATACGGGCCGGTGACCGTCACGCTGGCGTCGCTGTCACGGATCGACCTGAGCCAGTACAACGTGCTCATCGTGCCGGCGGGCTCGCCCGCCCGGATGTGGCGTGAGCTGGGCGAGACCGGGGCGGCCAGGCTCAAGGCCTGGGTACAGGACGGCGGCGCCATCCTCACCTGGGGCGACGCGGCGGGCCTCTTCGCCCGCAAGGAACTGGGCCTCACGACCGTGAGGGCGGTGGGCCAGGACGACGATGAGGAGAAGAAGGACCGCAAGGAGGTGCCCCGGGACACCACGGTGGCTCCCACGGCGCTGCCGGCGCCGCCCCTCGTCTCGCCCACGGCCACGGCCGGGACCAAGCCGGAGTTCGTGCCGGGCGCGATCTTCCGCGCGACGCTCGACCGCACCCACTGGCTCACCTTCGGCTATGAGCGCGATCAGCTCCCCGTGATGCTGGGCTCCGCCATGCTCAAGCCATCGGAGAAGGGTGATAACCCGGTGGCGTTTGTCGGCAGCGATCTCACCCTCGCCGGCTTCACCTGGCCCGACAACACCGAGAAGTTCCTCCGCGGCTCGGTCTGGGCGGCCGTCGAGCGGTCCGGGCGCGGCCGCGTGGTGATCCTGGCGGAGGACCCGCTCTTCCGCGGGTTCTGGCGCGGGACGGCCAGACTGGTGACCAACACGCTGCTGTTCGCGACGGGGCGGTAGGAATGTCTACCGCTCCCGCACCACGCGGAGCCCGCGATATTCCTCCCCCGCCTCCGCGCGCCGCGCCCTGGGATCGGCGGGGCGATCGGCGCTGCCGCCGAGCAGGACGCCCTTGCCGTCCGCGCCGATCGCCCACTCGCTGACGTTGCCGCCGAGGTCGAAGATGAGCGCCCGCGGCAGGCTGGGCGAGCCGCTGCCCACGGGCCGGAGCAGCGGTGCGGGCGCCGTGAGCCACGAGACGCGCTCGGCGATGCGCGCGGCGTCGTCGGGATTGAGCCGGTAGCCGGCCCACCAGTCGAGCGTGGTCTCGCCACTGGCGCCGGCGGCGTCGTAGAGCGGCCGGAGCTCCTTCTCGGTGCCCAGCCGCCACTTTCCGCCGGTCTTCGCCACGAGCCAGCTCACGTAATCCTTCGCCCGCTCGAACGAGACCCCGCCGACGGGATGGTTCTCGGTGCCGGGTTCGATCGTATACGTGGAGTCGTAGGCCGCCCACTGCGCGCGCGTCACCTCGAAGCGCCCCAGCAGGAACGGATACTCCCTGCCGATGCTGTCCGCGCGCGGGACCGGGATCACCTCCGGCACCAGCACCCCGCCCATCCGCTCGCCGTAGAGCCCGTTGACCCGGGCCACGCCCTGACGGCGGATCGCCAGGCCCAGCGGGCTGGTGGAGTCGAACGACTCGCGCGCCAGCGCTGCGGTGAGCGCCGCCGCCGCGGGCTCGTAGCCGAACAGGTGGCGATCGAACCACGCCAGGTCCTCGGCGATCTTGCGCCGCTGATGGGCCAGTTGCTGCAAGCCGTGCGGCTCGCCGGGGAAGAGCACGAACCTGGTCTCGGTCTTCCCGTGCTGCTGCAGGGCCCGGTAGTGTGACCATCCCTGTGACGGCGGCACGTTGCGGTCCTCGGTGCCGAAGAAGATCAGCGTGGGCGTGCGCACCTTGTCGAGCCGGAAGAACGGCGACTTGCGGATGTAGAGCTGGGGATCCTCGTAGGGCGCCTTGCCGAAGTAGTAGTTGTCGAACGCCTTCCCGAAGTCCACGTTGCCCCAGTCGCTGATCCACTCCACGTCGCCCGCACCGACGGACGCGGCCTTGAGCCGCGGCAAGCGCGTGGTGAGCTCGGTGGAGAGAATGGCGCCGTTGCTCCAGCCCATCGTGGCCAGCCGGGCCGTGTCCGCGAGCCCGCGCCGCACGACGTAGTCGAGGCCGGCGATGAGGTCGGGAATTTCCAGGTCGTAGTACTTTCCGCAGCAGATGGACTCGACCCAGTCGAGGCCGTAGTTGCTGCTGCCGTGGTAGTTCACCTTGAGCTGGAACGCGCCCCGCTCGGCCAAGAGCATGTGGGGATACGCCCAGCGATCCGACCAGGCATCGAGGTCGGCCGATGCGGGTCCGCCGTGGATGGAGAGGATGAGGGGGTACTTCTTTCCCGGCTCGTAGTCGAGCGGGTAGTACAGGATGCCCTCGACCTCGTCCCGCCGCGCGCCGCGAAATCGCACGATCTCGGTCTTCGGCGTGGGCTTGGCCGCGAACGACGGGTTGAGCCTGGTGAGCTGCGTGGCCGCGCCGAGCCGGTCGCCGTCGACGGCGGCCCGGTAGAGCTGCGGCGGCGTGCTCGCGGCGGAATGCACGTAGGCGATCGTGCGGCCATCGGTGCTCGCGGCGAAGCCGAAGATGTTGCCCGCATGCTCGCCGCCCAGGATGGTGCGCGTCCAGCGCGTGCCGCTCCGGGTGAGCCGCGCGAGCCGGAGCTTCACGCCGTCGGCGAGCAGGGCCATCGCGCCGCCCGCGACGGGCTGCACGGCGCCGCCGAGCCCGCGCGGCCAGTCGAGGTCCACCGGCTGCAGGAGGCCTCGCGCCACGTCGTAGTACTTGAGCAGGGTGATGGTGGCGTTGCTGAAGCGCGGGTGGCGCGTGCTGTCCACCTCCACGTAGAACCCGCCGCCGTCCGGCGCCCAGCCCGCGAGGCTCGGCGCGAGGCGCGGCCGGTCCTTGAAGAGCTGGGTGCCGGTGCCGGTGGCCAGATCCCAGAGCCAGGCCACGGGCGGCTGGCTCTGGTCGAACTCGTACGAGAGCTGCCGCCGGTGCACGGTCACCGCATAGCGTCCGTCCGGCGAGACCGACAACTGCTCCATCCAGTCGGTGTTGGTGGTGAGCCGCGTGATCGTGCGCGAGGGCACGTCGAGGGCAAAGAGCCGCACCGGCGGCTGGTGGAGCGAATCGTCCACCACCTTGCTGTCGTCCTTGGCCTGCTTCAGCATCTCCTCGCTCCGGGACGGCTCTTCCTCGGCGAGGAAGAGAATCGTCGCGCTGTCCCGCCACGCGAAGGTCCGGATGCCGCGCACGAGACTCGTCAGGTGGTACGGCTCGCCACCCGTGGGGTCGATGATCCAGAGCTGCGGACGCCCCACGTCCCCCTTGGCATCGGGCACCGGCCGCGTGCTGAGAAAGGCGATCCGCCGCCCGGTCGGCGCCCAGCGCGGGCTCGTGTCGAGTTGCTTGCCCCGCGTGAGCTGCACCTCTCGATCCGCGGTGAGGCTGGAGAGGACGAGATTGGCCACGCGGCCCTTCTCGGTGTCCATCCAGCTCTTCACCCAGACCAGCCATCGCCCGTCGGGCGAGACCTGCAGCCCGCCCGCCGACTCCTGCCGCAGGATGTCGTCGGCCGACCAGTGACGTGCCGGGGCGGACTGCTGGGCCGGGAGGCGAGAGGACAGGACGGCGGCGGAGAGAAGTGCGATGAACGGGCAGCAGCAGAGGAACCAGCGGAAGCGCATCACGAGCGGTCTCCGGATGGGGAGCGTTGGGCCGAACCTGGGCTGGCGACGTACGGTCGCGCGGCCGTGCATGCTACCGCCCGCGGGTCCGGTCGTCTAGATTGGTGCCTGCCCCAGGTCCGAAGGGCGCAGGCGCACGAACCGCGTCAGGACCTCGCCGGTAGCAGCGCTAAGTGATGTCCGGCGTCGCTTCGGGGTGCTTGGGGCACTCTCCCGCAATCGACCGCCTGGCGGCGAGCGGAAGACAACGGCGAGCGGGGGAACGGCCGATCGGTCCGGGCCCCCGTTCGTTTTCGCTCCCCCTGCCCGCGCGGCGAATCAGCGACCGTTCTCCCGTTCTCCCGTGCGTCCGATTAGCCTTCCTGATCCATGGCACTCGCGCTCGCCCGTCGTTACCGCCCCAGACGTTTCAGTGACCTGCTGGTCCAGGACCACGTGGCCGCCGTGCTGCGCGGCGCCGTGGCCAAGCATCGGGTCGGCCACGGCTATCTGCTCACCGGTCCGCGCGGGGTGGGGAAGACCACCGCCGCGCGCATCCTGGCCATGGCACTCAACTGCGAGCGGCCCGATCCGGCCAACCCGGGCGAGCCCTGCGGCGAGTGCGAGACCTGCCAGCGGATCTGGAGCGGCTCGGCCAACCTGGACGTGGTGGAGATCGACGCCGCCAGCAACCGCGGCGTGGACGACGCGCGCGACCTGCGCGAGCGGGCCATGTACGCGGCCTCGCGGGCGGACCACCACAAGGTCTACATCGTGGACGAGGCGCACATGCTCACGCGCGAGGCGTGGAATGCGCTCCTCAAGATCCTCGAGGAGCCGCCGCCGGGGGTCGTGTTCGTGTTCGCGACGACCGAGCCGCAGAAGATCGCCGCCGCGGCCGCGCCGGTCATGTCCCGGCTGCAGCGGTTCGATTTCCGCCGGATCGGCCCGGGCGCGATCCGCGAGCGGCTGCGCCAGGTGCTCGACCTCGAGCGGATCGAGGCCGACGACGACGCCCTCACCCTCATCGCGCGGCAGGCCAACGGCGGCATGCGCGACGCGCTCTCGGTGCTGGACCAGTGCCTGAGCTTCGGCGAGGGCGCCATCACGGTCGATCGCGTCCGCGATGTGCTGGGCCTCATCGACGACGAGGTCTACGGCGAACTGCTCGCCCTCGTGGCCGAGCGGGACCCGGCGAGGGTCTTCCCGCTCGTCGATCGCCTGATGGATGCCGGCGAGGACCTGGTGGAGTTCATGAACGGGGCGGGCGAGACCCTGCGCGCCCTGCTGATGCTGGAGCTGGGGGCCGAGCCCGACGAACTCACCGACGCGAGGCGCCGGGCGGTCGAGGCGCGACGCGGCCAGATCCCGGCCGGCGACCTCCTCCGCATGCTCAAGCTCCTGGCCGAGGCGGAGCCGGGCATCCGGCGTGGGGCGAGTCCGCGGCTCGTGGTCGAGACGCTGCTGCTCCGCTGGGCCATGCTGGACCGGACGGTCGATCTGGCCCAGGTGCTCGCTGGCGGGCCGGCCCCGGAGTCTGCCCCGGCGCCGCGTCGCCCCGCGGCCGATGCGGGCGCGGAGCCCGGCCCATCCTCGTCCGGTCGCAGCGCTCCGCCGCCGTCGCCGCGTCGCTCGTCTGCCCCCGCGCCGGAGGAGCCCGGGCCGGCGCCCGTCCCGGGCGCGGCAGTGCCGCCCGCCGGTGCGGAACCGGGGTCCGTGACCTTCACGCTGGATGGGCTCCGGGCGGCCTGGCCCGCCGTGGTGTCGGCGGCCAAGGGCCAGAGCCCCTTCCTGGCACAGGCCCTGGCCTCGGCAACGCCGGTGGAGGTGGGCCCGCCTTGGCTCACGCTGGGCCTGGAGCCGGCGGCGGCGGGCTTCGCGGAGGACGCCCTCGAGCGCCAGCGGGAGGCGGCCGAAGGGCTCATCGGCCGGCTGGTGGGAGCGCCCGTCCGCCTCCGGATCCAGCCCCCCGTGGCCGAAGCCCCGGCCAAGCCCAAGCGCCTCTCGGAGGCCGCGGCCAAGTCCGACCGGCTCAAGAGCATGCGCGCGAAGGATCCGGCGCTCGACACGGCGGCGACGGAGTTAGATTTGGAGATCGTTGACTGAGGGATACGCGTCATGGCGGATCTGCAGCAGCTGTTGCAATTGGGACAGCAAGTTCAAGGTCGGATGGAACAGCTCCAGACGGAGCTCGCGTCGCGCACGGTCGAGACGACGGCTGGCGGCGGGATGGTACGGGTGGTGGCGGACGGCCGGGGGTTGATCCGGTCGGTCTGGATCGATCCGGCGGTCTTTGCGGATCGCGATGCCGAGTTCCTGGCCGACCTCGTGCTCGCGGCGGTGGCCGAGGCGCAGCGCCGGGCTGGCGAGCTGTTGCAGGCCGAGATCCGGAAGGTCCAGCCCGCAGTTCCCTTCAGTGTTCCGCTCTGACCGGTGGGCGCGATCGACGAGCTGGTGACGCAGCTCGCCAAACTGCCCGGGATCGGGCGCAAGACCGCGCACCGACTGACCTTCCATCTGCTCCAGCAGCCGTCCGACCAGGTGCGGCGCCTGGCCACCGCCCTCGTGGCGGTGACCGAGCGGGTGCATCCCTGCGCGGTCTGCGGCAACCTGACGGAAGAGGAGCGGTGCGCGATTTGCGCCGATCCTCGGCGCGATCCATCCCTGGTCTGTGTGGTGGAAGACCCCTCGGCTGTCGCCGCGGTGGAGCGCGCGGCCGACTTCCGCGGCCGCTATCACGTCCTCGGGGGCCGGTTGTCGCCCCTGGACGGGGTGGGGCCGGAGGCCCTGCGGATCGAGCCGCTGGTGCAACGCGTCCAGGCCGGTGAGGTGCGCGAAGTTATCCTGGCGACGAACCCGTCGATGGAGGGGGAGGCCACCGCCACGTACTTGCAGGAAGTGCTGGCCCCGCTCCATGTGAAAATCACGCGCCTGGCGCGCGGGCTCCCCATGGGCGGCGACCTGGAATATCTCGACGGCGTCACGATCGCCCACGCGCTCGTGGCCCGGCAGGAGGTGCAGCGCTGAGGATGCGGACGCGGGCAGTCTTCCTCGCCGTGGGCGGGGCGTTGGCCGGGGGCGCGCTCGGGCTCTGGCTGGCGCAGCAGCGCGCTGCGGCCAATCGCTCCCGCCTCTTCAGCCCGAGCCCGTTCCGCCACCTGGCCGCGCTCGGCTACCTGGCGCGCCAGGATGGCGCGGGGACCGTGGCGCTGCTGCGCGACTACGTGCGGTGGGAGGAGGAGCCGTTGCTCCGGCGCCGGGCCTCCGTCATCCTGCGGTCGATGGAAGCACGGCTGGGCTGACGCAGCATGACGGCGTCCGGATGGTCGCTGGGCGAGGCCGAGGCCCGCCGCATCGAGGAGATCCTGCACGAGTTTCTGCGTCAGAGCGGGGTGGCGAGCGCGCTGCTCATCGACCACACCGGGCAGACCGTGACCGGCGTCGGCGCCTCGCTGCCCGATCGGGACGGCCTCGCCTCGCTGGCGGCCGCGGACTACAGCGCCAACGACCAGCTCGCGTCGCTGATCGGTGACGTGGCCTTGGGGCCGATCGTGCACCAGGGCGAGCGCGGCTCGGTGCTGCTGGCCGATGTGGCGCGGCGGGTGATTCTGCTGGCCGTCTTCGACCGGCGGACCACGCCGG
>JBMOPM010000049.1:0-13966 GCA_049323575.1 Gemmatimonadota bacterium | reverse complement strand
GCCAGGCGGAACCCCAGCTCCGAGGCGAGCGAGCGGATCGTCGCCTCGAAGCTGTCGGAGAGTCGTACCACCGTCAGTGAAGGGGGCTCATGGGCCCGAGGAGCCCTGCTGCCGGCCGTCGCGATCGTCGTCCTCGAATACGCGGAGAGATGCCTTGATATTCTGCGTGACCAGCCCCTGGTTGGGGCCTCCGCGGTTGGCTGTGCGGGGGTCGATGAAATTTGCCCCCCCACGGTCGAGGAACCAAGTCGACAGGTCGACCATCAGGCTGAGGTTGACTGGAACGCCTTCCTTCACCTCGAGCGGCGGCACCAGGGCAAGCTCCTGCTCCGCGGTGATGTCGCCCAGGTAGGTGAAAGGTTGGCCGTTGAACGTGCCCTTCACCCGGACGCTCGTGTCGAAGAAGTCCGGGTTGGCGACCAGGAACGGGCGATCGTCCTCCCCGGCAGGTTTGTGGAGTTCGAACTCGACGTCGTGATACGTGCCGGCCGGCACATCGATGGTGAATGCGCGCTGCACGCCGCCGCCCAGCGGAAGCGAGAGGAGCACGGGCCCGGTCTCGA
Organism: Gemmatimonadota bacterium; assembly: GCA_049323575.1. Lineage (GTDB taxonomy): Bacteria > Gemmatimonadota > Gemmatimonadetes > Gemmatimonadales > GWC2-71-9 > JBMOPM01. Next base: position 13,403 of record JBMOPM010000049.1, on the reverse strand, counting down.
ACTCATGGCAACGCTTCGCCGAGTCCTGCGAGTCCCTGCCCTCGTGGCCGTCTTTGCTTTCCGATAGCGCGGGCGCGAGTCCGGCATGGCAGTCGAACCCGTCGTCCGGCTTGAGCTCGATATCGCGGAGGACGATCTGCACCGAATCGATCACCAGGGTGGTCCCGCCAAGGGTGAACCGCTCTGATGCCAAGGCCGGCCCCGGCGCGCCCTGGATGGTGGCTCCCGTCCCGATGCTCAACGACACCGGCGCGGTACCCGGCGGGCTGGCGGGGCCGGTGCCGTCACCACAGGCCAAGGCCGCACCGCACAAGGCGGCGCAAAACAGGATTCGCATACGGAAAACCTCCTTACGGAGCCAATGTTTGGATCGGCCCATGCGAATCCGGGGCATGCTGAACAGGTGAAGCTGTGCAACCCCGGTGCCGCACGAGGGCCGATGGGTTATCCTGTTTGGCGGTTGTAGGTTAGGGACTGTGGCTGGCGGGCAGGACGCTTCGGCGGTAGCATGTTCCGAGACGCGGCGTAACGAATCGTTTCATCACCCCACGGACTCTTCATGACCCCGAAAGCGATCCTCTCGGCAGCAGTCCTCGTCGCGGTGGGCGCGGGATGCGGCCGGCCCGATGTGGCGTCTTCTACGTGTTCCCGCTGCGGCACGGTGGTCATCGCCGCGACTGGAGAACCGGCCGGTCTCCTTCCTCCCCTGGTGCAGGAGACCGTGGGGCGCGACATCAGCGCGCTGGTCTTCGAGCGTCTCGCGGATCTCGAGCCGGGCCGCTCCCCCTTGGACAGCTCGGCGTATCGCCCGCGTCTTGCCAGCCGCTGGGAGCGGCTGGACTCGCTGACCTGGCGCTTTCACCTGCGACCCGGCGCACGTTGGCAGGATGGTACGCCGGTAACCGCCGAGGATGTGCGCTTCTCCTTCGAGGCCTACGCGGACCCCGCGATCGCCTCGCCGGCCGGCGCCTACCTCACCAACAAGATTAGGGTGGAGGTGCCCGATAGCGCCACCGTGGTGATGCATTTCGCGACAGCCTACCCCGAGCAGCTGTACGACGCCACCTACCATGTGTGGGTGATCCCGGCCCATCGCTGGCGGGACCTCCCCCGCACGCAGTGGGCAGCGGACACCGCGCTGTCGCGGCTGGTGGGCAGCGGGCCATACCGGCTCACGCGCTGGGAGCGCGGGCAGTACGTGGTGCTCGAGGCGGACAGCGCCGCGACGCCAGCCCCGGGGATCGGGCGCGTGGTGTGGCGCTTTGCCTCTGACCCGGATGCGGCGCTCAACCTCGTGCTGTCCGGCGAGGCGGATGTGCTCGAGACCACCACCTCGCCGCCGGCGCTGGCGCGGGCGGAGAAGGACACCGCGACGCGAGTGGTCTCGTATCCCTCGGCGGTGTTCGGCTTCATCGCCTTCAACCTGCGGGACGCCCACGGCGCCGCGCACCCGGTGCTGGGCGATCGCGCCGTGCGTCGCGCGCTCGCCCTGGCGGTCGACCGCAGGACCATTGCGGCGGCGGCGCTGGGCCCGGGCACGGAGGTGCCGCGCGGTCCGATGTCGCGCCTGCTCTGGATCAACAGCGACAGCATCCGCGAACTGCCGTTCGACACCGCGGCTGCCGCGCGCGCGCTGGATGAGGCCGGCTGGAAGCCCGGCGCCGGCGGCATTCGGATGCGGAACGGCCGGCAGCTCGCGTTCGAGATTCTGGTCCCGGGCACGAGCCGTACGCGGCGCACCATCGCCGAGGCGCTGCAGGAGACATGGCGGCGGGTCGGGGCCAGGGTGAGCGTGGCGGCGGTGGATTTTCCGGTGCTGCAGGAGCGGCTGGCCCGGGGGAGATTCGACGCCTACATCGGCGCCTACCTCGACGAGCCGAGCCCGCGCGGCCTGGCCGAGCAGTGGACTCGCGGAGGCTGGGGCGGCGCCAACTATGGCCGCTACGGCAACCCGGCGTTCGATTCGCTCGTGAGCGCGGCCGGCCGCGAGCTCGACCCGGTGAAGGCCGCCGCCGCGTGGCGCGCGGCGCTCGACACGATGAACGCGGATGTGCCGGCGATCTTCCTCTACACGCCGACCAACCACGCCGTGGTGCACAAGCGCATCGTCGACGTGACGATCGATCCGTTTTCGTGGCTCAGTCAGTTGCCGAGGTGGAGGATCGACCCGGCGAGGGCACTGCCGCGGGATTCGCTGCTCGCGGATCGCCGGGGGCGCTGAGCGAGCGGAGCGAGCGAACCGGAGTCGATCAGATCACGGGTTGGGGCCCAGCGTCACCGGCAGATCGCCCCGCCGGCTCCACTCGATGAACGAGCCGTCGTACAGCCGCGGCGCGAGGCCGAGGTGGCGGGCGACGGCGTACAGGTAACTCGCCTGCACGCCGGTGCGGCAGTAGGTGACGACGGGTTGCCCGCCGGCCCCCGCCGCGGCGAAGCGCTGGGTCAGCTCATCGCGGGGCCGCAGCACCGTTCCGCCGTCGACCAGCAGGGTCTGCCAGAAGAGGTTGGTCGCCGTAGGAATATGCCCCGGCCGCGGCACGCCCTCGCCCGCCTTGAGGCCCGTGTACTCATCCTGCGGCCGTGCATCGAGCAGCGCGGCCGCGCGGGTCAGGCGCTCCCGGTTGACCTCATCGGCCGAGACGACAACGTCGGTCCTGGGCGCGGGGATGAAGTTCCCGCGGGAGAAGACCGGCGCCATCGTGGTGACGGCCCGGCCCTCGGCACGCCACTGCGCCAGTCCGCCATCGAGGATCGCTGCCCGATCCCCGTGCCCCAGCACATCCAGGGTGAAGAACGCGCGGGCCGCGCCGAGGGGATCGCCGTAGAAGACGACGCGGCTCTCGTTCGTTACGCCGAGGGATTCGAACACCGAGTCGAGCTGGGCGACCGGCGGCAGTTCGTTGGGAAGGCCGTCGCGGGTCACGACGATCGCGCCGAGCGGCAGGAACCGGGCGCCGGGAAGGTGACCGGCGTCGAACACCTTGCGGTCGCGGTCCACGTGCACGATGACGACGGACGGATCGCCGAGGTGGCCGGAGAGCCAGGCGGTGGAGACGAAGACGCCGGGCAGGGAATCGGGCGGCGCGACGAGGGCGGTGGCAAGCAGGAGATGCGCAATCATGAGGCGGCTGCCGGTCCGGGGTGCGTGGCTGAAATCTAGCGACGCGCGGCGCGTGGCGGATCCGCCTGCCGGTCCTTCACCCGTCGGACGAACTTGAGCCCTGACCAGGTCGCGTCGATCCCGCACACCTTCACGTCCACGACGCCGGCCGCGAGCCCGGTGCTCCGCACCACGTTGCCGTCCAGCTCGGTGGCCATGGCAGCGGCCTTCCTGGGCCACGGCACCCACAGCATCCCGTCCTGGGCAAGCCGGGGCAGCAGGTGGATGAGGCCGCTCGTGAGGTCCACGTCAACCCGCCACGACGTCCCGGTGGCGATCGAACCACGCTCCCCACAATGGCACCAGCCAGCCGACATAGGCCAGGGTGGTGAGCGCCTTCGCATTCGGCGGCGGCGGGCTGAACGGGACCCACATCACGGCGGACAGCGCCATCAGCGCCCAGAAGGCCCAGCGCCCGACGGCATCGCGCGGGCGGGTGGTGCGCAGGTAGAACCAGATGCCCAGGACGAAAAGCGCCCCCTCTACGATCAGCGTGCCCGGGATCGAATTCCACAGGCCGAGGCCGACTCTGATGGCGCCGGTGGGCGCGAGCGGCAGATCGGGCCGGTGGGTCACCCAGTCGAGCACCCAGTGGCTCACCACGCCGGATCCCACCACGAGGGCCGCGGTTCGCTCCCGCGTGACTGTCCATGTGATGGCGCCGAGGAGAGCGCCCCAGAACAGGCTCATCACCAGGCTGTGGGACCACGGATAAGAGATGAAGTCGAGCGGGGTGAAGGGGGTGGCGCCGGGCTCGATCGCCACCTGCTCCCAGCCCAGGGAGAGGAACACGGGCCAGAGCAGATCGAGGAAGAGCGGGGCGCCGAAGACCAGGACGAATGGCGCGCGGGGCGCGAGGCGCTTGCTGGCGAGCCCCACGGCGATGTGACCGACGAACATCAGGCCGGCTGCTCCAGACAGCCGCCGGTGACGCGCGAGCTCACGTATTCCTCCGGGTGGTCGGTGGGGAAATCGACGTCGAGGGCCGCGGGTCAGTGGCGGCCAGCCAGGCTTCGTCGCCGTACCACGATGGCGTAGATGACCACGTTGAGCAAGACGACCAGCGCGCCCAGGACGTACTGCACCGAACGGGTGAGCCCGGTGGGGTAGAGCACCGGCAGCACATAGTGCTCGATGAAGCCACCGGAGTAGCCGGCCTCGCCCGCGAGGCGGCGGAATCGGTTCTCCAGCGGCGTCAGCGGGCAGATCCATCCCGTGAACTCGATCGCGGCGCCCCAGATGGCGGCGGGCAGGTGGAGCCACGCCAGCCGAGGCCAGCGAAGCACCAGCAGCCCGCCCAGCACGACGAAGAGGACGAACGCGGCGTGGAAGAGGACGAGGAGGTTGGCGAGGACTATCATGCCGGGCGGGTCGGTGCCTCCACCAGCCGCCGCAGCGATTCCGTCTGCCGCGCGAGCAGCTTCTCGGCGGGCGCGCGGATGAAACTCGCGACGAGCGCGGGCGGCAGGCTCGTCTCCAGCAGCTCCATCTGGCAGCGGATCTGCGTCCTGCCGTCGAGAGGCCGGAAATGATACCCGACACGGAGGGCCAGCGATGGATGGCGCACGGCGAGTTCCAGGAGTTCCGGCGGGTTGCAGGCGATCACCTCGCCCTGGCACTCCACGGTCCAGAGCCCCTGACGGATGCGCTGGATGAACCGGGCGCCCGCGCAGAGCCTGCCGCTCTGGCCCGGCGCACGCTCGATGGACGCGACCCCCTCCACCCACGCGGGAATCCGGTCGAGGTCGGCGACGGCCGCCCAGATGGCATCGATCGGAGCGGCGATGGTGGTCTCGTGAACGACGGGATCCATCCGGGCAAGTTGACGGTGCCGGAGGCGCCCCGCAACAGCCCCATGCGCTCGAACGAAAACCGCCCGGCAACGGCCGGGCGGACCAGTGGCGGTTTCGCCGGGTTTCGCTTCGCTTGCTGTGTCTCCGCTTCGCTGGCGCAACCCATCCCCTGGGTACCGCAATATCACACTTTGTGATAGCCCACGCGACCGCACTCGGTGCCATCCTCGGCCCGGTAGATGATGAAATCGCCGAAGAGGGCGGGGGCCTCACGCTGCAGTATCCGGAGGATGGCCACCGCGAGCCGCCGGATCTCGAGCTCGGCGCCCTCGCCCAGCCGGAGTTCCAGCATGGTGCGCCAGGCGCGCACGTTGCCGCTTACGACGATCTTGGTCTCCGTCGCGTTGGGCAGCACGCTGCGCGCCGCCTCGCGCGCCAGCTTCCGGCGGTGCACCCGATCCTCCACCCAGGCGTACTTCCGGGTCAGCTGGTCGACCGCCCTGACGTACGCGTCCTGTGCTGCCTCCATCTGCGCCAGCCATGCGCGCTCCAGCGCCGCATCGCCGAGGATCGCCGGCGGGACCACGAAGGCCGCGTTGGACTCGTCCACGTAGCGCTGGCTGAGCTGCGAGTAGCCGAACCCCGCGCGATGTCGCACCAGCTCATGGGTGCACGAGCGCGAGATGCCCTCGAGCAGCAGCACGTACACGCTGTGCTCGAAGACCGACCCGTGGCCCTGCGCCAGGATGTTGGCCAGGTATTCGGCGGTGGTGCGGCCGGCCGGGTTGTGCTGGCTCATGTAGCAGAGGCGTCCGGCAAACTCCGCCAGCCGCTCGCCGTCGGTGGAATCACCCTTCCACTGCACCGGCAGGTGCTCCGGCTCGAGGAACTGGGGACGTGCGATGAGGGTGACGCGGGGCTCGCGGATGATCTGAAGGTCGGTCACGTGGCTGGTCGGGGTAGAGGTCGCTGGTTGCATGTCGCTCGTCGCCGGTCGCGGTGAGCGCCAGGAGCCGGGTACGGTGCGGCGCGGCCGGCGACCGGAACCAGCGACAACTTACCCCAGCAGGAATGCCGCTGCCACCTCGGCGAAGGCTGCGACCTGGGCGGCCTGCCACGCATCGTCGCGACCCAGCTCCCGGGCCATGAGCGCCGCGACCTCCGGCGCCATGGCGACGGCGGCCCGGGCGTCCAGGAAGAGGGCGCGAAGCCGGCGAGCGAGCACGTCCTCGACGGTACGCGCCATCTCGTGGCGCGCGGCCCAGACGACCTCGGCGGCGAGGTACGGAAAGCCGGGATGCAGCCGGCGGCCGAGCGACGGATCGCCGCGGACCAGGTCGAGAATGGCCGGCGCATCGGAGCCGTAGGCCGCGAGGTCGCCGAAGACGTCGGCCTGGGCGTGGAAGCCGTGGAGGCGGAGGTCGCGGGTGACACAGGGCCGCTCGGGCAACAGGGCGACGAGCGCTGCCTGGTTGACGCAGTCCTCCGCCATCGCGCGATAGGTGGTCCACTTCCCGCCGGTGATGGTGACGAGCCCCGCCCCGTCGATCTGGATGGTGTGGCTGCGCGAGAGCGCCGCCGTGTGCGTCGCGCCTTCCGTGGCCACCAGCGGACGGATGCCGGCGAACACACTGCGGACGTCAGCGCGAGTGGGTGGCCTGTGGAGATAGGCCGCCGCGGTGTCGAGGACAAAGGCGATCTCCTCCTCGAGGGCGCGCGGTTCGAGCGCGGCCGCCGGAATCGGAGTGTCCGTCGTCCCGACGAGGGTATGGCCCTGCCAGGGGATCGCAAACATCACCCGGCCATCTCTCGTGTGCGGCACCATGATCGCGCTGTCACCGGGAAGGAAAGCGCGATCGAACACCAGGTGGATGCCCTGGCTCAACGCCACGAGCGGCCTTGCGCCCGCAGCGGACATCCGGCGCACGTCGTCGACGAAGGGCCCGGCGGCGTTGATGACCACGCGGGCCTTCACCTCGAACTCGCCGCCGGACTCGAGATCGCGCACGACCACACCGTCGATGAACCCGCCGATATCCCGGCTCAGACGCACGACGGGGGCGTAGTTGAGCAGCGCGGCACCCTGTTCGGCCGCGGTCGTGGCGAGATGGACGAGGAAGCGGGCGTCGTCGAACTGGCCGTCGTAGTAGATCACGCCGCCGCGGAGCCCGTCGGTGCGGATGGTGGGCAGGCGCGCCAGCGTCTCCTCGCGGCTCAGGATGCGGGAGGGTCCGAAGCCGTAACGCCCCGCCAGCACGTTGTAGATCTTGAGCCCGATCCCGTAGAACGGCGACTCCCACCACTCGTAGGTCGGCACCACGAAGGCGAGGTCACGCACCAGATGCGGCGCGTTCTGCCGCATGATCCCGCGCTCGCGCAGCGCCTCGAGCACCAGCGGTACGTTGCCCTGCTCGAGGTAGCGGACGCCGCCGTGCACGAGCTTGGTGCTGCGACTCGAGGTGCCCTTGCCGAAATCGTGCTGTTCCAGCAGCAGGGTGCTGTAGCCGCGGGCCGCGGCGTCCAGCGCGATGCCCATGCCGGTGGCGCCGCCGCCCACGATCACCATGTCCCATGCCTCGCGCCGGTCCACGGCGCGGGCGAGCATGTCATCGCGGTTCATGCGGTGCTCCCCGATCAGCGAGGGCGAGCCGGGGCGTTTCGTAGCGGCCCGCGCGTTCGATGGCGCGAAGGCCTGCCGCGATGTCGGCTGGAATCGGCACGGCGTCCGCTCCCGCCTTGAGCCGGGTGATCGGCGGCGCACCGTCGAAGGGCAGCTTCACGCCGGGATTGAAGATGCCCGATGGGTCGAACGCGTCCTTGACGGCGCCGAAGAGCGCGACGATCTCCGGTCCGAAGATCCGCCTCATGAGCCCGGCCCGGAGCCGCCCGTCGCCGTGCTCCCCGGACGGGGTGCCACCGAGACGGATCAGGCCGTCGCTCACCTCGTCGTAGATGGTGACGAGCTGGTCCTGCCAGCCGGGACGGGTCGTGTCGGGCAGCAGGTTCACGTGGACGTGACCATCGCCCGCGTGGCCGAAGATCACGGCAGGCACACCGTGGCGACGGGTGCTCTCCCGCACCAGCGCCACGTACTCGCCCAGACGCGGAACCGGCACGCAGCCGTCCTCGATCACCTGGAGCGAGCGCCGATGCTCGGGCAGCGCGGCGAGAATCGGGCTGGCCGCGTGCCGCAGCTCCCAGATGGCCTCGACCTCGGGCACGGTGAGGGCCGTCTCCACCTCGGCCGCGAGCGGCCCCATGAGGCGCGACGCATCCGACACCGCGCCGCGCACCCAGCCGGGATCGTCTCCCTCGAATTCGACCAGTAGCACCGCCTGCGCTCCCGGGCCGAGCCCGGCGACGGGCGCGGGCAGCCGCGTCGCCGGCACCACGTCGAGGAAGGTGCGGTCGAGCAGCTCGAGGGCGGACGGTTCCAGTGCCAGCAGCGCCGAGACGGCCTCGGGCAGAGCGGCGAGATCGCCGAGCACCACGCGCAACGAGGACCGATGGGGAGAAATCGGCGCGAGCTTCCAGGTGATTTCGGTGACGATGCCGAGCGTACCCTCGGCCCCGATGACCAGGTCGAGCAGATCTCCCGAATGGAGCCAGGCATCCAGCGCGTAGCCCGCCGTGTTCTTCCGCGTGCGCGGGAAGCGGCTCCGGATCAGCTCGGCCTGCGCGGTGACCGCCGGCGCCACACCGGTCGCGAAGCGCCGCTCGACCGCCGAGCCGCTCGACGTCCGCTGGCCGCGGCGCAGTCGAGCGATCTCGCCGTCGGCGGTCACCAGCGTGAGCTCTTGCACCCACGGCCGGATCGGGCCGTACCGCACGGTGCGAGCGCCCGCGGCGTTGGTCGCGACCATGCCGCCAAGCGTGGCCCAACGACCGCTGGACGGGTCGGGCGGGAGCCGAAGGCCCGCCCGGTCCTGGGCGTCGGCTGTGAGGGCAGCCCACGGGAGGGCCGCGGAGGTGGTGGCGGTCAGTGACTCCGGGGCCAGGGCAATCCGCTGGGGCTCGAGTGCCGTGAGATCCACCACGATGCCGTCGCCCACGTTGCTGCCCGGCATGGCACTGCCTGCGCCCCGCGGTATCAGCGACTGGCCGCGCTCCGCCGCCCATCGGACCAGGGTCACGACGTCCGCCGCATCCTGGGGCACGGCCACGGCCGCCGGCAGGATCCGATAGATCCCGGCGCCCTCGGCATATGCCGCGCGAGCGCGGGCGTCGGTGCGGAAGATGCCGCGGATCGGTGGAGTGTCGGCGCGATGAGTCACCAAGCGGATTCCTGGGCCAAATGCTATTATGATGGTCGCCTATGACCGATCTGCGCGCACAGCTTATACATATCGAAGTCGACCGCCGCCTGGGGCACGAGTGGGACGAATGGGACGGCCGGCCGCTGCCCAACGGCGGCAACTACGATTCGCCACCGTCGCTGTTCTTCCGGTGGTCGGTGGGTTCATTTGCGGTCGGGCTCATCGCGCTCGCGCTCCTGCTGTATCTCGTGGGCCCGCGGCTCGAGGCGCTTCACCCGGCGACATCCACCGCGCTGTGGATCGCGCTCGCCGGCCTGGCCGCCGCGTTCCTCGTCTGGTGGTTCCTCATCGTCGCATCGTTCTACCTGGGCCGGCCGCTGCTGCCGGAGCCGCTGGCCGAGCGGGGTCTCTTCCTTCGCCTGATGCGACTCACCTCGCGCGTAGCGGAACGATTCAGCCGGCGCGACTGGGTGGAGAACGCCGCGGTGAAGGTCTACAACGGTCTGGCGGTGGCCCGCAACCGGAAGGTCGGGAGCGGCGAGCTGCTGCTGCTCGTGCCGCGCTGTCTCTCGCGGGAGACGCTGGACGGCGTCCTCGGCGTCGCCGGGAAATACGGTCTGTCGGTCTTCGTCGCCACGCGGGGCCAGCTCGCGCGGCGCGTCATCCGCGAGCGCAGGCCACGGGCGGTGGTCGCCGTGGCCTGCGAGCGGGACATGGTCAGCGGCCTGCATGACGTGGCCGGCAAGGTGCCCGTCCTCGGCCTCACCATGACCCTGCCGTCGGGCCCCTGCAAGGACGCGACGCTCGATCTCCCGAAGCTCGAGGAATGGGTGCGGACCTTCGTCTGCTAGCTATCGCAGCGCGTACAGGAAATCCACGTAGGCCTTCTCGATGTCCGGCAGTGCCGCCACCTTCGATCCTGCCGGCGGCTCGATGACCATGTACTCGTTGGGCGCATGCGCGCCCGTCCCGCGTCCCATCCCGATCAGCACCATCGGCAGCCCGAGCCGCTCCGTAAACAGATAGTACGGCGCGCTGCCCGCCAGTCGCGGCACCACACTCGGCGTCAAGCCATACTTGCGATACACGCCGATGGCGGCCTGCGCCGGCGGGGCGGACACGGAGGTCTGCGCGGCCGGATAGGCGCCGAGCTTGCGGATCACGATGTCGCTGAAGCCCCTGGCGTCGAGGTGCTGGCGGATGAGGCGCAGCTGATCGTCGGGGCGCTGGTCGGGCACGAGGCGCGAGTCGAGCTTGGCCGTGGCCTTGTGGGGCAGGATCGTCTTGCTGCCGGGGCCGGCATAGCCGCTCCAGATCCCGTCCACATTGAGCGTGGTGGAGAAGAGGTAGCGCACCAGCGCATCGCGGCCGGTGAGGCCGTCGATCCACCGATCCACGCCGAGGGATCGCTGCAGCCCGGCCTCGCCCGCGGTCCATGCCTTCAGCATGCCGTTCACCAGACGCTGCTCCTCATCGGTCGGTGGGCGGATGGCGTCGTAATAGCCGGGGACCAGGATGGTGTTACCGTCCGGCGTGGTGAGCGACGCGATGGCCTGAGCCAGGCGGATGGCGGGCGCGTCCACGATGGCCTTGAAGGAGCTGTGGATTTCCGCGTTCCGGGGCCCGCCCGCAGTGCCGCCCCGGGCCTCCAGCTCGAAGTAGAGGATCCCCTTCACGCCGAGGTTCATGCTCACCGAGCCGTCGCCGTTCTGGGCGTTGAACGGGAACACCACGGCGTCGGCCCGCTTCAGGCGGTCCGCGTGCTTCTCGATGAACTCCGGCAGGTGGACCGACGCCAGCTCCTCTTCGCCCTCGGCCACGACCATCAGGTTGACGGGCAGCCTCTTCTCGACCGCGATGATCGACTCGAGCGCGTTGAGGAACGCGCGCTCCGGCCCCTTCTGATTGGTGGCGCCTCGCGCCATCAGCACCTTGCCCTGCTCGGTTTCGACCACCTCACCGGCAAAGGGCGGCACCCGCCACTCGGACGGCTCGACCGGCTGCACGTCGTACATCATGTAGACCAGAATGGTCTTCGGTGCGCCGACGTCGTAGACACCGAACACCACCGGATGTCCCGACGTGGGAACGATGTCGACCTCTCTGAAGCCGAGCGCCCGCAGGTCGTCCCGGACCAGCGCCGCCATCTCCGTGATGCCGCGGCCCTCCGCGCTGACCGACGGCTGCCGGACCCAGCGCTGGAGCTGCGCCAGGTGTTCGGCCCGGTGGGCGTCGATGTGGGCGTAGATGGCCTTGTGCTCGCCGTGGTAGGGAGGCACTGCCCCGGCGTCGAACGCTTCGTCGGTCGTGAAACGGATGGGCGGCGGACCGGCCTGCGCATGGAGCGGACCGGCGGCGGCGAGCAGCAGCGAGAGGAGCACCGGGGCGCCGCAGCGGCACCGGGGTGATATGGCGGTCATGATCTCCCTCCGAGCGGGTCAGGGCTTCCTGGTGGGGTCCGGTGCCGGTGGCCTCGTCGAATCGGGGCGCGCCTCGAGCGTGTCGGTCCTGGCGGTGTCGCGTGGGACGAGCGGCCGCGGAGGCGTGGGGCCGGCCGGAGCGACGGTGGTGGTATCCCCGTGCTCGAGGACGAGCGCCCGCACCACCCGGCGAACGCGGACGCTGGCGGGATTGTCGGCCGGAACGAACCGGTCCAGCTCGCGCGGCGGCAGCGACGGATCCGCCATCGGACGGTACACTACCTCGAGCACGATCTCGCTGTGGTACGGCCGACCGGGATTCACCCAGCCGCGCACCTGCACGATATCGGAACCGAGCGGCCGTTCCTTCGCGGGCTCGCCCGTACTCGCCCGGAACCAGGGCGTCTCGAGGTAGCCGTCGAGGGGCTCGACCCGACTCACGGGAATACTGTCCTGCGTGAGCGCTTCGGCCAACGCGGTGGTCGCCTCGGCGATGCCGAGATCGAGTTCGGCGCGCACCGCACCGGGGAGCGGGTCGAAGCCGGGCCGCGTGGTGTTGGCCCGGCATCCCGCGAGCACGAGGAGCAGCAGGAGCCAACCAGAACGGCCCGTGTCCCGGGGCCCGGTCACAGGCCAAGCTCGCTGGGCCGGGGCGGCTCCACGCTGTAGTCGTAGAAGCCCTTGCCGCTCTTCCGGCCGTACATGCCGATCAGCACCATGCGCTTGAGCAGCGGCGGCGGGGCGTATCGGGCCTCGCGATACTCGTCGAACATGATCTCGGCGATGCGCTGGACGGTGTCGAGACCCACGAAGTCGAGCAGCGTGAGCGGCCCCATGGGGTGGCCCGCGCCGAGCTTCATGGCCACGTCGATGTCGGTGATCGACGCGACGCCCCGCTCCAGGGCGCGGATCGCGTCGAGCAGGTACGGCACCAGCAGCAGGTTGACGATGAAGCCGGACGTATCCTTCGCCGCCACCGGTTCCTTCCCCAGGGAGCGCACGAAGGCGAACGCGCGGTCGAAGGTGGCCTGGCTGGTCGTCACCGTGCGGACCACCTCCACCAGGGGCATCAGCGGGACCGGGTTGAAGAAGTGGAGCCCGACGAACCGGTCGGGCCGCTGGGTGACTGCGGCCATGGCCGCGATGGTGAGGCTCGACGTGTTCGAGGCGAAGATGGTGGGTGCGGGGCAGAGCGTGTCGAGTTCGGTCCAGAGCTCGTTCTTGAGGTCGAGATCTTCGGTGACGGCCTCGATCACGAGGTCGCACGCGGCGACGGCGCCGAGGTCCGTGACGAACGCGAGCCGCTGGAGCGCGGCGTCGCGAGCGGCGGCCGAGAGCTTGCCCTTCTCGACGAACTTGCCGAGCGAGCCGGCGATGGCCGTGCGGCCCCGCTCGAGCAGGGTCTCGTTCACGTCGCGCACCACGGTGTCGTAGCCGGCGGCGGCCACGGTCTGGGCGATGCCGCTGCCCATCAGCCCGCAGCCCAGCACGCCCACCCGGCGAATGTCGGTCATCGTCTTCTCTGGGGATCGGTGAGAGCCTTGCGCACCTCCTCGCCGATCAGGCCGAGGAGGCCCGGTCGCCGCGGCAACGTCGGCTCGGGGCCGGCGCTGTGGCGCTCGAGGTGGTCGAGGGCGCGCTCGAGGCCGAGCTGCACCCGCCCCGGCACGGGGCGATAGGCGCGCGCCAGGCCCCATCCGGCCGCTCCACCGCCCAGGAGCGGGGCGACGGCGGCCAACGGGAACGCGCCGAGGACGAGAAGGATCGCGGCGCC
>JBMOPM010000048.1:0-14195 GCA_049323575.1 Gemmatimonadota bacterium | reverse complement strand
GCAGGGCGCTGGGCGGCCGCTGCCGTCGTCGCCGCCAGGGTCGCGACCTCGAGCCCCGCCGCGGCGGTCGCCTTCGCGCTGTCAGCCACCGGCTTCGGGGCTCCCGTCGCGAGCATCTCCTTGATGTAGGTGTCGAACTCGTCGGGCGGGGAGGCCACCACGCGGAAACCCATCTTGCCGTGCTGGATCCCGCAGAACTCCGCACACTGCCCGGAGTAGTTGCCGGCTTCCTCGGCCGTGAACCACAGCATCGTGTTCCGGTTGGGGAAGACGTCTCGCTTCGCGGCGATCTGCGGCAGCCAGAAGCTGTGCAGCACGTCCTTGGTCGTCATCTTGAGCACCACCGGCCGACCCACGGGGACGTGCAGCTCATTGGCTGTCGTGACGCCGAACTGCGGATAGTGGAACTCCCACCACCACTGGTGCCCGATGACCTCGACCTCGAGCGCATTGCCCGCCGGGCGTTCGTAGGTCTTGAAGATCGTCTGGATCGTCGGGACCGCGATGAACGCGAGGATCACGGCCGGAATGGCCGTCCAGATGATCTCGGCCATCGTGTGGCCGTGGACCTGCTTGGGCTCCGGATCCGTCGGCTTCCCGCGGAAGCGGATGATCGTCCAGATCAACGCCCCTTCCACCAGCACGAACACGACCGCGGCCCATTTGACCGTGGTCGTGAACACGCCATCCACCATGCGCGCGAAGTCGCCTTTGGGATGCAGGGTCGACTGGGGATACTGTTCCGCGGAGGCGCCGGAAGCAATCAGGAGGAGGACTGCAACGAACACCGGCGCAAGAGACCACAGCTTGCGACGGCGGATGGTCCATACGGACATTACCGAGCCATCCTACTTCAGCGTGGGGACTCGCTTTGTGAAGAAATTCACAAAGCCGCGTTAACTTGGCTTGATCTTATCGGGTCGCCCATTGAACGTCAAGGAAAACGAGACGGGGAACCATCATGACACAGCCGCCCTCCCGCGCCGAGCGGATCCGCATGTACGCCGAAGGCCCTCGCGTACTCCAGGAGGCGCTGGCCACCGTGCCCGCCGAGGCGATGAAGTGGCGGCCCTCCCCCGCCGCCTGGTCCGCCCACGAAGTGATCATCCATTGCGCCGACAGCGAGGCCAACGCGCACATGCGCCTGCGCTATCTGCTCGGCGAACCGGAGCCGCTCATCGTGGGCTATGACCAGGATCGCTGGGCCGCGCTGCTCGACTACCACAGCCTCCCCCTCGAGCCAGCCCTCGCCGTGATCGCGGCCGTCCGGGCCAATACCGTCCCCCTGCTGGAACAGATCACCGAGAGCCAGTGGCTGCGGGCCGGCCGGCACACCGAATCCGGCCCCTACAGCGCCGAACGCTGGCTCGAGATCTACTCCGAGCACCTGCACCAGCATGCGCGGCAGCTCGCCCGGAACGCCGCCGCCTGGGCAGAGCGGTAGTCGGCGGCGGCCCCGCGTCGGGCGCGCCCGGGCATCGAACCTCGTTGGCATGGCTGACCCGCCGGCGGGCCCGAAGCCCGCCCGGATATTGGCGTAGCGGCTGCCCGGCGTTACTATGAGGGCCAATGCAGGACCCGGTGGAGGCCTTCCCTTCAGCGGGAGGCCTTTTCTGTCCTCTACGACGGGTTGAGCGATGATTCAGGAGATGCGAGCCAAACTGAGCAAGGAAGTCGAGCAGCTCAGTCATGAGCTGAACGTTACCTTGCCCCAGGCGATCGCCCAGGCGGTCGAGCTCGGCGACCTGCGCGAGAACTCGGAGTACAAGGCCGCTCTGGAGCGCCAGCAGTTCGTGCAGGCCCGGCTCGGTCAGCTGCACCAGCGACTGGCCCAGCTCCAGCAGCTGGTGAACACCGAGGCCCCGCTGGATCGGGTGGGCCTGGGTTCCAAGGTGACGGTGCTGGACCTCGAGACCAACGAGACCGACACCTACGTGCTGGTCCTGGCCGAGATGATGGACATCGACGCGGGCCACATTTCGCTCGGTTCCCCGCTGGGCCGCGCCCTCAAGGACCGCGCCGTCGGCGACGAGGTCTCCCTCAAGCTCCCCCACGGGACGCGCACGCTGCGCATCGTGGAGCTGGTGACCGTCCACCAGATGGCCCAGGTGTCATGAAGAAGCAACTGCTCGTGGTCGGCGATCGGGTGCTGGTGACGCCCGAGGAAGGCGAAGAGCACCGCACCCGCGTCGGCCTCTATCTGCCGCCCACGGCGATCGACTCCCAGGCCGTCCAGAGCGGCCTCATCGTCGCCACGGGCCCGGGGACGCCCATCCCCGACATGGCCAGCCTGGATGACGAGCCGTGGAAGGTGACCGCGCGCGCCGGTGAGCCGCGGCACCGCCCGATGCAGGCCAAGGTGGGCGATCACGCGCTGTTCTTCCGCAAGGCGGCGGTGGAAATCACGTTCGAGGACCGCCGGTACCTCGTGGTGCCCGAGGCGGCCATTCTGGTGCTGGTGCGGGAGGAGTTGCCCATCTAGCAGGACGGCCACGCGTCGTGCGCCACGCACGCCCACCAGCCACCGACCCACCTTCCCCAACCCCCGCCGTTCGCCTTGTGCTACTTCATCTATCTCGCGAGTCCGCTCACCCTGAGCGAGGTGCGGTCGATGCTCCCGGACGGCCTGTCCGCCGACCTGCTCTCGACCCGCGACCAGGCCCCGTTCAAGGCGCGGCATCCGGATGCACAGACGGTGGTGCGACTGCTGCGCGGCGCCTGCTCCTGCGACTTCGTCGTCGCGCGGCAGCCGGTGACCCGCGAGGATGAGGCATGGCTCCGCCGCCGCTTCCGTGAACTCGGCGTCCCCCGCGAGCGCGTGATCGCCGCCCTCGAGACCCACCGGCGCGCCCTCGAGCGCCCCCGCCGCGCCACCGATCGCTGGCCGGACGCCCTCGCCGGTTTCGTGGCCGAGCATGTGCGGAACGCGGGACGGTCGCTGTACCTGCTCCGGTTTTCCCACCCGGGGCCGTCGGATGCGCCGCTGCCCCGCGCGGAGCGCACGGTGTCACCCGCCGAGGTGCGCGCCACACCGTCGGGCTGGCTCGCCGAAGACATCCTCACGTGGGTGGAGTAAGCGCGGGGGAAGGCTGGTTCGCCGGCGCGGACGGCACGCGCCTCTTCCGGCGCTGGTGGCGGCCCGCCGCCCCGGCCAGCCGCGTGCTGGTCAACGTGCACGGTCTCGGCGATCACAGCGGACTGTATGCGATCCTGGCCGAGCGGATGGTGCCGCGCGGCTACGCGGTCCACATGCTCGACCTGCGCGGCCACGGACGCTCCGAAGGGCGCCGTGGCCACATCGATTCCTGGCAGCAATTCCGGAATGACCTCGGGTCGCTGCTCCGCCTCGTGCAGCAGGAGGAACCGGGCCGGCCCGTCGTCCTGCTGGGCAACAGCCTCGGCGGCTGCGTGGTGCTGGACTTCACGTTGGAGCAACCCGAGGGGCTCGCGGGCGTCGCGGCGGCGGCCCCCGCGATCGGTGCCGTGAGCGTGCCGGCGTGGCTTTTGGCGCTGGGACGCGGGCTGTCCCGCGTGTGGCCTACGCTCAGCCTGCAGACCGGCATGGATCTCTCCGGCATTTCCCGCGATGCGGTCGCGGCCCGGACCATCGTGAACGACCCGCTGTTTCACCGCGTGGGCACCGCGCGGCTCGCCGCGGAGTTCCTGCGCGCCGCGGAGCGGGTGCAGGAGCGGGCCGGCGCGCTGCGGGTGCCCGCGCTGCTGCTGCATGGTGCGGCCGATCGCATGGTGCCGCCCGACGGCAGCCGCCGCTTCACCCGCGCCGCGCCACGGGAGCTGGTCACGCTCATCGAGTACCCCGGCGCCTACCATGCGCTGCTTGCGGATCTGGACCGGGAGCGCGTGATGCAGGATCTGGATGACTGGATCACGCGGGTGACGGACGGGCGAGCCCATCACCGCTAGGCCGCCCGCGTTCGTCGAGCCCCGAGAGCCGCGGTGTGAGCGGGGGTGAACGTCCCGGGCCACGGCGGGATGGACGTGGCCCGGAGAGGGAGGAACGTCGCGCCTCAGGGCGCGTAGTTCACGGTGGCGGCGGAGAAGGCGCCGGCTCGAATCTCCACGGTGGGGCTCGACACCGTGGGGCGATAGGTGGTGCCGCCGCTGATCACGGGATTGGCCGTCACGGTGTAGGTCCCCGGCTGCAGCCGCACTTCCTGACCGCGCTGCAGACCCAGGCTGGTTCCGTTGGGCCCGCTGATCCGCACGTCGGCGTTCACCCCCGCCGGCAGTCCGTTGATGGCGAGCTGCAGCGTCCCCGTCGGCGTGGCGCCGAGGACGAAACCCGCGCTTACGTTGGCCGACTGATTCATCACCAGCACACACGGTCCCGAGCCCTGGCAGGTGAGACCGCCCCACGCGATGAACTGTGAGCCGGGAAACGCCGTCGCGGTCAGCGTGATCCGCGTGCCCCACGGATAGTTGAAGGGGCCGCAGGCGCCGTTCGTCGTTGCCCCGTTGTAGGTGCAGTCGATGGCGGGCGTCACACCCGGCTGGCTCGTCACGGTGCCGATGCCCGTACCGCCGGGCGACGCCTCCAGCAGCAGGGTGTACGTCGGCAGCGCCTGAGCATACGCGATCGTCACCGTCGACGTGGTGTTTCCAGAGACGGTGACGCCCGCAGCGGTCGGCGTCGGATTGAACGTGGCGTTGCCGGTGGTCACCGGGTTGGCCGTCACCGTGTACGGGCCCACGGCGAGGTTGGACAGGACCGTGGATCCCTGCAACGTCAGGTTCGCCGCGCCGGGCCCGTTGACGTGCGCGTCCGCCGCCACGCCGCCGGGCAAGCCGTTCACGACCACGTTCAGCGTGCCGGTGGCCGGAACCACCGCGGTGTAGACGACGTTGACCTGCGCGGCCGAGCCGGCGGTGACCGTCACCGAGGGATTCTGCACCGAGGGATTGTACGTCGTGGTGCCCACAGCGATCGCGTTCGCCGCGACGGCGTACAACCCCGGCGGGAGATTCGGGAGCGTGACGGTGCCAGTCACCGGAATCGGATTGTTGCCGGGGCCGGTGATGCGCACGTCCGCCGCGACGCCGGCCGGCAGGCCGGTGATCCTGATCACCAGCGAAACCGGTGCTCGGGAACTCGTTGTTCGTGCCGCCGTTGCCGGGGCCGTTGGCCCTGTCACCGCAGGCGGCCCACGTGAGCAGCGAGATCGGGAGAACAACGAGGGGTGCGCGGCACCGCACCGCGCCGGCCCGGGGCCGGCCAAGCCGAATCGCGTTCATCGTCGCGTCCTGAAGCATAAGCCATGCCTCGCACGCGATGGCGTCTGCGCAAGCGCGGAGCGTCAAGAGCCTCCGCAACATGCATGTTCTTCGGCCGCGGTGAAAGGTAATATCCGGTATGCGCACGATTGCCGCGTCACGCAGCGGGTTGCTTCTCGCCGCGGCAGCAGTCGTCGCCTGCGGCAAGAACGGCGGCGCCACCGATCCGCCATCGCTTCCCGCCGGCGGCGTCCGGCTCGTCGAGGTGGCCACCGTCGAATCGCCGGTGGATCTCACCACTCCACCCGGCGACCCGTCCCGCCTCTTCGTCGCGGAACAGGCGGGACGCGTGCGCGTCATCAGGAACGGCACCCTGCTCCACCGGCCGTTCCTCGATCTGGTGGGCCAGATCACGTCGGGCGGTGAGCGAGGACTGCGGGGCCTGGCCTTCCACCCGCAGTATGCCACCAACGGGCGGTTCGTCGTCCACTTCACCGACCTCGACGGCGACACCCGCGTCGTGAGCTACCGCGTGTCCACCGCCGATCCCGACGTGGCGGACCCGACGACCGGGACGCTCGTCTTCGCCACGCCGCAGCCGTTCAGCAACCACAACGGCGGGCAGGTGACCTTCGGTCCGGACGGCATGCTGTATCTCGGGCTGGGCGACGGCGGCTCGGGAGGCGACCCAGAGGGCAATGGCCAGTCGCTCCGGACGCCGCTGGGCAAGATCCTGCGGCTCCGGGTGAGCGGCAGCGGCCAGGTCTCCACTCCACCGGACAACCCGTTCATCGCGCAGACGGGCCTGAAGCCCGAGATCTGGAGCTACGGCCTGCGCAACCCGTGGCGGTTCAGCTTCGACCGGGCCAACGGCGACCTCTACATCGCCGACGTGGGCCAGGGCGCCCGTGAGGAAGTGGATTACGCCAGCGCGGCCAGCGGGGCGGGCCGAGGCGCCAACTTCGGCTGGAACATCATGGAAGGCACGCAATGCTTCAGCCCCGCCACCGGGTGCAATTCGGCCAGCCTCACGCTGCCTGCGCTGGACTACGATCACTCGCAGGGCTGCTCCATCACGGGGGGGCTATGTGTACCGGGGCCAGGCCATCCCGTCACTGCGCGGACTGTATTTCTACAGTGACTTCTGCCAGGGCTGGATCCGCAGCTTCCGCATGGCCAATGGTCGGGCCACCGAGCCGAAGGAGTGGCCCGAGCTGAAGCCGGGGGGAACGGTATTGAGCTTCGGCCAGGACGCGGCCGGGGAACTCTACATTCTTGCCGGCAACGGGAAGATCTACCGGATCGCGCCGGCGGAGTCGTGAGCCTGCGTGACCGCCTTCGATCCCGATGAACTCGCCGCGCTCCGGGCGCGCATCCCGCCCGAGGTCCATTTCGGCACGTCGTCGTGGACCTACCCCGGCTGGCGGGGGATCGTCTACCACCGCGACTATCCGGCCACCGGCGCCGCGGCGAAGATGCTGGCGGAGTACGTCCGCTTTCCGCTCTTCACCACCGTCGGCATCGATTCGAGCTTCTACAACCCGCCCACCGAGCAGGTGCTGCGCTCGTATGCGGAACATCTGCCGCCGGGCTTCCGGTGCGTGAGCAAGGTGTGGAATCGGGTGACGGTCCACACGTTCAGTGCGGGGCGGGAGAAGACGAGGGGTGGGCAGCAGAATCCGGACTTCCTCAACCCGGACCTGTTTGCCGAGAGCATGCTCGAGCCCTACCGGGCGCATTTCGCCGAGCACATGGGGCCATTCGTTGTCGAGTTCCAGGCGATCCCGCGGGCGGCAATGGATCCCGACCGGTTCGTCGCCCGGCTCGATGCCTTCTTCTCTGCCCTGCCTCGCGATGCCGAGTACGCCGTGGAGGTCCGGAACCCCGAGTTCCTCACGCCGGCCTACTTCGCGGTGCTCCGGGAGCACGGGGTGGCGCACGTCTTCAACTCGTGGACCCGGATGCCGCCCATCGGCGAGCAGCTGGATCTGCCCGGCGTGCTCACCGCGCGGTTCATCGTGTCCCGCGCGCTGCTCAGGCCGGGGCGGCTCTATGAGGAGGCGGTGGACGCCTTCGCGCCATACGACCGCGTGCAGGACGAGAATCCCGAGCTCCGGCTCGACCTCGTCCGGCTGGCCGAGCTGGCGGAGGAGACGCGGGTGCCGGCCTATATCCTGGTGAACAATCGCGCCGAAGGGAGTGCGCCGCACACCATCGCGGCAGTGGCGCGCCTGCTGTTGCTCAGGCGGGGAGGCTGAGCTCCACGCCCGCGGTCTGCGAGATCCGCATGATGGTCTCGCCGATCTTGTTGTTGGGCGTGGATGCGCCGGCGGTGATGCCGATCATCCGCGCCTCGCCGAGCCAGCCCGACTCGACCGTCTCCCGCTTCATGCCCACCGGCTGATGGCGGATCGTCCCGGCCGCCGGATCGATGCACTCCGCGTCCTCGATGTGGAGCGCCCGCACGCCTCGCGAGTGGCAGAGGGCGGCGAGGTGGGTCGTGTTGCTGGAGTTGTACCCGCCCACCACCACCATCAGATCCAGCGGCTCGTCGAGCAGCCGAAGGACGGCATCCTGCCGGTCCTGCGTCGCCGAACAGATGGTATCGAACGTGCGGAAGTGCTCGGCGAGGTGATTCTCGCCGTAGCGGCGGCTCATGGCGCGGCGGATCTCCTCCGCGATCGCCAGCGACTCGCTCGAGAGCATCGTGGTCTGATTGGCGATCCCCACGCGCAGGAGATCCCGCTCGAAGTCGAACCCTGGCGAGGCTGCGTGCGCGAAGCGGTCGCGCAGCGGGGCCGGGTCCCCACCGTGCTCGATGAAGTCGCAGACCATCCGCGCCTCGTCCATGTTGAGCAGCACCAGGTACTTCCCACCCGGATACTTGGTCACCTGGCTCGCCGTGGCCTTGGTCTCCTCGTGGTAGTGCTTGCCGTGGATGACGGCGGTGTATCCGTCCCTGGCGTAGCTCTCGACTCGCTTCCACACGTTGAGCACGGACCCGCACGTGGTGTCCACCATCACGCAGCCCACGTCCTTGAGTCGCTGGAAATCGCGCATGGTGACGCCGAACGCGGGCATGATCACCACGTCCTCGGGGCCGAGCGCGGAGAAATCGAATTCCCCGTCCGGCCCCTTGGTGAGGAAGGAGATTCCCATCTCCGTCAGCTTCCGGTTGACGTGGGGATTATGGATGATCTCGCCCACCAGGTGGAGCGGCCGGTCGGGAAACTGGGCGCGGGTCTCGTAGGCGTAGTCCACGGCGCGGTCGACGCCGTAGCAGAATCCGAACTCACGGGCCAGGCGGAAGGTCAGCGGCCCCGCCGTCAGGGAGTAGTCGTTGGCCCGGAGCGCGTCGACCAGTGCGCTGGCGTAATCCGCGGCGAGCTGGCCTTCGATGGCCTCCTTGAGGCCAAATCCCTTGCGGAAGTAGGTCGGTTCCATCGGGAGAAAGGTATCACGGTGCGCCGCGAGCGGTGAGCCGCGTCGCATGCCTCGTCCACCGGCACCTGGTCGAATCGCACCGCGATCCTGATCGGAATGACCGGAAAGCCCTGCGCGCCGGCCGCCGGGTCGCTGCCGAAGGGAACCATGGTTCCGACCACGCGCCCGGAAATGGTCTTCCCCACGCGCTCGAGCACGACCGACCCGTCGTTGCCCTGATAGCCGAGCAGACCGCTCGCCGCAAAGATCCGCAGCGCGGTCGAAGCGCTCTGGCGCGGTGGCGCGGCCGGCGGGACAAGGGGACGCTGCACCGGATAGGAGCCCGCGGCCGGAGCCGCGATACCCGGCGGCCGGATGATGAACGCGAACGCCGTGTCCCCCCGCTCCGCCACCAGCTCGAGACGGGCCTCGCGGGCGCACCACCGGGCCCGGGCCGGCGCGCCGAGGCGGCCGGTCTGTTCCTCGCCGGTCCAACTGATCTCGGCGTGGCCCCCGCCGGCGCCGCTCACGCGGCGGACGTAGTTGCATCCGCTCAGGGCGCTCAGGGCAAGCGCAAGGAGCGGCACCTGGATCCGATATCGCACGGCCACAAACGTAGGCAGGAGGCGGGGCCCGCGGGTAGCCGGTCAGGCGATCGGGAGGGCGTCGCAGGCCTGCCCATTCCGGTCTCGCTGCGCCAGCTTCCGCCACGCTGCACGGAGCATGACGCGGCCGCCACCCTCGACTCGGCAGATCCTCGATGATTCAAGGTCTCTCGCTCGCCGGAGCGCTCCTCATTCTCCTTCCGTTCGCGGCAAGTCAGTCGGGCCGCCTGATGGTCCGGAGCCTCACCTACCAGTTGCTCAACCTCGTCGGTTCCGGGATGCTGACCGCGGTCGCCGTCGTCGAGCGGCAGTACGGCTTCATTCTGCTCGAGGGCGTATGGGCCATCATGAGCCTGGTGGGCCTCTGGGGCGTGCTGCGGGGTAGCGCGCCGCGGACGGAGCCCTGAGGCGCGTGCCCCGGCCTCTTCGTCACCCCTGGCCTATTGCCACCGAGCGACCCGGGGACGCAGCTTAGGCACGCCCTCGTCGGACCACACCAGGCTACCACGTGGAGCAAGGGCCCCTGGGCTCCCCCGGAAGGTCTCCGCCATGGCGAACTCGACTGCTGCTTCGCGCGAGGATCTCGGCAAGCTGGTGCTGCGGCTTGCCCTCGGGTCCGTCCTCCTGTTCCACGGCGTCTTCAAGCTGAGGCATGGGGTCGATTGGATCAGGCAGACCCTCGGCACGGTCGGCCTCCCCGGATTCCTGGCCCACGGCGCCTATGTCGCTGAAATCCTGGCGCCGGTGCTGCTCGTGCTCGGCGTGCGGGCCCGCCTTGCCGCGTCGATCATCGCCATCGAGATGGTGGCAGCCGTGCTCCTGGTGCTCCGCTCGAAGGTGTTCACGGTCAACGAGAACGGGGGCGGCTGGGCGATCGAGCTCGAGGCACTCGTTTTCTTCGCGGCCGTTGCGATCTTCCTTACCGGCTCGGGCAAGTATCGGCTCGGTGGCCCGCCCGGGCCCTGGGATTGACCAGCACGCCGCTCGAACCGCTCCTGCCCGTGAGCGCGCAGATGTTGTCCCGATGTTCCTGAATCACCAACTCAGGAGGTCGCCATGACCGAGCTGTCCGCGCTGTGGATCCCGATCCTGCTGTCATCGGTGATTGTCTTCGTCGCGAGCTCCGTCATCCACATGATGACGCCATGGCACAAGAACGAATACCCGCCGGTGCCGAACGAGGACAAAGTGATGGACGCGCTCCGGCCGCTCGCCATCCCGCCGGGCGACTACATGATCCCCCGGGCCACGAGCATGCAGGAAATGCGCTCCCCCGAGTTTGCCGAGAAGCTGGCGAAAGGCCCGGTCATGGTGCTCACGGTGCTGCCCAACGGGCCGATGGCGATGGGAAGAAACCTGGCCCAGTGGTTCCTCTATTCCCTGGTCGTCGGCATCTTCGCGGCGTACGTGGCTGGTCGCGCGCTGCCGCCGGGCGCGGAGTACCTGAGCGTCTTCCGCTTTGCCGGCGTCACCGCGTGGGTCGGCTACTCGCTCGCGCTGTGGCAGATGTCGATCTGGTATCGCCGCGCCTGGAGCACCACGATCCGGGCGACGGTCGACGGGCTCATCTACGCGCTGCTGACGGCGGGCACGTTCGGCTGGCTGTGGCCGCGATAGACCGGTCGCTCGATCGCGAGGTTACCCCGGCGGGCTCCCGGCGCCCCCGTCCTCGACGGGGGGGGGCGCCGGCGGATCCGGCAGACCGGGGATCTGGCAGTGTCGGGGAGACTCCCGCGGCGCTCGCCGGAGGTACCGCCAGCCTGGTCCATCGTCCCCTCGCTACAGGACTTCATCCCTTATCGGTCACCAACGGACGATCGCGATGCATTATCTCCTGTTCTACGATGTCGTCGAGGACTATGCCGAGCGGCGGAACCCCCTGCGCCAGGCGCACCTCGACTACGCCAACCAGGCCGTGGCCCGCGGCGAGCTCGTGCTCGGCGGGGCGCTCGCAAACCCGGTGGACGGCGCGGTGCTGCTATTTCGAGGCACATCGCCGGCCGTCGCCGAGTCGTTCGCGGCGGCCGATCCCTATGTCCTCCATGGTCTCGTCAGGAGCTGGCGGGTCCGCGAGTGGACCACCGTCGCGGGCACGGACGCGGAGGCGCCGATCGTGGCGCCTCGTGCACCCGGCAGCGCCGCACGCTGACGCCTGCCTCAGGCAAGCAGTCGGTCGGCCGGATAGTTCAGCGTGTTGGGATGGCCCTGCAGCGCCTTGAACACGTCCAGGCCAGAGAAGTGCCGGACATCGTACTGACAGAGCGTGACGACCGGGAAGCGATGCGCGATGAGGTGATCGTACGCCGCCTCATACGCCGGCAGTACATCGGGCGTGATCACGTCGGCAAAGGTCCGGAGGTCCGCCACCAGACGCAGTGAACGCGCACCGGTGCGCATGGCCGCGATGAATGCGCTCTCGAGGAAATCGAGCTGCGCCGCGACCGAGTCACCGTAGTTCGCCAGCACCAGGCGCCCGCTTTCGGTGTCGGTCCGTACGCTGCCCCGGCCGCGCTCGAGATGGGCGAGGATCGCAGCGCGGGCCGAAGCCCCCGCCAGCACGAAGGTCGTGCTGAACGGTCTGAGGCCGTCCGCGATGAACGCCACGGCCTGGCTCACCTGCCCGTCATCGCTTGCATAGAACGCGGCGAGGTGCGTCCCCGACGGGTAGGCCAGGCCGGCGGCCTCCTGCACCGACCCGGAGCCCGCCGCGCCTTCCGTGCCCGCAGCCGGCTGATTCTCGAGGAAGGCCAGCAGGTCCTGCTGGCGGAAACGGCGCTCGCGGCGCCGGCCGACCCGCAGACACGCGAGTCGACCCTCATTCGTCCAGCGCCGCAGCGACGTCTCGCTGACGTTCAGGAAGCGGGCCGCTTGAACGATGTCGAGGAGTTCGCCTGCCTCGTCCATGTGTCTCCGTCCAAGAGGGGTCTCCACAGCAGGCTGAACAGCAGGCTTACCGCGAGTGCGCCACCCGCGATACGACCGAACAAGATAGTTGTTGCGTTATGGAAGTGCAGTGACGGAGACTTCATTTGCTTCACTGCCGGTTAGCAAAGTACAATAATGCCTAGATATGCATGAAAATCATTACTAGAGCGTTGCGCGAGGATCTTCACGTTGGTTGCCGCAGCATCGGGGACGCCCGACACGGAGTCGTCGTCGTGCCTCCCCTCCACCAGGAACACCGACCTGGCCGACCTGGTCGATGCCCTCGGCGCCGTGATCTGGGAGGCCGATCCCGCCACCTTCCGCTTCACCCATGTCTCCCGCGGCGCCGAACGGCTGCTGGGCTATCCCCTCTCCCGATGGTACGAACCGGATTTCTGGGCGACCCATATCCATCTGGATGACCGGGCCACCGCAGTCGCGCAGTGTACCACCGCGATCCAACTGGCCCGGGACCACGAAGCCGAGTACCGCATGCTCGCCGCCGACGGCACCGTGCGGTGGGTGCGCGGCCTCGTCCGCGTCACGGTGGATGCGAGCCTGCAACCGGTCCGGCTGCGTGGCATCCTGCTCGACCTCACCGAGCAGCGCCGGATGGAGGAAGCGCGACGAGCCACCGAGGAGCAGCTTCGCCTGCTGCTCGACTCCACGGCGGAAGGCATCTACGGGGTGGATCTGAACGGCGTGTGCACGTTCTGCAACCGGGCGGCGGCACGCCTGCTCGGATACGGGCCGCCGGAGGATCTGGTCGGCCAGCCGATCCATGCGCTGACTCACCACACCCGTGCCGATGGTTCGACCACCCCATGGGAAGAGTGCCCGATCCACCGAGCGCTCCTCCGCGGCGAGGAATTGCATCTGGAGGAGGAGCTGTTCTGGCGCGCCGACGGCACCAGCGTGTTCGTGGAGTGCTGGTCGTACCCCATTCGGCGGGGTGGCTGCGTCGTGGGTGCGGTAGTGACGTTCATCGACGTGACGGAGCGGCGTCGGGTCCGACAGGCACTCGAGGAGAGCGAGGCGCGCTTCCGCCGCCTCACCGAAGCCTCGTTCGACGGCATCGTGATCACGGAGGGGGGCGTGGTGCGCGAGGCCAACCGCGGCTTCGCAGAGATGTTCGGCTATGCGCCGGAGGAAGTCATCGGCCGGCCGGCCACCGACTTCATCGCCGAGGAATCGGGCGCCGCGGCACGGCGCCGGATGGCCGAGGGCACGGAGGGCACGTACGAGCTGATCGGCAAGCGGAAGGACGGTCGTCGGATCTTCCTCGAGGCCACGGCCAAGTGGCATGTAACGCCGAGGGGCCTGGAACGGGTCAGTGCGCTCAGGGACATGACCGCCAGGCGCGAGCTGGAAGAGCGGCTGCGGCAGTCCCACAAGATGGAGGCGGTGGGACGCCTGGCCGGCGGCGTGGCCCACGACTTCAACAACCTGCTCACGGTGATCACGGCCTACGCCGATCTTCTCATCGATGAGCTGGACCCGGACGATCCCCGGCGCGATGATGTCGAGCAGATCCGCCTGGCGGCGACGGGCGCGGCCGGGCTCACCCGCCAGCTGCTCACGTTCAGCCGCCGTGAGCCGATCGAGCCGAGACTCATCGTGCTCGAGGAGATGGTGACCAACACCCGGCGACTGCTCGAACGCCTCGTCGGCGACGACATCCGGCTGACCACGACGCGGCGCTCGAGCCCCTCCCGGGTGCGGATCGATCCGGGCCAGCTGGAGCAGGTGCTCCTGAACCTCGTCGTGAATGCGCGCGATGCGATGCCCACCGGCGGCGAGCTGTCGATCGAGACCGACGTGGTGGCGCTGGACGTGACGGATGCCCGCGGCGGCGGGCCGGCCAGGTCCGGCCGTTTCGCGGTGCTCATCGTGCGCGACACCGGCATCGGCATGGACGATGACACGCGCACCCGGGTCTTCGAGCCGTTCTTCACCACCAAGCCCGCGGGCCACGGCACGGGGCTCGGCCTCGCCACGGTGTACGGGATC